>JAHECB010000374.1 GCA_024641925.1 Betaproteobacteria bacterium
GCAAATTTTTCATCCTGCTTGACGTTGCTTTGAAGCAGCACCACGGACAGCTCCCCGGCAGGCTTTGTAAAGCGGGGCACAGGCGCCATCTGAAGCAGCACCAGCACGCCACCGGCGGCGGCCACAGCACGCCAACGCGCTGGGGTTGCCAGTGCCGAGGCCACGGCGGCCGCGACAAAACCCATGCCGTAGACCCCCAACCAGGGCGCCAGCGCGGCCAGCGGCGCGTCAACAAAGGCATAACCCAGCGACAACCAGGGAAAGCCCGTGAACAGCAGCCCTCTCGCCAGTTCAACCAGCAGCCACAGCGCCGCCCACAGCCCCGCGTCGAAGCCGTTGCCGCGACGCCAGCGTGCGTAGGCAGCACCGGCTGCGGCGGCGTACAGCGACAGCGCCGCCGACAAGGCCAGCACGGCCGATGCCGCCAGCGGCGCCGGCAGGTTGCCGTAGTCGTGCATGCTGATGTACAGCCACCAGACACCCGCAGCCAGCCAGCCCAGCCCATAGGCCCAGGCCAGGGCCGCGGCGCGGCGGGGTGGACTGCGGTTGAGCAAGGCCACCAGCGCCGCCATGCACAGCAGGGCCAGCGGCCACCAGGCGGTGTGCACATAGGCCAGGGTCTGCAGTGCGCCCAGGGCGACCATGGCGGCCAGCAAACCCGGCAACGCCCAGCGAGGCCCGGTGTTCAACACGATTCGGTGCAAGGTGGCGTGCTGATCAAGGCAATGTCTTGGCGCCAACACGGCGGACCAAGCCGCGCCGGGTGGTCACCCAGAAGATCACCCGCCGTCGGACGCTTCAGCACCCGCATCAGGCAGTTCACGGGTGACCCGAAACCAGCGCACGGCACCGCCGCGCGTGATCATCACCGTGAACACCAGACCACCCAGCACGGTGGACTCGCCGCGCCGGGGCACACGCCCGCCTTCGTGCGCCACCAGGCCGCCGATGGTCTCGAAGTCTTCCTCGGGCAACGTGGTGGTGAAGGCCTCGTTGACCGCCGCAATGGCCACATCACCGGCCACACGCTGGCTGCCGTCGGCCAGGGTGTAGATGCCGTTTTCCTGCTCCTGCTCGTCAAACTCGTCTTCAATTTCACCGACGATTTCTTCCAGCACGTCTTCGATGGTGATCAGGCCCGCCGTGTTGCCAAACTCGTCGATGACGATGGCCAGGTGGTTGCGGTTGGACCGGAAGTCACGCAACAGCTCGTTCAGCCGCTTGCTTTCGGGCACAAAAACCGCCGGCCGCAACAAGGTGCGCAAGTTCAGTTCCGGCGCACGCTGCAGCTTCAGCAGGTCCTTGGCCATCAGGATGCCGATGACGTTTTCTCGCTTGCCCTCAAACACCGGGAAGCGCGAATGCGCCGTCTCGATCACCACACCCAGCAGGCTGTCGTAGGCGGCTTCGATGTCCAGCAGGTCCATGCGTGTGGCCGGCACCATCACGTCTCCGGCGGTCATGTCGGCCATGCGCAGCACGCCTTCGAGCATCAGGCGCGACTCGGGTTCGATCAGCTCACGCAACTCGGCATCGGCCAGCGTCTTGATGAGTTCGGCCTTGCTGTCGGGGCCTGGCGAGATGAACTCGATCAGGCGCACAAACAGGCTTCGGCGTTCGGCAGGGACGGCGGCAGGGCCGCGGCCGCTCCGGTTGGACGCAGGTTCAGACACGTGGGCTGTGCCGGCAGTGGAGGAAGCGCGAGAATAACCGAGGCACCCGGGGCCATCGACAAACAGCGACAATCTCGTCCCCGAAGATCAATACAACGCAGCAACGATGTTGCGTGATGACCATGGACAAGCTCGCCTTGCGCAGCCTGCTGGTGCCGATGTCGGCCATGGCGGCCGTCATCGTGCTTTCCAACGTGCTGGTGCAGTACCCCATCAACGCCTGGCTGACCTGGGGCGCCTTCAGTTACCCGCTGGTCTTCCTGGTCAGTGACCTGACCAACCGTGCGCTGGGGCCGCGCATGGCCCGCCGTGTGGCCTGGGTCGGCTTTGCGGTAGCGGTGCTGGTGTCGCTGGCGGTGGCGCCTTGGCGCATCGCGCTGGCCTCGGGCACGGCCTTCATCGTGGCGCAACTGCTGGATGTGGCCGTTTTCAACCGCTGGCGCCAACAGGCTTGGTGGAAGGCACCGTTGATCGGCTCGCTGGTGGCCAGCGTGGTCGACACGGCCGTATTTTTTTTCCTGGCCTTCGCGGGCTCGGACCTGAACTGGCTGGCGCTGGCCGCCGGCGACCTGGCGGTCAAGGCCGCCATGGCCGCCGTGCTGCTGGCACCGTATCGCGCGCTGCTGCCGCGCCTGCAACCCTGGGCAACCCCATGAACACCGAAACCTCAAAAAGCACCACCGCCATGCCCGTCGTCAACGGGCTGATTCCAGCCACCATCCTGACGGGCTTTCTGGGCGCGGGCAAAACCACGCTGCTCAAGCGTGTGCTGTCTGAAGCCCACGGCCAGAAGATCGCGGTCATCGAAAACGAGTTTGGCGAAGAAAACATCGACAACGAGATCCTGGTGTCCGATACCAGCGAGCAGATCATCCAGATGAACAACGGCTGCGTGTGCTGCACCATCCGTGAAGACTTGCGCACCACGCTGGCCGACCTGGCCGAAAAGCGCCGCAAGGGTGAGCTTCACTTTGACCGCGTCGTCATCGAGACCACCGGTGTGGCCGACCCTGGCCCGGTGGCGCAGACCTTTTTCATGGACGACGAAATTGCTGAAAGCTACCTGCTGGACAGCGTGTTGACCCTGGTGGACGCCAAACACGGCGACAGCCAGCTTGACCAGCGGCAGGAGGCGCGCCGGCAGATCGGCTTTGCCGACCAGATCTTCATCAGCAAGAGCGACCTGGTCGATCCGGCCGCCGTGGACGCGCTGGCCCACCGCATCAAGCACATGAACCCCCGCGCGCCGCAGCGGCGTGTGCACTTTGGCGAGGTGCCGATCTCAGAGGTGTTCGACCTCAAGGGCTTCAACCTGAACGCCAAGCTGGAAATCGACCCCGAGTTCCTGGCCGCCGATGCCGGGCACGGCCACGCCCACGACCATTCACACGACGGCCACGACCATGCGGAGGGTGAACACTGCGACCACCCGCACCATCACGCCCATGACGACGACGTCAAGTCGTTTGTCTTCCGCAGCAAGAAGGCCTTCAATCCCGCCAAGCTGGAAGACTTTCTGGGTGCCATTGTCCAGGTCTATGGCCCCAAACTGCTGCGTTACAAGGGCGTGCTGTACATGAAGGGCAGCGAACGCAAGGTGATCTTCCAGGGCGTGCACCAGCTCATGGGGAGCGACCTGGGTCCGAAGTGGGCCGCCAACGAAGCCAAGGGCAGCAAGATGGTGTTCATCGGCATCGACCTGCCCAAAGAGGTGCTGTTGCAAGGTCTGGAACAGTGCCTGGTGTGACACCGGGCACAGCTGTTCTCTGAATAAATGCGGTAACAACTGGTTGCGTGGCTACAATCCGCGCGCTTCAAGGTCGGGCTTGGCTGATGGGCCAGCCCTACTGATGAGGATCGAAATACGGCTCAGCACTGGTCATCTGTCTGCGTAGGCGGTGCTTGTGACAAGGGCTGATTCGACCGTTCGAAACCATGTTCCCCGGCGGGGAGGAGGTACCTGTGAGCAAGCCACCGGCCAAGAAGTCGGCCACCAAGGCGACCGCCACCAAGGCAGTTGCAGCTGTGGCTGCAAAGGTCAAACCTGGGGCTGCCAAGCC
>JAHECB010000110.1 GCA_024641925.1 Betaproteobacteria bacterium
CCACGGCCAACCGCAGCCAGCGCAACGTGATCGGCACCCACAGCGGCAGCTATGGCGTCTACCGCGCGCTGGCGGTGGCCGCGGGCAGCTTGCTCAAGGGCCACCGCGCCGACCTGACCAACACCGCGCCCACCGATCTGATCGGCCCCTACCCTCAATGGTGCGACGCGCAGAAGATGGTCTCCATCGATCCCTGGGGCGCCAGTGTGCAAAGCGTGTTTGCCGAACAGCTGGCGCTGGGCTACGACATCAGGCCGACCATCGCCGTGACCAAGGCGCACGTGCACCTGCCGGAAATCAAGCAGGCCCTGGCCTTTCAGCGCCTGGCTGTCGACGGCAAGGTGCTGCTGGACGATGCATCGGCCACCGTCACCAAGGTGGCGGTTGAACCCGTGTGGTGGCTGCCCGGTGTGGCAGCACGTTTCAAGGTCAGCGAAGCCGACCTGCGGCGGGCGCTGTTTGAAGAAACCGGCGGCATGTACCCCGAACTGGTGACACGCAGCGACCTGGAAGTGTTTCTGCCGCCCATCGGCGGCCAGACCTTGTACGTGTTTGGCGACATCCGCGACCTGGCCGACCCGACCGTGACCCTGACCGCGCGGGTGCACGACGAATGCAACGGCTCCGACGTGTTTGGCAGCGACATCTGCACCTGCCGCCCTTACCTGACCCATGCCATCGAAGAGTGCATACGCGGCGCGCAGGCCGGCGGCGTGGGGCTGATTGCCTACAGCCGCAAAGAAGGCCGCGCCCTGGGCGAAGTCACCAAATTCCTGGTCTACAACGCACGCAAGCGTCAGTTGGGCGGCGACAGCGCTGACAAGTACTTCCTGCGTACCGAATGTGTGGCCGGCGTGCAGGACATGCGTTTCCAGGAACTGATGCCCGACGTGCTGCACTGGCTGGGCATCCAGAAGATCCACCGGCTGGTGAGCATGAGCAATGACAAGTTTGACGCCATCACCGGCAGTGGTATCGAAGTGGGTGAACGTGTGCCGATTCCCGACAAGCTGATACCGGCGGACGCCAAGGTCGAGATGGAAGCCAAGATCGCCGCCGGCTACTTCACCGAAGGGCATGTGCCCAGTGAACAGGAACTGGCCAGCACCAAGGGGCGCGGGCTTGAGTGACACACCCTCAGCGGGCCACACCACCCCGACGCGCCACGGCCGCGATGCGGCCAGTGTGCTGCGCGACCCCGCCACCATCCGCGAACGCTGCGCGGCCATCACCCGTGCGGTCAGTGAAGGCCGTTCGTCCCACTTTGTGCTGGACCGCAGCCGGCTGGACGGTGTGGCCGGCCGCGTTGAAGCCGTCACGCGAGCGGCCTACCCCACCCTGCAGATCCCGTACCACAGCCGTTGGCGCCACTTTGAAGTGGGCGGTGTCAACCGCAAGGCCGAACTGGACGCCTTGCAGGCAGGGCGCAGCCTGGCCGACACGGCGCGGGCACACATCGACCTGACCGTCATCAGCGTCTTGCTGGACGCCGGTGCCGGGCCGCAGTGGCAATTTGATGAAGCCGCCAGCGGTCAGCGTTTCAGCCGCTCTGAAGGCCTGGGCGTGGCCAGCTTTCGCGCTTTTCTGCGCGGCGACTTTTCGGCCTGGCCCGACGACCCTTTGCGCGTGGACGCCAAGGTGCTGCAGCGCATGGACGCCGACGCGCTGGGCAAGGTTTTCCAGTGCAGCCCGGCCAACCCCCTGGTGGGGCTGGCGGGCCGCGCTGCACTGCTGCAGCGTCTGGGCGGCGCCCTGCTGGAGCATGCTGGTCAGCGCAGCCTGGAGGCTAGGCCCGCGCTGCTTTACGACGTGCTGACCGCCGGCCACGGCCACCCGCCCAGCGGGGCTAACGAGGTCAGCGCGGCTCATGTGCTGCGCGCCCTGCTCGACACCTTCTCCCCCATCTGGCTGACCGGCAGCGTGTTGCACGGCGTGCCGCTGGGCGACGTGTGGCCGCACCGCTGGGCCGGTGGTGAAGACCCCATGGCGGGCCGCCACGGCACCACCGACGGCTGGGTGCCTTTTCACAAGCTCAGTCAGTGGCTGGCGTACTCGCTGCTGGAACCCCTTGAATGGGCGGGTGTGAACGTGACCGCACTGGACAGCCTGACGGGCCTGCCCGAATACCGCAACGGCGGCCTGCTGATCGACGGCGGTGTCATCCAGCCGCGCAGCCTGGCCAACCTGTCCAGGACCTGGCAGGTGAGTGACGAGTTCATCATCGAATGGCGCGCAATGACGGTGTCGCTGCTGGACGAACTGGCGCCGCTGGTGCGTGCACGCCTGGGCCGCACGGTTGAACAAATGCCGCTGGCCTGTGTGCTGGAAGGCGGCACCTGGGCCACCGGCCGCGTGCTGGCGCGGGAGTTGCGTGACGGCTCGCCGCCGCTGAAGATCACCAGTGACGGCACCGTGTTCTGAACGCCGCAGCTCAAAAACGCTCACCGGAACGACCCGAGGACATCCATGACAGCCCCCGTACACCACATCACCCATCCGCTGATCCAGCACAAGCTGACCTTGATGCGCCAGAAAGACCGCAGCACCAGCAACTTCCGCACGCTGATGAACGAGATCAGCATGCTGATGGCCTACGAGGTGACACGCGACATGCCCATGCAACTGGTCGAAATCGAAACGCCCCTTGAAACCATGATGGCGCCGATGATCGACGGCAAGAAGACCGTTTTTGTCAGCATCCTGCGCGCCGGTAACGGCTTTCTGGACGGCATGCTGAACGTGGTACCCGGCGCGCGGGTAGGCCATGTCGGCCTGTACCGCGACCCCAGGACGCTGGTGGCGGTGGAGTACTACTTCAAGATGCCGCACGACATGCAAGAGCGTGACGCCATCGTGCTGGACCCGATGCTGGCCACCGGCAATTCAGCCGTGGCGGCGGTGGACCGGCTGAAGGAAACCGCACCACGCAGCATCCGTTTCGTGAGCCTGGTGTCCGCGCCCGAGGGCATTGCCAACATGCAGAAGCACCACCCGGACGTGCCGATCTACACCGCGGCCATCGACCGCGAACTGAACAGCCACGGCTACATCGTGCCGGGTCTGGGGGACGCGGGTGACCGGTTGTTCGGGACGAAGTAAAAGCGTAAGCTGAGCGGCCGCAAGCTCAGCCACGCTGGAGAGACTTCAATGCACCTCGGACGCTACTTCACCCTGGAAGAACTGAAGCACTCGAACACGGCCCAGGCCGAGGGCATCAACAACGACCCGGGGCCGGCAGCCCTGGCAGCGCTGCAGGCCTTGTGCGCCGCCGTGCTGGACCCGCTGCGCGAGGCGCTGGGCAAACCCATCACCGTCAATTGCGCCTACCGAGGCCCGGTGTTGAACAAACGTGTGGGTGGGGTGCCCAACAGCCAGCACCTGACCGGTCAGGCCGCCGATCTGCAGTCGCCGCAGGCGTCGGTGCTGGACCTGTTCAAGCTGACCATCAGCCTGGGCCTGCCGTATGACCAGGTGATCTACGAAGCCCGCAGCGCCACGTCAAAGTGGCTGCATGTGTCGCACGTGGACGGCAGCAACCGAGGCGAAATTCGCGTGGCCCAATTCGAGCCCGATGGCAGGCCGAAGGGCTACCCTTTGGTCAGCAAGGCCGAAGCACTTGCGATGACCGAACGCGTGACGCGCGGTAAAGCCCTGGCGCTGACCTACGAAGAGGGCGCGGACGAGCCGGCTTTTGCCGAGCCAGCGGTTGCGGCCCGCAAGCGGCCCGCACGCAAGAAGCCAGCAGCCCAGGTCGCCACCCCCAAACCGCCCAAGGCCATCCGCAAGACCAAGCGCCCGGCTGTCGCGGCACCGGCGCGGAAGGCCGCTGAGAAGACGCCTGCGAAGAAGATTGCAAAGGCGGCCACAAAGAAGGTCGCCAAGAAGAAGGTCGCCAAGAAGATCGAAAAGGTGACCTCCAACGTGACGCCAAAAGCGGTCACCAAAAAGGCTGTAAAGACGGCTGCGCCCAAAAAGCGCGCCACCAGATAAGCCAAAATCACCGCGCGGACCCAAGGATTCAGCCGCGCACCAGCCCACATTCAGACGGCCGCCCGCCCAGGCGCAAGGTGGTCGAAGCCGGGGCCGTTTCAGCCAGCAACAGCCCGCGCTTGAAGACCTTCAGACGTGTGGCGCGCAAGCGCAAGGCTTCAATGGGGTCGCGCGCCTGCAGCAGCACGAAGCTGGCGTCGTTGCCGGCTGCGATGCCGTAACCCGGCAGTTGCAGAATCTTCGCCGGGTTCACCGTCACCGCATCAAAACACTGGCGCATGCCGGCCTGGCTCGTCATCTGCGCCACGTGCAGGCCCATGTGCGCCACGTCCAGCATGTCGGCGCTGCCCAGGCTGTACCAGGGGTCCATCACACAATCCTGACCCAGCGCCACGGTCAGGCCGGCCGCCATCAATTCGGGCACACGCGTCATGCCCCGGCGCCGGGGGTAGCTGTCGTGCCGGCCTTGCAGCGTGATGTTGATCAAGGGGTTGGCCACCACGTTCAGCTGCGCTTCGGCCATCAAGGGGATCAGCTTGCTGACGTAGTAGTTGTCCATGCTGTGCATGGACGTCAGGTGCGAACCGGTGACGCGGCCGTGCAGGCCCAGGCGTTGTGTCTCGGCGGCCAGGGTTTCGACATGGCGTGACATCGGATCGTCGGATTCGTCGCAGTGCATGTCCACCATCAAGCCGCGTTGGGCGGCGATTTCGCACAGCAGCGTCACGCTGCGGGCGCCGTCGGCCATGGTGCGTTCAAAGTGCGGAATGCCGCCCACGACATCGACGCCCCGGTCCAGCGCCTGCTGCAGTAGCGCCAGCGCGCCGGGTGAACGCAGCACGCCGTCCTGCGGAAAGGCCACCAGTTGCAGGTCGATGTAGGAAGCCACACGATGCTTCACCTGCAGCAGCGCGTCCACCGCCAGCAGGCGCGGGTCGCACACGTCCACGTGGGTGCGTATGGCCAGCAGGCCCTGGGCAACCGCCCAGTCGCAATAGGCCATGGCACGTTCAACCAAGGCCTCTTGTGTCAGATGCGGCTTCAGCTCGCCCCACAAGGCAATGCCTTCCAGCAAGGTGCCACTTTGGTTGACACGCGGCAGGCCGACACTGAGCGCGGCGTCCATGTGGAAATGCGCGTCGACAAAGGGCGGGCTGAGCAACTGGCCTTCGGCGTCGACGCGGGTGTGCGCAGGCGCCTGGGCCGCCGTCAGGCCAGCGGTCACTTCCTGGATGCGGCCGTCGTGTACGGCCACGCCCATGTCGGTGCGGCCGTCGGCCAGCGTGGCGTTGTGGATCAGCAGATCTAGCATGGGCAGCTCCTGGTCAAGACTGCAGTCTTTCATGATCTGGCGGGTGCTGCCGCACAGCCTGAAAGCGCGGCGCTGACCGCGGTGTGATGGTGCATCGCTGCTGCGCTCGAGTTTCGCCGTATCAGTCTGTGAGACCTGCACCAGGTGCAAGTTGATTCAGAACCCGTCTGACCAGCGCTGAAGCTGAAGCAGCCGCAATTGCCGCAACCACTGAGGCCCCTGCAAGACAGGCTGCACATCCTCCGCCCCACAACATGCGCATTGCTTCACGACATCGGCGTTCGATGGCCACGCAGGCCGCAGACTGTTGCCGACTTTCACCTAGCCTTACACCCCTTCTTTGGTCGCGTCGTCGAAGATGGCGCGCTTCTCCCAACAAACTCACCCTGCACACGATGACACCTCTGCTGCACACCTTGCGAACCCTTGTTTTCGGCCTGATCACTTTGCTGTTTCTGGCCGCTGGCATCGCCCCAGCGATGGCCCAGGGTCGTCCGGAGCGGCCACCGTTCCCGCTGCTGAACCTGCCCGACAACAAGGCCTTTGGTGCACGGGCCATCGAATTGCTGGGCAACCGGCTGCCCGAGGTCGCCGCCTACTACGGCAAGACCGCAGACCAGTTGCGCGCGCAGCTGACACTCGACCGCAAACTCAAGATCGACCGCCGCGGTCGCCTGTTCTTCGAAGAGGAGCTGGACCAGCCGCTGCCCGCCAATGCACCGATGTCGTCGCTGCAAAGCGACTCGGTCAGCGGCGCGCTGGTACCGCTGGACCAGACCTTCACGCTGCACAGCCGCCCCGGGGCTCAGCGCACCATCTACCTCAACTTCAAGGGTGCCACGCTCAGCGGCACGGCCTGGAACGGCAGCGGCGGCACGATCACGGCACTGCCCTTCGACCTCGACGGCATTCCGTATTCGTTCAACAGTGCCGAGCTCGAGCGCATCCAGTACATCTGGCAGCGTGTGAGCGAGGACTACGCGCCCTTTGACATCGACGTCACGACCGAAGAACCGCCGCTGGACCGGCTGGTCCGCAGCAGCAGCAGCGATACCGTGTACGGCACCACGGCGCTGATCACCAACAACACCGGCGTCTACAACTGCAGTTGCGGCGGCGTCGCCTACCTCAGTGTGTTCGACGACACCCGCGAGTTCTACAAGCCGGCGCTGGTCTTCTACAACAAGCTCGGCAACGGCAACGAAAAGTATGTGGCCGAAGCGATCAGCCACGAGGTCGGCCACAACGGCGGCCTGGCCCACGACGGCACAAGCAGCACCGGTTACTACCAGGGCCAGGGCAGTGGCGCCACCGGCTGGGCGCCGATCATGGGCGTTGGCTATTACCAGGCCTTGGTGCAGTGGAGCAAGGGCGAATACAGCGGTGCCAACAACACAGAAGATGACTTCGTCGTGACCCAAAGCAACGGCATGCCGCTGCGTGCCGACGATCACGGCAACAGCGCCGGCACGGCCACGCTGATGAACGGCGTCGCCAGCGGCGGGCTGACCGCCCTCTATGTCGAAGGCGTGATCGAACGCAGCGGCGACGTGGACGTGTTTGCAGTCACCGCGGCGGCTGGCAATGCCAACTTTGCACTGAACCCGGCCTCGCGCTCGGCCAACCTCGACGCACAGATCGAACTGCGGGATGCCGCCGGCACGCTGTTGGCCAGCGCCAACCCGGCCGACGCGCTGGGCGCGTCGATGACGGCAGTGCTGCAAAGTGCGGGCACCTATTACGTGTCGGTGCGTGGTGTGGGCAAAGGGGACCCGCAGACCACGGGCTACACCGCCTACGGCAGCCTTGGGCAGTACGTGCTGACCGGCAGCGTCGCAAGCCCGGGCAACCAGGCGCCCATTGCGCAGGCCAACGCCTCACCCAGCAGCGGGACCGTGCCTTTGACGGTCAACTTCAGCAGTGCCGGTTCGTCTGACCCCGATGGCAACATCGTTGCGTACGACTGGAACTTCGGCAACGGCTCAACAGCCAGCGGGCAAACCCCCAGCACCACTTACACCAACACCGGCAACTTCACCGCCACCCTGCGGGTCACCGACAACAGCGGCCTGACCGCCAGCCGAAGTGTCACGATCACCGTGAATCCGCAGGTGACGATCCTGCCGATGAGTGTGGGCAATATCGCGATGTCGCTGACGCCGCAGCCCCGCGGCAAAACCAGCGCAACCGCCGTTGTGCCGGTGCTCAGCAGCAACGGCAACCCGGTGCCCGGCGCCACGGTCACCGGCAGCTGGAGCGGCATTGTCTCGGGCAGCGTCAGTGCCGTGACCAACAGCAGCGGCACCGTCAGCTTCACGTCGTCGAGCACGAAGAAGCGGGGCACATTCACCTTCACGGTGACCGGCATCAGCTTGACCGGCTACGAGTACAGGCCGGACCTGAACGAAGAAACCTCCGACTTCATCAGCTACTGAGCCCCTGTGGCCACACTTGTGCCCAACCTCGGTCGTGCACAGGCGCCAATGGTGTGAAAAATTGAGGCTGGTGCGGGGTGCTTCCGGCACACCATGCCTCAACGCACGCCAGGTGCTGCTGGTCACCGCAGCGCCTGGCTGGCGATTGACACACCGCGGGCTGAGATCGCTCCAAGCTTGGCCAACACGACGCATGCGTCTGCACCGTTTGCTTCAACAGGCGGCGCAAAGACGATGCCAGGACGGCGCCTGAACGATGCCGGTTGATGCCCCTGCTACGCGCTCAGGCGCACCGGCCCGTGGCGGACACCCCGCCCCTATTGGCTACTGATCAAATTCAAACCGCGGCGGCTGCTGAAGGTCGGCGTCAACATTCATCAAGACGCTGGCCAGCGCAAAGGCCCGCCAAAGCGGCGCCGGCATCTCCAGGATGGCTTCAGGTGTTCTGGCCGATGCGATCCAGGCATGAATGTCTTGGTGCTGCTCACTGGAAATCAATCGCAAAGCCAACATCTCGTCGAGCGTCTTCACCCGGATCCTTCGTACCGACACGTCATGGGTTGCCCCGGGGGATGCGCTGTGCATCCGGCTGCTGCTGGTCAGCATGATGCCTGCAGAATCCGCCGCCAGGCTTGCAAGCCTTTGAGTGCGATCGAATTTCTGATGCTGGTACGGGCAAAACCCACGATCGGCCGGGTGTCAGACCACCATCGGCGTGGCGGCCCCATCCATCGCCACCACAGCGCCGGTCATGTAGCTGGCCCGATCAGATGCCAGAAACACCACCACGTCGGCAATCTCGCGAGGTTCGGCCATGCGGCGCAGCGGCAGGCGTTTCTGGTGTCCGGCCTTCACCTCGTCCAGACTGATGTTCTGCAGGCGGGCTTCTGCCGCCATGCCCTGGCCCAGCCGGTCGGTCAGCGTCAGACCCGGGTTGACCGCGTTCACCCGCACACCCCGCGGCCCGTAGGCGGCGGCCAGGCCGGCGCTGGCCAGCATCAGCGCTGCGTTGGCCGAGCCGCCCGCCAAATGCGTGGGCGAAGCCACCTTGCCACCAGAGCCGACCACGTTGACGATGGCGCCACGCCCCGCAGCGCCCATGCGCTTGATGACCGGGTCAACCACATGGATGGTGCTGAAGAACTTGGCCTGCATCGCGGCGTGCCAGGCGCTGGGCGACAGCTCGTCAAAGGGCGTTCTGACGGCAGCACCGGCGCAGTTCACCAGCACGTCCACGTCACCCGCGTCGCGGTAGACGGCCTCGACCATGGCCTGTGCCGCCTGTGCGTCGGCCAGGTCGGCGCTGAAAGCATGCGCCTTGAACCCCAGCGCCGCGAGCCGTGACACCGCCTCGTCCAGCCCGGCCTGCTGGCGCGCGACGAGGCTGACCCGCGCCCCTTCCTGGCAGAACGCCAAGGCACAGGCAAAACCGATGCCCTTGCTGCCACCGGTGATGAGAACGTGCCGTCCATTCAGTGCAAGATCCATGGCTGCTCCACAGGTTGATGTGCTTGGTGCTGCGGGCCCACACGCCGCAGCGTCATGGCGCCGGCGTTGGCCAGATCCAGGGCCGCGCCAACCGGTCGCTCGCCTGCCAGGCGGCGATCTGACGCGCGTGTGTCAAGGTCGAGCCGATTTCATCCAGCCCTTGCATCAAGGCCCGGCGCCGGCTCGCTTCGATGTTGAAGCCCAAGGTTTCGCCGCCCGGCCATTGCACGGTCTGCGTTTCCAGGTCCACCGTGATGCGCACCGGCTCGCCGTGCCGATGCCGAGTTTCCAGGTGGTCGAGCAGCCGTTTGGCGGCAGTGGCTTCCAACTGAACCGGCAGCACGCCGTTCTGAAAACAGTTGGACCGAAAGATGTCGCCGAACGACGGTGCAATCACGCAGGATATGCCCATGCCCTGCAACGCCCAGACCGCATGTTCACGCGACGACCCACAGCCAAAGTTCGGCCCCGCGACCAACATGCTGGCGCCGCGCCAGCCGGGCTGGTTCAACACGAAGTCGGGGTTCTCGGTGCCATCGGCCTTGAAACGCAGCGGCGCAAAAGCCCAGGCGCCCAGTTGGTCCTGCGGGCACTGCGACAGGTGTTCGATGCGGATGATCACGTCAGTGTCGACGTTGGTCATCGGCAAGGGCGCCGCCACACCACTGAGGATGGTGATGGGTTTCATGACGCCCCCCCGACGGGCACTTGATCAACGATGTGGCCTGCAATGGCACAGGCCGCGGCCACGGCAGGACTGGCCAGGTGCGTGCGGGCGCCCGGCCCCTGGCGCCCGACAAAATTGCGGTTGGACGTGGACACGCAGCGCTGGCCCGCGACCACTTGCTCGCCGTTGGCCCCCACACACAGTGAACAGCCGGGGCTGCGCCAGTCAAAGCCGGCGGCGATGTAGAGCTGGTCCAGGCCTTCTTTTTCTGCCGCCCGACGCACGTCTTCCGAGCCCGGCACCACCCAGGCGGTGACATGTGATGCCACGCGCCGCCCCGCCAGCACCTTGGCGGCAGCGCGCAAGTCGTCGATCCGGCCGTTGGTGCACGAGCCGATGAAGACACGGTCGATGGGTGTACCGGCAATCGGCTGGCCTGCTTTCAGACCCATGTAGTTCAGCGCCTGGGCCATGGCGTCCGCCTTGGCGCTGTGGACGGCAAGGCCAGGGTCGGGTATGAAGCCGTCCAGCGCCATGGCCTGCTCCGGGCTGGTACCCCAGGTGATATGCGCGCTGACCGTGTTGGCGTCAATCTGCTCTTCGTGGTCAAACTGTGCACCGGGATCGGTAGACAGCGTGCGCCAATGGGCCAGCGCGGCGTCCCAGTCAGCCCCTGACGGCGCAAAACGACGGCCTTTCAGCCAGCTGAACGTCACCTCGTCGGGCGCGATCATGCCGATGCGGGCGCCCATCTCGATGCTCATGTTGCACAGGGTCTGGCGGCCGGCCATGCCCAGTGCCGCAATGGCCGGACCCGCGTATTCGACCGCGTAGCCCGTGCCGGCAGCCGTTCCCAATCGGCTGATGATGGCCAGGATCAGATCCTTGGCCTCGACCCCGGCCCGCAGTTCACCGTTGACCGTGATGCGCATGCGCTTGGGGCGCTGTTGCACGATGGTCTGGGTGGCCAGCACATGCACGATTTCGCTGGCACCGATGCCCCAGGCGAGCGCACCCATCGCACCATGGGTGCTGGTGTGGCTGTCGCCGCACACCAGCAGCGCGCCGGGCAAGGTCAGGCCCAGTTCGGGGCCGATGACGTGCACGATGCCGTGGCCGGGCTGGTTGATGTCGAACAGGCGGATGCCGTGCTGGCGGCTGCCAGCCGACAGGCCGTCGATCAGCACCCGCGCCCAGGCGTGATCAGACCCGGTGCGCTGCGGCGCCGACGACACCACGTGGTCGGCCGTGGCAAATGTCAGCTCGGGGCTGTGCACCGGCAGGCCACGTCTGGCCAGTTCAGCAAATGCCGGCCCACCGGCCAGGTCATGCACCAGGTGGCGGTCCACGTGCAGCAGCGTCGCGCCATCGCCAAGATCGGCGACGACATGGGCGTCCCACAGCTTGTCGAACAGCGTGCGCGGCGTGGTGCTCATGGCGGGCCGGGGCGGCGTGTCAGTCCGGCCCTGTGGTCAGGACTTTTCGGACTCGACGTACTTTTTCTCGAAGGCCCACACGTCTTCAAAGCCGACCAGGTCGTGCAGCTGTTTCATCGTGAAGGCCGGCACTGGCGAACCGATGGTGCTGCCGTGTTCCTTCAACCAGGCGAAGTTGTTTTCCAGCGCCGCACACACCACACCCATGCCCGCTGAAGGATAGATGGCGATGTTGAAGCCCCAGGCCTTGAGGTCGTCGCGCGGGATCTCGGGCGACTTGCCCGTGGGCACCATGTTGGCCAGCAGCCAGGCGTCGATCGAGTCGCCCACCCGCTGAAATTCCTCGGGCGTTTCCGGGGCTTCGATGAACACGATGTCGGCACCGGCCTTGGCAAAGGCCTGGCCGCGACGGATGGCCTCGTCCAGGCCCAGCGCGGTGCGCGAATCGGTACGGGCAATGATCAGCGTGTCGTCGTGGCGGCGCGAGTCCACGGCCACCTCGATGCGCCGCAGCATGTCGGGCAGTGGCACCACACGGCGGTTTGGCGTGTGGCCACATTTCTTGGGCATCTCCTGGTCTTCGATCTGGATGGCCTGCACGCCCGCGGCCTCGTAGCCGCGCACCGTCTGACGGATGTTGATCAGCCCGCCAAAGCCGGTGTCGGCATCGGCGATCAAGGGCGTTTGCGTGCCTTCCGCGATCGTGCGCGCCCGGCCGACCATGTCGGTGTAGGTGACCAGGCCGGCATCAGGCTGCCCCAGGTAAGAGCCCGATACCCCATAGCCGGTCATGTACAAGGCCTTGAAGCCCATGCGGTCGGCGATGTGCGCCGAAAACATGTCGAACACACCCGGCGCCAGGATGAAGTCGCCGTTGGTCAGCAGGGTCTTGAGTCGTGTGGTCGATGTCATGTGCAATATTCCTTGCAGGATCAGGATTGAAAGGGTTCAGCCGGCGTGGCCGTCACTCAGGTGCCAAAGCGGCTGTGCACCCGCCGCTCCAACGTCAGCAACAGCCAGCTTGCTGCGGTGGCCAGAAACACCAGCAGCAGCGCCAGCGCGATGATCACGCTGGACTCGTTGGTTTCCATCGCCTTGATCAGCATGTAGCCGATGCCACGCTGCGAGGCGAACATCTCGCCAATCAGCGTGCCCAGCAGCGTCAACGAAAAGCCCAGGCGAAAGCCCGTGACGATCTCGGGCAGGCTGGCAGGCACCAGCACGCCGGTGAACATCTGCGCCGGTGTCAGCCGCATGGCGCGGCCGGCGCGCAGGTAGACCTGCGGGATGTTGCGCACCGCGCTCATGGTGAACAGGATCACCGGGATGATGCCGTGCAGCGCACCAAAGGCAATCTTCGCCGACATGCCCAACCCGAACAGCAGCAGCACCACGGGGTACAGCGTGATCTTGGGGATGGAGTACAGCCCGACCAGCAGCGGCTCGCTGACTTCACCCGACAACCGGTGCGCGCCCAGCAGCGTACCGATGCCCAAGCCACCAACCAGCGAGATGACCAGCGCCACGGCAAAAGCGCTGCCGGTTTCGCGCGCATGGCCGGCAAACGAGGGGTCGGCCATCAGCTGCCACAGCTTGCGCACCGTGGCCACCGGGTTGGTCAGCACCTCGGAGCCTGCCAGCATCGACAGCAGTTGCCAAAGGCCCAACAAGGCCAGCAGCAGCAGCAGCTTGTCGGTGCCCGCGGACGAGCGGGCGGAGCGTGCCGTATCGGGGTTGGCCACGTGGGCGGTTGACATTCAGCGGCCTCCGCGTCGAAGGTAGAGCCGACGCTCCCAGGAATACAGCATCAGGTTCAGGCCACCCACAAAACCCAGCAGCAGGATCATCAAGCCGTACATGGTCGGGTTGTCGAAGCTGTTGTAGGCAAAGGCAATCTCGAAGCCCAGACCGGCACCGCTGAGCACAAACTCACCCGCGATGACGCCGATGAAGGCGTAGACGATGGCCAGCTTCAAGCCCGTGAACAGGTGCGGCGCGCACGAAGGCAGCACCACCTGGAACAGCGTTTGTCGAGCTGTCAGGCGCATGGCCTGGGCAGTGCGGCGCATCACACGCGGCACACGCTCGAAGCCCTGCAGCGTGTTCAGCGCCATCGCCACCACGGCAAAGATGAACCCGATCGCCACCAGCGGCCAGCGGTTCAGCCCGAACAGCACGATGAACAGGGGGTAGAAGATGAAGGTGGGCACCGCGTAATAGCTGGCCAACAGCGGGTCGGCGGCGCGCCGGAAGCGCGGCAATCGGTACAGCAGCCAGCCGAAGGCAAAACCGATCAGCACCGCCAGCACCGCCGCCATCGCCACGTTGGACAGCGTCAGCAAGATGGGCTTGGTGAATTTGCCGGACGCCAGCAGCGCCCAGGCGCCGGCGGCCATCTTGCTGGGCGGGATGACCGCTACCGGGTCGATCCAGCCGACGCGACACGCGCCTTCCAGCGCCAGCACCAGCAGGCCCACCACCAGCACCCGGATCCACCCGGCACGGCTGATGCGGTTCATGCGCCGCGGGTCCCCTGCCCCGCCGACATCGACTTAAGCGACTCGGTGCGCAGCGTGGTCCACAGCCGCGCGGTGATGCGGCCAAAGGCGTCGTCGGACACGATGTTGCTGTCGCGGTCGCGCGGCCAGCCGGTAGGCACCAGGTCGAGGAACACGCCGGGCCGCGCGGACATGACGCCGACCCGGTCGGACAACATCGCCGCCTCATCCAGCGCGTGGGTGATCAGCAGCACCGTGGCACCGGTTTCGCGCCAC
>JAHECB010000111.1:0-2528 GCA_024641925.1 Betaproteobacteria bacterium
CAACATCGAATGGGGCACCGACAACCGCACCGTGGGCATCCGCAGCCCCATTGCTGGCGCGGCTGCGCGGCGCGTGGAAAACCGCGTCATCGGCGCCGACGCCAACCCCTACGTGGCGCTGGCCGCCACGCTGGCCTGCGGCTACCTGGGCATGATGAACAAGATCGAACCCTCAGCGGAATGCACCGGCGACGCCTACAAGGGCGAGCACCAGCTGCCGCGCAGCCTGGGGGTGGCGCTGGCGCAGCTGGGTGAAGAAACGGCGCTGGCCGAGGTGCTGGGCAAGGACTTCGTCACCGTGTACCGCGAGATCAAGGAAATCGAGTTTGCCGAGTTCATGAAGGTGATTTCGCCGTGGGAGCGCGAACACCTGCTGTTGCACGTTTGACCAGGTGCCGCCGCGCCCCTTGATGGCTTGATGAACGCCCGAGACCCCGCCCAGCGCCGCACCGCCAGCCT
Organism: Betaproteobacteria bacterium; assembly: GCA_024641925.1. Taxonomy (GTDB): domain Bacteria; phylum Pseudomonadota; class Gammaproteobacteria; order Burkholderiales; family Burkholderiaceae_C; genus Rubrivivax. The sequence goes on from JAHECB010000111.1 coordinate 460, forward strand.
GCAGGCCGCGGACGCGGCGCATTTTCTGCACCCGTTCACCGACTTCAAGGCGCTGGCACAAAAAGGTGTACGGGTCATCGAGCGCGGCGACAACATCTACCTGTGGGACAGCGAAGGCCAGCGCCTGCTGGACGCCATGAGTGGGCTGTGGTGTGTGAACCTGGGTTACGGTCAGCAGGCGCTGGTGGACGCGGCCACACACCAACTGCAGACGCTGCCCTTCTACAACGCCTTTTTCCAGACCGCCACGGTGCCCGCCATTGAACTGGCCCAGGTGCTGGCGCAGGTGACACCGCCGCCATTCCAGCACGTGTTTTTCAGCGGCAGCGGGTCTGAGGGCAACGACACCGTGGTGCGCATGGTGCGCCGTTACTGGAGTGTGTTGGGCCAGCCGCAGCGGCAAGTCATCATCGGCCGCACCAACGGCTACCACGGCAGCACTGTGGCGGGTGCTTCGCTGGGCGGCATGGCCGGCATGCACGCGCAAGGCGGTTTGCCCATTCCGGGCATCGAACACATTGAACAGCCCTATTGGTGGCTGCACGGCCGCCCGCATGGGCTGAGCCCCGACGCTTTTGGGCTGCAGGCCGCGGGCTGGCTGGAAAAACGCATCCTGGCACTGGGGCCTGAAAACGTGGCCGCGTTCATTGGTGAGCCGGTGCAAGGTGCAGGCGGCGTCATCGTGCCGCCGGCCACCTACTGGCCCGAGGTGCAGCGCATCTGCCAGAAATACGGCGTGCTCTTGGTCAGCGACGAAGTGATCTGCGGCTTCGGCCGCACGGGGCAGTGGTTCGGCTGCGAAACACTGGGCTACCAGCCCGACCTGATGACCTTTGCCAAGGGCGTGACCAGCGGCTACATCCCGCTGGGCGGCGTGATGGTGGCTGACCGTGTGGCGCGGGTGCTCATCGACCAGGGTGGCGAGTTCAACCATGGCTACACCTACAGCGGCCACCCCGTGGCCTGTGCGGTGGCGCTGGCCAACATCGCGCTGCTACAAGAGCTGAAGGTGGTGGAGCATGTGCGTAACGACGTGGGCCCCTACCTGGCGCAATGTTTTGCCGCGCTGCAAGACCACCCGCTGGTGGGCGACACGCAAAGCCTGGGCCTGATGGCGGCCTTGCTGCTGGTGAAGGACAAGAACCGTGGCACGCCATTTGGCGATGACGTGGACATCGGCATGGCCTGCCGCCAGCACTGTTTCAGCAACGGGCTGATCATGCGGGCGGTGGGCGACCGCATGATCATCGCGCCGCCTCTGGTCATTACCCGCGCACAGATCGACGAGATGATGGCGCTGATCCGCCGCTGCCTGGACCTGACCTTGGCCGATGCGCAGCGCAGCGGCTGGCTGAACTGAACAATGCGATGAATTGACAACTTCGACCGAAGGAACCTGACATGAAACATTCCAGCAACGAACACATCCTGGCCCGCAAGGCCGCTGCCACGCCGCGCGGCGTGGGCGTGATGGCGCCGTTTTTTGCAGCGTGCGCCGAAGGCGCCGAGCTGTGGGACGTGGAGGGCCGCCGCTTCATCGACTTTGGCGGTGGCATCGCGGTCATGAACGTGGGCCACAGCCACCCCAAGGTCAAAGCCGCGCTGCACGCGCAGGTCGACAGCTTCACCCACACCTGCTACCAGGTCGTACCGTATGAAAGTTATGTCAGCCTGGCCGAAAAACTCAACCATCTGACACCCGGCACCCATGCCAAGAAGACCTCGCTGTTTTCCACCGGCGCCGAGGCGGTGGAAAACAGCATCAAGATTGCCCGCGCGTTCACCAAGCGCGCCGGTGTCATCGCCTTTGGCGGCGCCTTCCACGGCCGCAGCATGATGGCCGTGGCACTCACCGGCAAGGTGCAGCCCTACAAGGTGGGCTTCGGCCCCTTCCCGGCCGAGATCTACCACGCGCCCTTCCCTTGCCATTGCGCCAGCCTGGCAGAAGTCAAAAAAGCGGTTCACAACCTGTTCAAGGCCGACATCGAACCCAGCCGTGTGGCTGCCATCATCTTTGAGCCGGTGCAGGGCGAAGGCGGCTTCAACGTCATACAGGCCGAGGCCGTGAA
>JAHECB010000111.1:2538-14092 GCA_024641925.1 Betaproteobacteria bacterium
AAATGGCTGCGCGCGCTGTGCGACGAACACGGCATCGTGCTGATTGCCGACGAGGTGCAGACCGGCTTTGGCCGCACCGGCACGATGTACGCGATGGAGCACTACGGCGTGGTGCCCGACATCATCATCAGCGCCAAGAGCCTGGCCGCCGGCATGCCCTTGTCGGCCGTCACGGGCCGCGCCGACATCATGGACGCGCCGGCCCCAGGCGGCCTGGGCGGCACCTACGCCGGCAACCCACTGGCGGTGGCCGCGGCGCATGCCGTCATCGACATCATGGCCGAAGAGAAGCTGCCCGAGCGTGGCGCGATGCTGGGCGAAAAGCTGATGGCCGAGCTGAACGCGCTGCGCAAGCAGGTACCGCAGATTGCCGACGTGCGTGGCCTGGGCGCGATGGTGGCGGTGGAGTTCAAGCACCCCGATAGCGGCGAACCCGACGCCGACTTCACCAAGCGTGTGCAGGCTGCGGCGCTGGCTAAAAATCTGATCCTGCTGACCTGCGGTGTCGACGGCAACGTGCTGCGTTTCCTGTTCCCGCTGAGCATTGCCCAGCCGGTTTTTGACGAAGCGCTGGGCATCCTGCGTGGGGCACTGACAGCGGCCTGAAAACCCGCCTGTACCGCGATGACCGGGCTTCAGCCCAGCATCGCGGCCACCTGCTCACGCAGCACCGCCGGCGTCACCGCGCCCGGCGGCAGCGCCGGCGCCACGGTCAGCCCCACCCGGCTGAACAGGCCGCGGCGAAACGGCCGCACCATGGCCGAGCCCTTTTCCACGCGCGAAAAAAACGACCCCCACAGGTTGTGCAACGCAATCGGCACCACGGGCACCGGGTTGGTCTTCAGCAGCTTCATCACGCCAGCCTTGAACTCGCCCAGCTGGCCGTCGCGCGTCAGCGCGCCTTCGGGGAAGATGCACAGCAGGTCGCCGTCGTCCAGCACCCGGCGCGCCTGTTCAAAAGCCGCGGCGTAGGCAGCGGGGTCTTCACGCTCCGGCGCAATCGGAATTGCCTTGGCCAGCTTGAACAACCGCCCCAGCACCGGCGTGGCGAAGATGCGGCTGTCCATGATGAAGCGGATGGGCCGCGGGCTGGCGGCCATCAGCACAACCGCGTCGACATAACTGACGTGGTTGCACACCAGCACCGCCGCGCCCTGGGTGGGCAGGTGCTGTTCACCACGCACCGTGAAGCGGTAGATGCAGCGGGTCAGCACCCAGGCCACAAAACGCAGCAGGTACTCCGGCACCAGCAGGAAGATGTACAGCGCGACCGCCGCGTTCAGCAGGCCCAGCACACCAAACACCTGTTCGATCGACAGCCCTGCGCCCAGCAGCATGCCCACGCCCAGGCTGCTGATGATCATGAACAGCGCGTTCAGGATGTTGTTGGCCGCAATCACCCGTGCGCGGTGCGTGGCCGGGCTGCGCATCTGGATCAGCGCGTACATGGGCACGCTGTAGATGCCGGCCGACAGCGACAGCAGCGCCAGGTCGGCCAGCACCCGCCCATGCGCAGGCTGCGCCAAAAACGTGGCGGCGCCCATCAGCGGTGCTGCCGGCAAACCGCGCGACGCGAAGTAAAGGTCGACGCTGAACACCGTCATGCCGATGGCGCCCACCGGCACCAGGCCGATTTCCACATGGCGCTTGCTCAGCGTTTCGCACAGCAGCGCCCCGACGCCAATGCCCACCGAAAACACCACCAGCAGCAGCGATGCCACCTGTTCGTTGCCGTGCAGCACCTGGCGCGCAAAGTTGGGAAACTGGCTCAGGAACACGGCACCAAAAAACCACATCCACGAGATGCCCAGCAGCGAGCGGAACACCACCACGTTGCCATGTGCCAGCGCCAGGTTGCGCCAGGTTTCGGTGAACGGGTTCCAGTTGATGCGCAAGCCCGGGTCGGTGGCTGGCGACACCGGCACGGCCTGCGCCATGGCGCGCCCGGCCAGCGCCAGCAGCAGGCACACCCCGGCCACCCAGGCCGGACCCACCTGCGGCACGGCAATCAACAGGCCGCCGGCGACGTTGCCCAGCAGGATGGCCACAAAGGTGCCCATCTCCACCATGCCGTTGCCGCCCGTGAGCTCCCGTTCACTCAGGTGCTGCGGCAGGTAGGCAAACTTCACCGGCCCAAACAGCGTGCTCTGCAGCCCCATCAAGAACACGCAGCCCAGCAGCAACGGCACGTTCTGCCGCAGGAAGCCCCAGGCAGCCAAGGCCATGATGGCGACTTCCAGCGTCTTGACGGCACGGATCAGCCGCTCCTTGGGCAGCTTGTCGGCCAGTTGTCCGCTGGTGGCCGAAAACAGCACAAAGGGCAGGATGAACAAGGCGCCGATCACCAGGCCTGCCTGCGCCGGCGGCAACCAGGCCACCTGCAACTGGTAGGTGACCAGCACGGTGAAGGCAAACTTGAAAACGTTGTCGTTGCCTGCGCCCAGAAACTGCACCCAGAAAACCGGCGCAAAGCGGCGCTGCTTCAGCAGGGCAAACTGGCTGGGCCTGGTCTGTTCGGCAGGCACCATTGCTTGTAGCGTGGCAGCCTGAAATCGATCGCTGGCGTCCATCAGTTCACCCCCAGCAGTGATTCGCCCAGGCCCGTGCGCTGTAGCCAATCGAACACCGAATCCACCGTCACCGTTTCGATGCGGTCCGCAAAACGTTTGTTGTTGGGGTGGTCGTCAAAGCGGATGTTGGCACGGCTGACGCTGGCACCCAGTCGGGTCAGCGGCCCCAGGTGCAATGTGGTGGGCTGGTAACCCTTGAACTGCAGCCAGGCCTGCGCACGCTGGCGCGTATCGGCCGTGGGCTCCACAGCGTAGGCCAGGGTCTCCAGCGCCCACTGGTTGCTTTGTTGGTAGGTCTGGGCCCAGGGGTAGGCCAGCATGTTGTAGGCCTGGGTGTGCAGTGTCGCCAGGCGGGCGTTGTCTTGCAGCAGGGGCAACAGGGCGACCTGCACGGCAGGTGCCAACACCACCACGCCGGCGCGGTACTCAAACGGATCGTCCAGGAAAAATTGCGCCAGGCCTTGGCGCCAGAGGTCGGCCACGTTTTGCCCGCAGTGGTTGAGCTTGTGCACGACGCGCCAGCCGCCGCCCGCGTTGTCGCCATCGCGGTAGGCCAGGCCCAGGTGGCTGTAGCGCAGGCCGTAGCGCGACAAGTCCTGCCCGGCCCGCGCCAGCACCACCACCTGGGCGCCGCTGGCATCCAGCGCGGCGCGGGTGTGTTCGGCCAGTTGCAGGCCCTGCTGCACCTGGGCGAGGTCAGGCGCACGCTGCTCACAACTGCGCCCGGCGTGGGCGGGTAATGCCAGCAACAAGCTGGCAGCCAGCCCCGCGGCGAACCGTTTCAGCAAGCGCTTTAGCAAGCGGTTCATCGCGTCACCTGCTCGTTGTAGATCAGGCTGCGGCCATGGGCGCTGGGGACGATGGCCAGCGCCTTGCCGGCGCTGTGCAGCACCCAGCCCGCACCCACCACCGCCACCGACACCGCGGTGCCGGCGACCATGGACGCACCCGCAGCCACATCGCCGGCAAAGCGCAGGCTGGCCTGTGCACCGTCGCTGGCGCGCTCCAGCACCCACACCGTGCCTTCGGCGGACACCTCTACGGCCCTCACGGTAAATGCCGCACCGGCCGACAACAGCGCCACGGGCAGGGCCACCGACACGGCCACCGGCAACATCGACAGTGCGCTCAGGTCGGCTGAGGCGCCACCCCGATGCGCCTGCGCACCGGACGCCAGCGCAGCAGCCAATGCACCGACCGACAAGGCGCGACGCCAGCGCCGCGACCAACATGATGAAGCCCGCAAAGACAAGGTTTGCATGACATCCCCGTCAAAAGTTGAACACGGCCGCGATGCTGACGGCTTGGCCAGAAGGTATCAATCCCACCGCAGAGCGTTGCACGTTCTGCGCTGTCGGGTATCGTCAAAGGATACTTTTCCGGGCAAAACATGAGCAGCAGCCACGATCTGATTACCACGCTGAAAGCCGAACTGCGCCGCGCCGGCATCACCTATGCCCGCCTGGCGTCAGAACTGGGGCTGGCCGAAAGCAGCGTCAAACGCATCTTCTCGCGCGGCGACATGCCGCTGTCACGCATCGACGATGTGCTGGCGGTGCTGAAGATGGACTTTGCCGAACTGGCGCGCCTGGTGGCGCAAGCCAACCCACCGCGCCAGCAGATGACGTTGGAGCAGGAGCGCGCCGTGGTGGCCGACCCCAAGCTGCTGCTGATGGCCATCTGCGCCCTCAGCCACTGGACGCTGGAGCAGGTGGTGGACACCTATCGCCTCAGCAAACCACAGGCCGTGGCCTGCCTGCTGGCACTGGACAAGCTGGGGTTTCTGGAACTGCGCGCACACAACCGCTACCGGCTGAAGTACGACAAGACCTTCCGCTGGCGGCCGGGCGGCCCAGTGATGGCCTACTTTCGTCAGCACGCGGTGGCCGACTACTTCAGCGGCGACTTTGGCGAACCCGGCGAACTGCTGATGCTGGTGCACGGGCACATCGCACCGGGACAAGCTGCCCTGCTCAACGAAAAGCTGCAGCGCGTGGCGCAGGACTTTGCCCAGCAGCACCTGGCCGACCAGCGGCTGCCCGCCAGCGAAACCGTGGCCTACACGCTGGTGGTGGGCATGCGCAGTTGGCTGTTTGACGCCTTCCGGCAACTGCTGCGGGCACCAGCGTAAACGGTGCAGGCGTCAAAGTCAGGCCAACGCTGCATCAAGCTGCGGGTTCGCGCAGGAAAATTTCGACACGGCGGTTGCGTGCGCGCCCTTCTGCCGTGGCGTTGCTGGCGACGGGTTCCCGTTCGCCGCGGCCTGCCGTCTGCACATGCTCAGGCACCGCGCCACGCGTGACCAGGTAGTCACGCACGCTCATCGCGCGCTGAACCGACAAGGGATCGTTGATCGCATCACCCCCACTGCTGTCGGTATGGCCGACGATGCGGATGCGCGCGTTTGGATCACCACGCAACTGGCCCGCAAACGGGTCCAGTACGTCGCGCATGGCAGGCCGTATGGCGGCGCTGTTGAGGTCGAAAGAGACATCGTTGGGAATGTTCAGCTTCAGCTGGTTGTCGGCCGTGCGGCTGACTTCAACGCCGGTGCCGCGCGTGGCCTGCTCCAGTGCAACGCGGCGATCTTCCTGGCGCTTGGACCAGATGTTGCCGGCTACAGCGCCGACGGCACCGCCCAGCACCGCGCCCGTTCCGGCCTTGCCGCCGGTGACCGCACCCAACACGGCGCCGGCTACCGCGCCAATGCCGGCGCCTTGTGCCGTGCCCTGTTGACGCTCGCTCATATCCGCACAGCCCGACACCAGCAAAGCAGCCGAAGCGATGGCGCCCGCAGCAAAACGATTCAGACGTGTGACGTTCATGGTCATCCCCTTCAAGACAGTTGCCCAGCAGGATGCGGGCCCATGCGACCATTGTTTGCCACGACAAAGCGCGCGGGCACCAGCGATCGGCGTTTTCCCGGGTCGGAGAGTTCCTACAAGCGGCCGGCCTTCAGCCGCAGCAGGTGTCGCACTGGACGGCCAAAAGGGGCGCGACCGATGCAGCCCGCGCGGCGGGCCGTTTTCAGGCGGCAAACAGTGCCGCCTGCAAGGCTGAACAGCACAAGGCCACCGCCAGGCGCGCTTCGCCCAGCACCCGGCCCATGGGCACAAAGCCATGGATCTGGCGATCAAAACACACGTACTGGCAAGGTGTGCCCGCTGCCGACAACGCGTCGGCATATTGCCGGCCTTCGTCCACCAACGGGTCGTAGCCGGCGGTCAACACCAGGGCTGGCGGCAGGCGGCTCAGGTCGCCGGCCAGCAAGGGTGAGGCCCGCCAGTCGCTCCACTGCGAGGGGTCGGCAATGTAGTGGCCTCGAAAGTAGGCGATGCTGTCCGACGTCAGCAGATAACCCTGGCCGTTGCGCTGGTGTGAAGGCGCCACCGCACGCATGTCGGTGGCCGGGTAGATCAGCAGTTGGAAGGCCAGCGCTGGTGCTTCGACGGCTTCGGGCGCGTCACGCAGCGCCAGCGCCACCACCGCGGCCAGGTTGCCGCCGGCGCTGTCGCCGCCCACCGCCAGATGTTGCGCGTTCAGCCCCAATCCGGCAGCGTGAGACCGCACCCAGGCCGTGGCTTCAACGCAATCGTCCACCGCTGCCGGAAAACGGTGCTCTGGCCCCATGCGGTAATCCACCGACACCACAACCACGCCGGCACCCGCGCACAGCTGACGGCACAACACGTCGTGGGTGTCCAGGTCACCGATGGTCCAGCCGCCGCCATGGAAATACAGCAGTGCGGGCAAAACAGCGGCACCAACGCCGGCCGGCCGGTACAGCCGCAAGGGCACCCCGCCAGCAGATGTGAGCAATGTCACTTCACCCACCGTGGGCGGGTCGGGCTGGGCGTAGAAGCGGCGCTCCAGGTACAGGCGCCGGGCTTCAGCAGGCGGCAAGGTGTGCGTGGGCGGCACCTGACGCTCGATCATCAGATCGATCAGCGCCTGGGCTTGAGGGTCGAGCATGGTGCGGCGGTCCGGGTGGATGACGGTTGCAGTGTAAGGACTCCACCGGGCAGTCCGTATATTGGCCTTTGCACTGCCCCTCCCTGACCGGCACGTGCAGCCTACCGCAAGGTCGTTTCCACGCACCATCGATAGACTTGCCTGAGGCAACTTCATCGGCCACAAGGCTGAACAGCATATGGACACCACCCCTCGTTGCAGCGCTGCGTTCCCGAAACCACGGCTACACCCGGTGAACGGGCGTGGCAGGCCAAGGGGTGCACGGCAGCCTGCTGAAGACGCGCTCGACCACGCCGAATGCGACTGCGACCATCACTTCGAGGCGCTGGTGGGCAAGGCGTGGGAACTGAACTTGGTCATGCCGGCTTCAGCATGAAACGCGCCGCACGGGCCGTCGAAGCCTGCCCCTGCGGCAGCGGCACACCATACGCCGAATGCTGCGCTCGGTGGCATGCAGGTGCAAGCCGCCTGCAGGCGCCCACAGCCGAAGCTTTGATGCGGAGCCGCTATGCCGCATATGTCAAGGGCCTGGGTGCCTACCTGCTCGACACCTGGCACAGCAGCACGCGACCGGCCGAAGCCCCGCCCCATGAACCCGCGGTGATGTGGCTGGGTCTGGAGGTAAGGCGGCACACTGTCATCGGCGGAGACCGCGCCGAAGTGGAATTCGTGGCCCGCAGCCGCCTGGGCGGGCGGGCGACCCGCCTGCACGAACGCAGCCGCTTTGTGCACAAAGACGGCCACTGGTTCTACGTCGACGGTCAGCTGCTGTAATGGGTCGTCCTGAAACGCCGGCCAGTACAGCGGCACTGCCGGGTTGCTTCAAGATGCCCCCGCACAGGTTCTCAGGGCAGCACTGAACAGGTCTTTACCGGCGCCAGCAGTCGGCTTTGTTGGCGCCGCTGACGCCCGTGTCCGTCAGCGTCATCGTGCCGCAAACGTCGTTGGCCATGGTGCCGGTCGGCACCGCACGCAAGGTGTAGCTGCCTTGCGCTACGCTTTGCAGTGAGATCGTGTAGTACTTTGCAGATCCGCTGCGGGGTGCCACGCTCAGCTGGGCAGGCAAGGCCACGGGCAGACCCGCCAGGGTCTGGTCGAAACGCAGGTTCTCGGTCGCAAAACGCTCCATGAATTGCGCCGCCTCCAGCATCACGGCCTGCGCGTCGGCACGACGGCCTTTGCGCACCGAGTCCATGTACGAAGGGTAGGCCACGCCCGCCAGAATGGCCACGATGGCGAGGGCGATCATCAGCTCGATCAGCGTCACGCCACGCTGGCGTCGGCAGGTGCGCGGGCGGGCCGGTGGGGTGCTGATATGCATGTCAAAGCCTTGGTGCATGGCGGTTGCTGGAGGTTGCTGCGACGGTGTTGCTCGGGCGATCATGGTCTGACCACTTCACGCCAGTTGATGCGCCGCGACGGCTGCAGGATTTCCTGCGGCGCGCTGCCCAGCGACCCGGTGCTCATTCGCGTGCGCGTGGTGACGAGGCCGCTGCGGTCGGTCAGCGTCACCGACTCGGTGCCGTCGGGGTTGACGGTGATCACGGTACGGTCGGTCTTGCCGTCGGAATAGGTCACGACGATCGTGGTCACGTTGCCCGAGGTGCTGGTCGTGGTCCCGGTCACGGTCACCCCGGCCGGCGCTGCAATGAAGGCGCCATCGTTGGGGTCCTGTGAGCCCGCCGCCTTGGTGCCAACTTTCGAGCTGGGAGGCGAGAGGTCTTCGGGTGCATCTGCAACCCAGCCGGCGTCGCCATAACACTTGCCGTTGGGGTGGTGCCAGAAGGTCGTGTATTCGGCCAGCACATAGGAGGTGAACAGAGCTTGCTTGACCCGCCAGCCGTACTTGGCGCCACCAGCGGGGAAGTTCAATTCCAACGCAGTGGCCGGCGTTGCATCCTTGATGATCTGGATCGTCAAGGCGCCGTCATGCCGCTCGCCATTGGGCCCCAGCCGGGGTGTGCTGCCATCGGCGTTGACCTTGTTGACGCAACCCGTCTGCGTCGGAATCAGACCCGCGCGGACGCCTGCTCCGTCGCCCCACCAGTCCTTGGACTTGAATGCGTCTAGCGGCAACTTCCAGGCCATCGTGTTCACCGCCGCCGTAGAGCCCAAGGTGTAGCTGGGCAGTCCCGCCAGGGCCGCGGCTGCACTGCCGGCGGTGGTCAGGCCGCCGTAGTCCTTTACATTGACAAAGCTCCCGCCGCCCACCGACAGGGTCGAAGCCGGATTGAGATACTGGTTGGCAACCAGCACTTTGAATGCAACCGCGCTGCCGAGCTTGCTGCCCAGGTTGAACACCGCGTTGCTGGCATTGAGCATGTTGACGCCCGTGACATCGTACAAGTCGTCGTACTCATGAACGTGCTGTATCTTGGAAAAGCTCGTTCCCGATGTGAAGTAGAAATCGACGTCGAAATGCCCCCCCGAGACGCCCCGGTCCGTCTTGGGCGTGGGCAGGCTGTAATCCAGGTTGGATTGCTGGTTGAACAGCGTCATGCTGAATTTGCTCAGGTCCACCAGGACCGGCTGCGAGGCAATTCCGGCACCCAGGTACTTGCCGACGATCACTTCGCCTCCCAGGTTGTCGGCACTGTCGATCACGCCATCCTCGTTGATGTCGAATATCGGCCTGCCCGGGCTGCCGCCTGTGAGCACGTTCACCTCCATGGTCCAGGTGCTGCCACTGGCCTGACCGTCTGCGACAGCCGGCACTGTGGGGTTGGTGGTGGCGAAATAGTACCGTTCATCAATCGCGAAAGGGGCTTCTCCCACGATGCGCTCGCCGGCACTCAATGCCAGTCGCCACCCGCGATGTCCACCCCCGGCCCAGTTGGGCGTCAAGCTGGTCACCCGGCGCAGCCGGTTTCCGTTTGACTGCACCTCGGTCAAGGTCTGGTCCAGCCAGGTGACGTTGGCCACGGGCGCGCCGTCCCACAAGCCGTAGGCGTAGTGAACGGCAGTGTCGCTTTCGTCCGCAGGCGTGAGCACGCGGCCGGTGCCAAAGAGCACCAGGCGACCGCCATTGGGGTGTTTGACGACCGTTGGCGCGGCCGTGATGGCTTGCTGCGGCGAGGTGGTGTGCAGTTTGACCACCGACCAGGCCGCCGGGTCGGCGCTGCTCAAGTCGAAGCGCCACAGGTTGCCGTCGATGTCGCCGGCATAGGCCAAGTCCACCTTGCCGTCCTCGTCGCTATCCACCAGTGTGGTCCTGGACAGCCCGTTGGGGCTGCCTGTACTGCCGCTGCCGGTGTCAACTTCACGAATCAACGCGCCGGTGTCGGCGTTGATGACGAGCAGCGCGGCACGCCCATGGCCCGTGTTCAAGTAGCCGTTGCCCGCCACCACACCCGCCACGCCGTTGTTCAGACGCCCGAAACGCGGTGCGGCATAGGTGTAGCCCAGGTTGTCAAAACCCGGGCTGGCCGGCGTGATTTCCCACTTGATGCTGCTGGCAGCGGCCACTTCACTGGCCGGCGACGGGTCGGTCATGTCCAGCATGAAAAGGCCTTTTCCGCCCCCGCCCAGCGAGCCCGCCAGCCACGTGTACGCCGCGTTGTTGAGTCCCACCTCGGCCATGGCCAGGCCGCCGTTGACAAAGATTTGGTGTGCAGCCGGGCTGGCAGCCAGCGTCGGCAGGCGCGCCATCAACATCGACGGCACATAGGCGAACACCTCGCCTCCGGAGGCAGCATCGAAGACGTGCAGCATGCCGTCGTTGCCGCCCACGTAAAGCCGCTTCTGACCGTTGCTGTGACGCCAGTGCATCAGCGTTGACTGCTGGATGTCGCCCTGTACCGAGGTGCGCGTGCGGTACTTCAGACCCGCCGGCGCCTCGTTGCTGCGGTCACCACGCAAGAAGTTGAGCATCGACGGGCCATTGGTCGCGCCACCAAGCGCCGTCTGCTGGGCACCATCCAGCGACGCCCATCGAAACGGAATGTTCAGCCCCGAACCGGTGCGGGTGACGATGCGCCGCCCGGTGTCCCAGGATTTGCCTGCCAGAATGTTGGCGGTGTCCGAACCGGCCCATGGGCTGTTGCCCTGCACCACGCCTTCGGCGTTGATGTAGTTGGCTCGAACCGTCCCACTCCACAGACCGGCTTTGTACTCGGCGCGGTAGACGATCTCGGTGCCCGACTTCAGCGAGTTCGAACTCACGGCCGGCCGCGTGGTCCAGCCGTTGGGCTGGGCATTCGGGTCAAAGATTGCGGCGGCGTGCGCCACGACCAGAACTGCCGCCAGCAGCACGGCCAGTCCAAGTCCGACTACGACCCTTCGCCGGTGGCCCGATGAGCCTGTCGAGTGCTCAAACGGACGCATAACATTCTCCGGTGCGGTGTCGATAGACGGATTGCAGGATCACCTCGGCCGCGGCGCTGGCACCGCGCGCCCGTGCCGTGATCAAGTACAGCGCCACGCAAGGTTGACCGGGGTCGATGGGCTGCGTCGTGCCCTGGTATTCGATGACCATGCGCGGCGCCGAGTCGGCGCCTGCCAGTGCCGGCGCTCCGGTCGCCGCGCCATAGGCCCAGGCCTTGGTGGACAACCAGTCCGCGTCGGTGAACAACGACCACGCGGCCGACCCGCCAGGGGCCGATCGGCACAGACCGTCGATGCATTTGCTGGTGAACAGTCCCGGACGCAACGGCGAAAAGGGGCCGGTGCTGTTGCCTGCGATTAACTGTTCAGCGTCGCGCAGTGCGGCTTCTGCCATCTGGAAGGCGATCTGCCGGTCGCGGGCATGGCCAGCCATGCGTTCCTCCAGGGTGGCCGAGCGCATCGATGCCGCGGCCATCACCATGACCACCATCATCAGCAGCAGCACCGACACCAGCGCAAGGCCGCGCTGCAGTGGCGCGCGTCGGCGAACGTGACGTTGCCGCATCTTCATGGCAGCACGTTGCGCAGCGCCACAACCTGGGCGTAGGTGCGTCGCAACCGTCGGTCGGTGGGCGTCACGGCATTGCCGTTGAAGTCCAGGTAGGCCTGGTCCGCGTCGGCCACACCAT
>JAHECB010000375.1 GCA_024641925.1 Betaproteobacteria bacterium
GGTCGACGTCGAGTGGAGTGGCATCAGCACGGGCACCGAGCGGCTCCTCTGGTCGGGCCGGATGCCCCCCTTCCCGGGCATGGGCTACCCCTTGGTGCCCGGCTACGAATCGGTCGGCCGCGTGCGCTTGGCCGGCCCCAGCTCGGGCTACCAGGTCGGTGACCGCGTGTTTGTGCCCGGGGCCCGCTGTTTTGGTGAAGTTCGCGGCCTGTTTGGTGGCGCAGCGTCACGGCTGGTGGTGCCCGGCCAGCGCATCTTCAAGGTCAGCGACGAGCTGGGAGAAAACGCCGTATTGCTGGCCCTTGCCGCAACGGCCTACCACGCGGTGGCCGGTGGTGGCAAACAAGAACCCATCGTGCCGCCCGACCTGATCGTGGGCCATGGTGTGCTGGGCCGCTTGCTGGCACGCATGACGGTGCTGGCCGAATACCCGGCACCCACCGTCTGGGACACCTGTGCAGAACGAAGGGGCGGCGCGGAGGGCTACCGCGTGGTGCACCCCGACGAAGACGACCGGCGCAACTACAAGTCCATCTACGACGTCAGCGGCGACCCCCACATCCTGGACCGCCTGATCGAACGCCTGGCGCCCGGTGGCGAAGTGGTGCTGGCCGGTTTTTACAGCCAGCCGCTGCACTTTGCCTTTCCGCCCGCTTTCATGCGCGAAGCCAAGATCCGCACCGCTGCTGAATGGAAACCAGCCGACATGCTGGCCGTGCGCGAACTGGCCGAATCCGGTTTTCTGCCGCTGGACGGCCTGATCACCCACCACGCGGACTGCACGGACGCTGAACGCGCCTACCGCACGGCTTTTGGCGACACCGCCTGTCTGAAGATGGTGCTGAACTGGAGTGCCAAGGCATGAGGCTGGCGCACCTGATCAACCCGGGGATCCAGGCCCGGTCGTCGCCCCGGCCCACCGGCCGCGACACCCAGTCTGCGTGTGCTGCGGTGCACGCCGACGAACGATCCACCGCGCCAAATTCGGCAACCGCTGCCGAACCCCAAACTGTTTTTGATGTCGCCAACTTGCGGCACCTGATGTCCACCCTGGACTGGAGATGCTGCGCATGAACACCACCCTGCCCGCCACCGCACCCGTGCACTTCATCCGCAACGAACAGTTGCGCGCCGAAGCCGCCATCGAACCCGCGGCACCCTCAACTGCCCCGGTGACCAAGACCACCCAGATCATCGCCATCTACGGCAAGGGCGGCATCGGCAAAAGTTTCACCCTGGCCAACCTGAGCTACATGATGGCGCAGCAGGGCAAGAAGGTGCTGCTGATCGGCTGCGACCCCAAGAGCGACACCACCTCGCTGCTGTTTGGCGGCAAGGCCTGCCCCACCATCATCGAAACCAGCAGCAAGAAAAAGCTGGCCGGCGACCCCGTGGCCATCGGCGACGTCTGCTTCAAGCGCGACGGCGTTTACGCCATGGAACTCGGTGGCCCCGAAGTGGGCCGCGGCTGCGGCGGGCGCGGCATCATCCACGGCTTCGAGACGCTGGAAAAGCTGGGCTTCCACGACTGGGGCTTTGACTTTGTGCTGCTCGACTTTCTGGGCGACGTGGTCTGCGGTGGTTTTGGCCTGCCCATTGCCCGCGACATGTGTCAGAAGGTCATCGTTGTGGCCAGCAACGACCTGCAGTCGCTGTACGTGGCCAACAACGTGTGCAGCGCGGTGGAGTACTTCCGCAAGCTGGGTGGCAACGTCGGCGTGGCCGGCATGGTCATCAACAAGGACGACGGCACCGGCGAGGCTGCTGCCTTTGCCGACAACGCCGGCATCCCGGTGCTGGCCGCGATACCGGCCAACGAAGACATCCGCCGCAAAAGCGCTTCCTACGAAATCATCGGCCGCCCGGGCACCGAGTGGGCGCCGCTGTTCGAGACCCTGGCCACCAATGTGGCCGAAGCGCCCCCGATGCGGCCCAAGCCGCAAACCCAGGACCAGCTGCTGGGCCTGTTTTCAGCCGAGGTTACCGGGCGCGATTTCAAGATGGAACCGGCCACGCTGTTTGACATGGTGGGCAAGCAGGACCTGCTCAAGCCCACGCTTGAAGTGGTTTACGACGCGGCCTGACACCATGGACGGGCGCGCCATCATTCCCATCGCGAATGCCGCTAACCTGGCCGCTAACCCGGCTGAGACCTCGGGCACCGGCTGCCACGGCGGCCAGGACCAGATGCGCGCTGCCGCTGCGGCTGCCGGCAAAAGCGACACGCTGGCCCAGTACGCCCGCGACTACCCGGTGGCGTCCCAAGGCCCGCACGACCAGCCACAAAGCATGTGCCCGGCCTTTGGTTCGCTGCGGGTGGGTCTGCGCATGCGCCGCACCATGACCATCCTGTCGGGGTCGGCCTGCTGTGTCTACGGCCTGACCTTCACCTCGCATTTCTACGGCGCACGCCGCAGTGTCGGTTACGTGCCCTTCAACAGCGAAAGCCTGGTCACCGGCAAGCTCTTTGAAGACATCCGCGACGCGGTGCACGAACAGGCGGACCCCGCCAAGTACGACGCCCTGGTCATCATCAACCTGTGTGTGCCCACTGCCAGCGGCGTGCCGCTGCAGCTGCTGCCCAAGGCCATCAACGGCGTGCGCATCATCGGCATCGACGTGCCGGGTTTTGGCGTGCCCACACACGCCGAAGCCAAGGACATTCTGGCCGCTGCGATGCTGAAATACGCCCGCAGCGAAGCGCAGAACGGCCCGGTGCCGGCTCCGCGTGGTGCGGTCCACGACAAACCCACAGTCACGCTGCTGGGCGAGATGTTCCCGGCCGACCCCATGAGCATCGGCATGATGCTGCAGCCCATGGGCCTGGCCGCCGGGCCCGTGGTGCCCACGCGTGAATGGCGTGAACTTTATGCCGCGCTGAAGAGCGACGTGGTGGCCGCCATCCACCCCTTCTACACCGCCAGCATCCGCGAATTTGTAGCCGCCGGTCGTACCGTGATCGCTTCGGCGCCGGTGGGCCTGGACGGCACGGCCGACTGGCTGGACGCCATCGCCAAGGCCGCCAACGTGGGCGCCACCGAGCTGGCCGCCGCCAAGCAGCGTGTGCTGCCCGCCATACAAGCGGCACTGGCGCGCACCCCCATCAAGGGCCGCATCACCTTGTCGGGCTACGAAGGCTCTGAGCTGCTGGTGGCGCGCCTGCTGATCGAATCCGGCGCCGATGTGCGCTACGTGGGCACCGCCTGCCCCAAGACACCGTGGTCGGCACCCGACCTGGCCTGGCTGCAGGCCAAAGGTGTGCAGGTGCAGTACCGCGCATCGCTGGAGCAGGACCTGGACGCCATGCGCGAATACCGGCCACAACTGGTCATCGGCACCACGCCCGTGGTGCAGGCGGCCAAGCAGGCGCGCACACCGTCGCTGTATTTCACCAACCTGATTTCAGCGCGGCCCCTGATGGGACCGGCCGGCGCCGGTTCGCTGGCACAGGTGGTCAATGCCGCCTTGGACAACCAGGCACGTTTTGACGCCATGAGCGACTTTTTCGGCCACACCGGCAAGGGCGACCGTGCCGGTGTTTGGGAAGCCACACCCCAGCTGCGCCCCGAATTCCGTGCCGACACCCGCCGCCAGGTCGAAAAGGCCGCGCGCAAGCGCAAGGCCGAGGAGATGATCTGATGCTGGTGCTGGACCATGATCGTGCGGGCGGCTACTGGGGCGCGGTGTACATCTTCACCGCCATCAAGGGCTTGC
>JAHECB010000112.1 GCA_024641925.1 Betaproteobacteria bacterium
CTGCCCGCGCACGCCGCAATGCCACGGTCTGCACAGACCTGAGGGCAGGTGTCGGACAATCCTCGGGGGAGGAAACCGCGGGGCATGCCGCGGTGGTGATCAATCGCGCGGTCTAAGGCGATAGCGTGTGCCGCCGGCGGTGAATGCGGCAGCGCTGCTGGTAGGTCAATGTCGCAGCAGGCTGCCGTCGACGATCGAGGCATCGCATACGAGCATGCGCGGGATCTCGGATTGAATTTGCGAGCCAGTGATCGCCGTGTTGGGCGCCAGCGGCGCAGCACCGGCCGGCGGCTCCATCGAGCAGTGCTGGCAACCTTGTGGCGTGTCGAATGCAGCGTTCATTGCCCTGGTTGTGGTGGCGCGCGGATCGATTGGCCGCGGATGAAGGCCGGCTCGATGAGCAGTGCGCGACCGCAGTGGCCACAGGCAACGGTTGGCGGCTTGATTCCCGCGTCCTCTTCGTTGCTGGCGGCCGGCTGTGGCTTGGGCGCGCTCAGCAACTCGCGCGCCAGCGCCAGGCTGGCCTTGCGGCTGCCGTTGGCCAGCAGCCCGTAGTGCCGAATGCGATGGAAGCCCCCGGGCAGCACAGGCAGCCCGAAGCGGCGCATGAATTCCTCGGGGGGCGGCGTCATGGCCTTTTAGCGTGTCTTGCCCTTGGATCCCTCCTTGACGCGATACTCTTGCCAGCCGACGGTCATACCTGGATCGTCCATCGCGAGCAGACGGTTGTTGGAGATCGCCACCCGGTGCGTGTAGCGCGACAGGTAGGCCAGCACCGCTTCGGGCCCGGCGAATGGCCGCTTGGCGTCAACCACCCACTCGCATTTGCGTTGTGGTGCCAGCCCGTCGTTGAACGCCCTCGTGTCGGTCAGCGCGGTGTGCTCGCCGGCCGTGACGCGGGCGGGCCCTTTCAACCGGCTACTGCCCCAGCGAGTTACGCGCCGCCCTCAGCGAGGCCAGGATCGGCGGCTGTGCGGTGCAACTGGTGATCCAGTCACGACCGCTGCCACTGCCGTCGGGGACACCGTTCGCTTCGCAGCCGTTGCTGCGCTCGATGGCCTGGTTCAACTTGTCGGTGGCGGTGGCGATGTCACCCTTCTGGATGGCCTTCACGGCTTGGGTCAGGAAGTTGCCCAGGGCGTTCTGATTGCCCTGGGTCGTGACGCTGCCCGGTGGCAGCGCCGCGATGGCGTCGGCCGCCGCGGCGATGTGATGCTGCGCATAGTCCGATGCCAGGATGGCGGTGACTTCCACGGTGTCTGGCGTGCCGACGCCGAGCGCGTCGCTCACGCTCAGCCGCAGCGTGTACGAACCCACCTTGTCCGGTGAGAAGTAGGGCGTTGCCGAGCCTGGCCCGGTGAGCACCGCGGTGCTGCCCGCCGGCGCGGCGGTGATCGTCCAGGCATAGCTCAAGGCGTCGCCGTCGGGGTCGGTACTGCCGCTGCCGTTGAGCTGGACCAGGCCGAACACCGGGACCAGTTGGTCATCGCCCGCCGCCGCGCTTGGCGCCTGGTTCAAGCTGCTGACGGTGACCAAAGACGGGGCGCTCGCCAGGCCCCGGGCATCCGTGACGACCAGCTGTGCCACGTAGGTTCCAGACAGGTCAGCGACAAAGCTCGGGGTGGCCGTGGTGGCGGCGACCAAGGCGGCGCTGCTGCCTGCGGGCCTGGACACCAGGGTCCAGGCATATCCGAGCGCGGCCGAAGGCGTGTCGTCGTCAAACGACTGGCTGCCGTCCAGGTTGACGGTGCTGCCGGCGTGGATGGACTGGTCCAGACCGGCGTTGGCGGTGGGCGGAAGGCCGTCTATCCACTTGACCTTCATCGCCTGGTACAGCGCAGCGAAATCACCGCCGAAATCGGCCCGGTTGTTGTACAGCCGCATTTCCGCGACCTGCCCCTTGAAGGTCTGGCCGCCGTCGCGGTGAAAGAAGTCCCAACGTTCATTGCTGGCCGCCAGCCAGGCCACGCCGCTGCGTCCGGTGGCATTCGGCGTGGGGCTGTTGACGTAGAGCTGGTTGAGCCTGGAGTCGGCGATGACGATGTCCCAGCCGTTCGGGCCTGCGCCGGCGGCCCTGGCGCCGGTGCCGCCGCTGAAGTTCAGTTCATAGCGGAACGACGGATCGACCCACAGCATCGGCCGGTTCTGCGCGTCGTCGTCGACCAGGTTGTGATAGGCGCCGGTGTTGGTCGGCTTGATGACGACGACGAGGATCCAGTCGCCGGCCGCGGAAGCGGCCAGGTTGACGTTGTTGCCCATGCGATCGCTGCCCTTGAATTCGACGGCCGGGCGCCCATTGGGTGTCTGGTTGGTGCGGTAGGTCGGTGAGCCCACCGCAGCCTGGGCCACGGGCGCGCCCCAAGACGTGACGGGGGCGCCGTTGGCCAAGGCCAGCGTGCTCGCATCGAAGGTCAACTGCTGCGCTTGCGCTGCAGTCACGAACAGGCATGACAGGCTCCAGACGAGCCAGCTTGGCGCATTGAATTTCATTTCGGTTCCTCTGGTCTGGTGACGGGTGCGGGTCGTGACGGGCCAGAAGCAAGGGCCCTACATGATCAAACGCATTTCAGTGCCTCGACCTATCAGGACTTGATCAAAACCGCTGCAGGGCGCACCCGGGCGCCGTCGTGCCGCAGCTTGGCGCGAATCGTCAACGGTCGTCCGAACCCGCGAGTCCATGGGGCGATTCGGATCCTGCGCCACCGCGCGAGACAAGGGCTCCCAAAGGAGCCCTTGTTTCTCAGGCATGCCCACCAGAGCTGTGCCGAACGAAAGATCACTGGCTTGTGCTGGGAGGGCAAGCGGCACGGGTGGCATCGAAGTGCGGCGAAGCCGCCCTCGGGCAGCGCCCACTGCTCATCGGCCCTGCGCCGGTGCGCTATGCCAATCCGCACCTCAAGGAACGATGCGAAGGCAGGTCGCCACGACGGAGATGTAGCTCGTGTATGGGTTGTTGTTCCGGGCGTAGAGGTACGCCCCGTTGTTCGACGAGGTATACGTATGCACGACCTGCCAGTTGTATGCGTACCAGTGCCCTGCGCCTGAAACCACCCAGCCAGTGGGACAAGTCGCATAGATGCTGGCGTATTGCCCGGATGAGATGTTGCCTGAATAGAGACTGGTATAGGTCGACTGCAGGGTGCCGCTGGCCCCGCCGCCGACGCTCTCACAGACGACTGAACCGTTGGCCAAGACCTGCTGGATGGCTTGTCCGTTGGGGCAAAGTCCGTTGATGCGGTCCTGCTTGGCTTGCAACAGCGATTTGAGCTGGTCCAGCTCGGTCTGCAGCGCGACGATCAGGGCGTTGTTGTTGTCGATCTGCGGCTGCAGGTTCGAGCCCAGCGTGATCACGCTGGTTTCGGCCAGCAGGACCGCCCCCTGCAGGTTGGCGATCAGGGCCGAGTTGGTGTCCAGCTGCGCCTGCAACTGCGTCACCGTTCCGGTGGTCGCCGCGATCAGCGCCTGCAGCGTCGCGTTGGCTTGTTGAAGTTGCAGGATCGCTGCGTTGATCGAAGCGATGTCCGAGGCGTTCTGGCTCGCCATGGCCTGCAGGGCGGCGTTCTGCGCCTGCAGGCTGGCAATGGCGGCTTCGTTGGCGCCGACGCGCTGCTCGACCGTGTCGACGCGAGCGACGAGCAGATCGATCTGATCCTGCAGCGAGCTGATCGCCCCGGTGACCTCGACGATCTGGTTGTTGATCGAGACGAAGGGCTTGCCCTTCGGGCTGCTGCCGTTACCGGCGGCGTTGGCGCCGGCAATCCCCATGGCGGTCAGACTGGCGGCGAGGAACAGGTTTCTGGACAGTGATTGCACTTGGAGTCTCCTTGGGCTGGGGCAAATGAACTGACGCGTGGTCAGACCCCTTCAAGGCACGGTGTGTGCCCTGAAGCGCGGAGCCCATGTCTAAGGCCCTACTTGATCAAACGCATTCCGGTGTCCCGACCTATCAGAAAATGGTGAAAGGCTTTGCAAGGCGCTGTCGCGGCATCGCAGATGGGTGGGCTGCTTGATCGGGTGCACCACCGGCAGCGTTGAGTGAATTGGCAGCAGCGGGCAGGCCGCGACGGCGCGGTCGAGACTGCCACCAATCGCCTGCAGCGTGGCGCGGAGTCAGCGCAACGAAGACCCGTTCATGGCGTTGCGATCAACGCCTGCAAGCGCGCACGCCAGGGCGATGCCTCATCTTGAACCTGCGCGCTGCGCTGCAGCTCAGGCAGCAATTGCGCCTGCTCCTGCTGCCGATGGTTGGCGCGCAGCACGGTCATCAGCTCGAGCCCGACCGGCACCAAGGCCGGATGCGGCTGGCCGCGCCACGCCAGGGCCTCGCGCCAGGCCCTGCCGAGCCACCGTTCGGCTTCGGCCGGCTGCCGGTCGTGCGCGGCCAGGCGCCCGCGCATGGCCCAGGCGGCATGGTGCAAGGCAGGGAACCGGGCCGGCAGGTGACTGTCGATCCGAGCCAGCAACGTTGCAGCGAGCGCGCCGTGACCCAAGGCGAGTTCGTTTTCAGATTGCACCAGTTCGCCGCGCAACCGATCGGCCTCGTGGGCGGGCAAGCCTTGCAGCGCTGCCATCGCCTGTTCCAGCAAGGGCGCCGCCTCGGTCGGCCGGCCCATCCAGATGAGGGTCTGGGCCAGATCACGCCGCCAGGCGGCCCGTGTAATGAGTGGCAGACGGTCGAGCGGCGGCGCCAACGCGACAGCCCAGACTTGCTCGGCCTCGAGCAACCGGCCGGCGGCCATGTGCACCCGCGCGAGGTCGGCGCGAATATATCTGGCGCGGATGGTGGTCTGGTCGTGGCTGCTCGTCTCGATCTGCAGCGCGGCCTGCAGTTCCTGCCACGCCTCGTCGAGACGGCCCGCACCCAGCAGTACATAACCCAGCTTGTGGCGGCCGATGCCGACGTTGGCGTTCCCGGCGCCATACCGGCTGGCCCAGCCGGCCACCGCCTCGCGCGCGCGCGCCTCGGCCTCGGCGTGGCGCTGCATGTCGCTGAGCAGGGTGCCGTATTCCTCCAACGACGCCAAGGCGCCGTCGTTCAGCGGCTGCTTGCTGGCGCTGAGCCTGCGTTTGAGCTGGCCCTCAGCCTGGTCCAGCCGACCCTGCATGCGGCTCACCCGGGCCAGGTTGTGCCAGGTCGAGAGGGTCTGCGCATCGCCGGCACCGGCCAAACTCGTGCGCAGCTGCAGCGCGCTTTCGAGCAGGGTTTGGGCCTCGTCGAGCTGTCGCATGTTCAGCAGCGCGATACCCAGACGGTTCTTGGCCGCGGCGATGGCGTTCTGGTTGTCGGGGTCATGGCGCAGCAACAGCGCCAGCGCGCGCCGCGCCGGGGCTTCGGCCTCGTTCTGGCGAAGGCTGTTGTTCAGGGCGAGCGCCAGCCGGCGCTGGGCCTCGGCCTCGGCCAAAGGCTGGTCGAGCTGGTCGGGCCCGTACAGCTGGGCGACCTGCCGAAACGCGTCGGCGGCCTCGGGGAGCTGGCCGATGCGCTCGTACACATCGCCCAGGATCATCTGCAGCCGAGCGCGCATGTCGGGGTCGTCGGCCATCTGCTGCCGTAGCCTTTCGCGACCGGCGGCCAGCGGGATGGACTTGGGTATGTCCGGCAGGCCCATCTTCTTGGGGTCGGCGCCGGTGAACAGCGACATCAGCAGGCGCGCCGTTTCGCGCGTGGTGCGCACCTCGTTCTCGGCGCGCTGCCATTCGGCCAGGGCGATGTCGCGCTCGTGCGCCAACCGCCAGGTGAAGCTCGTCACGACGACCACCGCGGCCGTCATGCCCAGGGCCCAGGCCCAGCGCCGCCGCAGCAACTTGCCTGCGCGGTAGGCCAGGTTGGCGGGCATGGCGGCCACGGGTCGATGGGCCAGCCAGTGGCGCACATCCTGTCGCAACGCGGCCACGCTGTCGTAGCGATTGCCGGGTCTCTCGGCCGTGGCGCGGGCGATGACGGCGCCCATTTCGCGGTGGCGCCGGCGCGTGGTCAGCACCGGCTGCAACATCGACTGCAGCAGCCGCCCCAGGCCGTAAACATCACTGGCCACAGCGGGCGGTTGCCCCGCCAACTGTTCCGGAGCGGCAAAGCCCGGCGTGAAGGCCGCGCCGAGCGCATCGGCCTGCCCCTCGAGGCGCGCGATTCCGAAGTCCAGCAGCTTGGCGCCGCCTTCGGTCGACACGCGCACGTTGTCGGGCTTGATGTCGCAGTGGATGACAAGATGGCGGTGCGCGTGCTCCACGGCAGCGCAGACGGTGTCGAACAGCGCCAGGCGTTCGCGCAGGTCGAGCCGCAGCGATTCGCCATGGGCGTCGATGGATTGACCGTCCACCAGCTCCATCACCAGATAAGGCCGGCCGCGCGGCGTGGTGCCGCCGTCCAGAAGCCGGGCAATGTGCGGGTGGTCCAGGTTGGCCAGGATCTGGCGCTCGCGCGTGAAGCGCGCTGCAGCGTCCGGCCCCGACCACCCGCGCAGCAGTTTGAGGGCCGCGCGCTGTTCATAGTGGCCGTCGCTGCGCACAGCCAGGAAGACGCGCCCCATGCCGCCCTGGCCCAGCGGGCCCTGCAATGTCCACGCGCCCAGCACATCGCCTTCTTGCAGCTCGTCGTCCAGCCGCTGCGCAGCCTGCGCCAGCGGGCCCGAAAAATGGGTCTGGCCGTCGGCGTGCCCGAGCAGGATCATGACTTCGGCCAGCGTGGCGGCATCGGCGCCCTGGGCCTCAAGGGCCGCGCGCTGCGCCACGGCGTCGGTCATCTCGCAAACCGTCTGGAACAGGGCCTTGACGCGCAGGTGTCGCGCGGCCTCGTCCTTCAGGCTGGCCGCTTCAGGCTTCGAGGTCACGCTGCAGCTGCCTGCTCAGCCAGGCGCGGGCAAAACGCAGCTCGCGGTCGATGGTGGGCACCGAAAGTTCCAGCAGCGTGGCGATCTCTTCGCGCGCCAGCCCGCCGAAGTAGGTGAGTTGCAGGACTTCGAAAGCTCTCGCGTCCACCGCTTCCAGGCGGGTGAGCAGGGCATCCAGGGTCAGCAAATCTGCGGCATTCGACTCTTCGCCGACATCGGCCAGGGTGTAGGTCACCCGCTGCCATTGCCCACCGCGCTTGTCGGCAGCGCGCGCCCGCGCATGGTCGACCATGATCGAGCGCATGGTCACGGACACGGTGGCGAAGAAGTGCGATCGGTCACGCCATTGCGGTGGGCTGCCCATCAACTTGAGCAAGGCTTCGTTGAGCAGGTCGCCGGCCGCGAGCGAGGGCGTGTCGGCGCCGCGCAGCCGGGACATCGCCATGCGCAGCAACTCGCCGTTGACGTGCCGCACCACCGAACCCAAGGCATCCCTGTCGCCCTGCTCCCAGGCATTCAGCAGTTCGGTCAATGCAGGGGCGGCCGGCGGACTCATTCCTTGATGGTGCCATGGCCGGGCCCTAGCGTGACTGGCTGGATGCCGGACTTGCTGGGATCGTTCTCAGCGGCGGCTCGCAATGAGAGGCAAGCGTGATCTTCAGTTCGCCGCCGCAGGGTACCTGAGGCGCTGATCCGCGCAGACCGGCATGCGCCTTGCCGGCTCACACCCGGCGAGGATTTGCAACGCCGTATGCGGCCCTTGTGGTCATCAACCCTCCGGGAAGGCCCGCCGAATCGGGCCACTCGTCGTTGCATCGCTGGCCCGCACGCAAGTGCGGGCGGCGCGCTGCGCCTAGATTGGCCCGATTCGGCGGGCCTTCGCGACCCCTCCTGTAGTGTGAACAGGCCCTAGTTAAGGGGTGTACCGATGAAAAAAAGAATGCCCCCACCGGTCGTGTTGACACTTGCGATACCCGAGCTGATCGTGGCCTCGTAGTAGATGCTCTTCGACGGATCGAGCGTGTCGAGAACGTAGTTCTGCACGACCGTGGCGACCGGAGCACCGTCGGTCAGAACCGCCAGAATCCCGCCCGGCGGTGGGATCGAGCCCGGATTCGAGGGCGAGTCCTGCACGCCGGCCGTGATACGGAAGGATGCCGCATTCTGCGCACGGGACCCGAGGTCGGGCGTGAAGCCGATGCGCTTGACGTCAATCCTCTGCACCCCAGCTGGGCATTGGACGAGGCTCTGGCCGAAGAGTCCACTGAGACGGCGAAACGGGCTGTCGTTGCCGCCGGATACCGAGCCGAGGCTCTGTGTGCAGACGACCGTTCTGGCCGCAGGCGCGAGCGTCACAGGTATGGGCGTGGACGCGTCGTTGGTCACGATCACATCCACTGCCCCCGGGTTTCTCGGGGCGGCCAGGGCTGCCGTGCACAATAAACAAGCCGCGAGAATGGGAAGATGTTTGGTCGCCATCGGGTCTCTCCTTTTCGAGGGGACCGCCCCCTCACAGGTGACCTTCATAACATAGACCCGCACCCACACTGCCGGACAGGTGGCGCTCAAGCTCAAGACACCGCGGCGCGATGGCCTTGCAGGCCGCGCCTGGGCTTGGACGCGCAGCACGTTCGGTCACGGCAGCGGGCTGGTCGACAGTGAGCGGCTCGTCCTCCCCCGTGACCTGAAGGCAGAGAAGCAACGACGGTCGCGATGGCGGCCAATCAGCTGGTGGGCTTTTGCCACCGATGCGGCAACAACTCCTCGATGCGGCTGTTGGGGTGGCTGGGAAGCCGCTCCAGCACGTCGCACAGATAGGCTGACCTTCAGGTTGCCCGCGGCTTCCAGCCCCAGCGACCGCTTGGTGCCAGTCAGCGTGAGTTCGCCGACCGATGGTCAACGGCCGGAACCGCTGCGTCGCTGCCGATCTGTTTGGCATGGCGGAGGACGGCAACAGGTCGACACCAAACCCCCCCTCAGCGAAGCCGCCTCGCCGAAGTGCCGTCGACGAGAGCCGCACCGATGTCAGCCAAACCGGCTTCGCTGGATCGGCGACCAAGGGGGCCGGCGGCGGACGCACCGAACCGACGGGCAGGGCATGGCCATGCCAATCCTGACAACCGGCACAAGCTATCGACCGTGCCGTGACGGGTGCCGCCCGCCGCCCGTCGCCCGTCGCCGTGCCCGCGCCGGCCGTTCTTTTGGGACAATGCCCGCATGACACACAGCGACCTCCCGGCTTACATGGCGCATCTGGGCGCTGCCGCGCGTGCGGCCTCGTCGGCCATGGCGGCTGCACCCACCGCGGCTAAAAACGCGGCCCTGAACAGCCTGGCCCAGCGCCTGCGCCAGGCTGGCGACGCCCTGCAAAGCGCCAACGCCGCCGACCTGGCCGCCGCCCGCGCGGCCGGCCTGGCCGAACCCTTGGTGGACCGCCTGAAGCTCACGCCCGCCGTCATCGAAACGGTGGCCCAGGGCTGCGAGCAGATCGCTGCCATGCCCGACCCCGTGGGCGAAATCACCGGCCTGAAACGCCGCCCCAGTGGCATCAGCGTGGGCCAGATGCGGGTGCCGCTGGGGGTGTTCGGCATGATCTACGAAAGCCGCCCCAACGTCACCATCGAAGCCGCGTCGCTGGCCATCAAGAGCGGCAACGCCTGCATCCTGCGCGGTGGCTCCGAGGCGCTGAACAGCAACCTGGCGCTGTGGCACCTGGTGCAGGCGGCGCTGTCGGACGCGGGCCTGCCGCCCGAAGCCGTGCAGCTGGTGGAAACCACCGACCGCGCTGCCGTGGGGCAGCTCATCACCATGCCGGCCTTTGTGGACGTGATCATTCCGCGCGGTGGCAAGGGCCTGATCGAGCGCATCAGCGCCGAAGCCCAGGTGCCGGTCATCAAGCACCTGGACGGCAACTGCCACGTGTACGTCGACGCCGAGATCGACCTGGAACAGGCGTTGAAGGTCACCGACAACGCCAAGACGCAGAAGTACAGCCCCTGCAATGCGGCCGAGTCGCTGCTGGTGCATGTGGCGCAGGCGGGTGTCTTCCTGCCGCGCATCGGCAACCTGTTTGCTGCCAAGGGTGTGCAGATGCGTTGCTGCCCGCGTGCCGCCGCTTTGCTGGGTGCACGCGCCGGGGTCACCCGCGCCAGCGAAGCCGACTGGGACACCGAATACCTGGCACCCATCATCAGCATCAAGGTGGTGGACGACCTGGACGAGGCCATTGCCCACATCAACCTGCACGGCTCGCACCACACCGACGCGATCCTGACCACCCACCATCCGAGCGCCATGCGCTTCTTGCGTGAGGTGGACTCGGCCAGCGTGATGGTCAACACCAGCACCCGTTTTGCCGACGGCTTTGAATACGGCCTGGGCGCTGAAATCGGCATCAGCACCGACAAGTTCCACGCCCGCGGGCCGGTGGGTCTGGACGGTCTGACGTCGCTGAAGTGGGTGGTGCTGGGGCAGGGCGAAGTGCGCGCCTGAGCCGGACATCATGAGTTTGCAACCCGGGCTGGTGCTGCTGGTGGCCGCCGTCGTGTTTTTCTGGGCAACGGGCGTGCACCACCGCTTGATGGCGCTGCGCCGCCAGGTGCAGCAGGCCGCCGCGCGGCTGTCCGATCTATTGACGCAGCGCAGCGGTGCGCTGCGCGACTTGTTGTCCGCGCTGCAGCAACCGCTGGTCGCTGAACAGCGTGCGCTGGGCGCGTTGGGCGACGCGCACCAGCAGTCGCTGGCAGCCCTCCAGGTGCTGTCGGCCAAGCCGCTGGATCCGGCGGCAGCACGGGGCTGGGTGGCCGCCGAAGCCCATCTGGCGTCAGGTGCGGCCCGGGTACTGGCCTTGCTGGACCAGCAACCGGCTGCGCGCCAGCATGCCCAAGTTGATGCACCGCTGACCTTGTGGATGCAGGCCCAGGCCCGCGTGCCCTTGATGCGCCACGGCTTCAACGACGCCGCAGCCGCGCACGACCACGCGCTGGCGCAGTTTCCCACCCGTTTACTGGCGCGAGTTTTCCGGTTTGTGCCTGTCGGGCGCCTGTAGCGGCAAATCCGTCAGGGTACGGACTTCAGCCCGCGCGCCGCGGGTTTGATGGAGACGGCTGGCTCGTCGTCGTCCGTTTCCATCGCGATCTGCATGCACACCGCACGGCACAGGGTGGCGGCGCGGTCGCTGCCGATGCGGTAGTAGATCTGCGTGGCGTCGCGCCGTTTGGCGACCACGCCGGCGCGGTACAAGGCCGCCAGGTGCTGGCTCATGTTGGGCTGCGTGGTGTCGATTTCGTGCAGCAGCTGCGTGACGTTTTTTTCATGCCCGCACAAAGCGCTGATGATCTTCAGGCGAATGGGCGTGGCCATCAATTTGAACAGCTCTGCGGCGCTGGCAAACACCACTTCGGAGGCATGGCGCGCTTCGGCGTCAGCGGTGGCGGGTTGGGTCATGGTGTTCATGGCTTGGCAGGAAAGCGGTAGTGGTCACGCTGCAGCACGGCGGCCACGGACAGCGAGTCTTCGGGAAACAGGCCGAGGTTCAACTCGTTGTTGCAGCGTTCCACCATGGTCAGCAAGGCTGACGGTGTGTTGATGCGGCCCTTGGGCCGGTAGATGGCGCTGCCGTCGCCACCGACCTTGCGGATGTGGCAGCCGTCGCACTTGTGTTCGGCCAGCAGTTTGCTGCCCAGCGCCAGGTCGGCATCGGGGTAGGTGTGCAAGGCGGCGGTTTGGGCGGCCAATGGTGGTGCGTACAAGCCCAACAGCGTCGCTGAAAAAAACACGGCCTTGACGGCAACTGCGCTTGATGTCTTCATGTGCGTCCCGCCTGCGGTACCAGTTTCAACAAACCCATCACGTCCTCCTCTGTCATTTCGCCCGGTATCACCTGCAGCAGCCGGCCCTGCCGGTCCACGGTCACCGTCAGCGGTATCAGGCGTCGTGGACTGAGTGCCGCCGCCATCGCCGCATGGTCCAGGGTGATCGGGAAACTGTACCCCTGTTGGTGGGCATGACGCTGCACCTGCACAGCGTCACTTTCGCGGGCTACCCCCAGTACCGCCAGGTGCTGGGGGTCTGCAATACGGTAGAGCTTTTCAAGGTGCTGGTTGTGGCGGCGGCAGAAAGGGCAGGTGGTGGACCAGAAAACCACCACTGCGATGCGGCCAGCGGCCTGCGCAGGGCCCCAGGTCTTGCCGTCCAGCAACCGTACCTCGGGCCAGCCCACGGCCTGGCCCGGCGCCGCGGACGCTGCCCAGGCCGCGTGCGCGCCGACCGCCAGTGCTGGCAAGGTCATCAACGCCTGTCGACGTTTCATTTGCCCTCTTGCTCCATCAGCAGGTAGGTGTTGTAGGCATTGATGCGGTTGGCGGCTCTGAACAGCGGCAGGTGTTCAAACCGTGTCCAGTCGGCCTTGGCATAGGCCTCTTCAAAGGGTTCCAGGTTGTGAGCGGCCTCGGCCATGGTGCGGCGCAGGTGCTGCAGGTAGTCCAGCGTCAGCTGCAGGTCGGCCTTGGCGTCTTCAGAGACCGGGCCGTGGCCGGGCACGATGGTGCGCACGTCCATGGCCAGCAGCCGCCGCAAGGCCTCCACCCAACGGCCGCTGTCGGCGGTGCCCACAAAAGGAATGCGCCCCCTAAACACGATGTCGCCGGCGATCATGGCCTGCATCTGCGGCAACACCACCACCAGGTCCTCGGGCGTGTGTGCCGGGCCTGCCGGTTGCAGCACAAAGTCCACCCCGCCCAGCGTGAAGCGTGTGGTGCTGTCAATCCAGTGGTCTGCCGGCACCAGGTGGGTGTTGTCGTCGACCCAGGGCGCCAGTTCGCTGCGGCTGGCCTTCAGGCGCAGCGCCGCTGTTTCACTCTGCAGGTAGGCCTTGCCGCCCACGTGCGCCGTGATGGTGGCGCCCAAGTCCTTGAACACCTGCAGGCCGTAGATGTGGTCGGCGTGGTAGTGCGTGACGATGACCTGGCGGATGGGCTGCGGCGTGATGCGCTTGATGGCCGCCACCAGTTCTTGCGCCAGCGCGGGAGAGCCCAGCGCGTCGACCACCACCACGCCATCGCTGGTGACCACAAAGGCGGCGTTGGAGATGAAGTTGCGGTTGGCCGGCGAGCCCAGCGCCGCCAGGCCTTGCACCATCCACAGGCCCGGCCTGACCTGGACCGGTTCTATGGCCTTGGCAGTCGAAGCCGCCGTGCGCAGGGGCGTCGATGTCTGTGCCATGGCCGTGGCGCTCACCACCAGACAAAACCCGGCCAGGACACGCCTGAGGGTTAGCCCGAGCACGCCGTCAGACTCGTAACCGTATATTCGCATACAGCGATATTAGACGCCCCCGGCTGCGCAAACGCAAGCTCCAAGGCGCATACGCTGCCGCGCGGCCCCAGCCCTTCAACCCCAGCTTTGAAATGGGCTGTTCACGACGCTGGTAGCGTCGCATGACGTTTGACGACCGGAGACTCTTCATGCACCGTCCCCTTGAATCGTGGCCCCGCGTTGGCGCAGGCCTGTCGCTGAGCCTCGCCTTGATCTGCGCTTCACCCTTGGCCTGGGCTCAAGACCAGCATCTGGGCCGCAACCTGGCGGCCACCTGTGCCAATTGCCATGGCACCAACGGGCAAGCCGCTGGCGAAGCCAAGGTGCTCGCCGGGTTGACCGAAGAGGCGCTGTTCGGCATGTTGGCGGCCTACAAGTCCGGCGGCCTGAACGGCACCATCATGCAGCAGATTGCCAAGGGTTACACCGACGAGCAGTTGCGCCTGGTGGCGGCCTATCTGGCCACCCAGAAGAGCCCGAAATGAGGACCAGGACCATGTTCAAGTCATTGCCCTCTTCAAAACCGGATATGTCCCGTCGCCGCCTGCTGGCCGCGGGTGCCGCGGCGTCCACCGTTTCATTGGTCGGTTGTGCTGCGGGCCTGTCGTCAGCACCATCTGTGGGCCGCGTAGTGGTGGTCGGCGGTGGTTTTGGCGGCGCCACGGCCGCCCGCTATTTGCGCCTGTGGGGCGGCAACATCGACGTCACCCTGGTCGACCGCGACAGCCAGTTTGTGTCCTGCCCCATCAGCAACCTGGTGCTGGGTGGCCACAAGTCCATCAACGACATCAGCCGGGGTTACCAGGGCCTGCAGGCCGTAGGCGTGAAGGTGCTGCGTGGCGACGTGGTGGCGGTGGATGCGGCCGCCAAGAACGTGCGCCTGGCCGATGGCACGCGCCTGCCTTAC
>JAHECB010000113.1 GCA_024641925.1 Betaproteobacteria bacterium
TGTGTCGCGCTGCTGGCCGCGGCAACACTGCTCGCGGGCTGCGAGCGCCCGCCTGTCGACAGCGTGCAGCGAGGTTTCCGCGGCACCGGCATGGAGCTGGTCTACAACCCGCGCACGATGGCGCAGACCGTCGCGGACAACCAGGCGCCGCCGATCAGCGAACCGGCCAGCGCCGACGGCCCGAAGGCCAAGGACATCTACAAGAACGTGCCGCTGCTCGGCCACCTGAGCATCGGCGAGTTCACGCGGACGATGGCGGCGATCACCGCATGGGTCGCACCCGAGCAGGGCTGCGCCTATTGCCACGACCTGACGAACCTGGCCGACGATTCCAAGTACACCAAGGTGGTGGCGCGGCGCATGGTGCAGATGACCCAGCACCTGAACCAGGACTGGCAGCAACACGTGGGCGGCGCGGGCGGCACCGGCGTCACCTGCTACACCTGCCACCGCGGGCAACCCGTGCCGGCCAAGGTCTGGTTCACTGCAGCCACACCCAAAAACAACCGCACCGGTCCGGGCCTGGGCGACGACGCGGGCCAGAACAAGGCCGAAGGCGCCATCGCACTGGCTTCTTTGCCCTACGACCCGTTCAGCAGCTTGTTGTCCGGTGGGTCCGATGGCAGCAACACCATCCGTGTGCAAGGCATCGAACCCCTGCCGCAGAAAAACCACCGCACGTCAACCAAACAGGCCGAGTTCACGTATTCGCTGATGAACCACTTCAGCAATTCGCTGGGCGTGAACTGCACCTTCTGCCACAACACGCAGTCCTTCCAGTCCTGGAACGGACCGGCGCAGCGGGTCACGGCCTGGCACGGTATCCGCATGGCGCGCGACCTGAACAGCACCTACATGACCCCGTTGACATCGACCTTCCCGGCCCATCGCCTGGGGCCGACCGGTGATGTGGCCAAGGTGAACTGCGCCACCTGCCACCAGGGTGTCAACAAGCCCCTGGGCGGCATGGCGATGGCCAAGGACTTTGGGGGCTTGCTTGGCGCTCCCGCCGCGGCGCCGGTGGCTGTAGTGGCACCCACCGCTTCGGTGGTGCCGGTGGCCCAGATGGAACCCCTGAAGCAGGTGGT
Organism: Betaproteobacteria bacterium; assembly: GCA_024641925.1. Taxonomy (GTDB): domain Bacteria; phylum Pseudomonadota; class Gammaproteobacteria; order Burkholderiales; family Burkholderiaceae_C; genus Rubrivivax. Next base: position 1,089 of record JAHECB010000113.1, read on the forward strand.
GTACTTCAAGGTCGGCTCCTCAGCCATCGACGGCGAACAGGTCAAGAGCCTGGAATCGCTGATCCAGAAGTTGACGGCCGAGCCCGCCACCACGGCAACGGTATCGGGCTATCACTCGGCATCGGGCACGCTGGCGCAGAACCAGGAGCTGTCCAAGCAGCGTGCCTTCAGCGTGCGTGATGCGCTGAAAGCCGCGGGCATTGCCGAAGACCGCGTCAAGCTGCAAAAGCCGCAGCAGACCGAAGCCAACGAGTCGGGCGAAGCAGCAGCCGCACGCCGCGTTGAAGTGGTGGTTCAGTAACGGCAGCCGGGCGCGGCACCCATCAGCGCCGCAGCGGCCCGAATCGTCGAGAGAACCACCATGTTGCGCAGCGCGCTGGTGCCGCCCAAGCCACCAGCGGCTGCTTCAACCCCTGCAGCAGCGTCGGCACCTGCACCGGACGCGGCCCAGGTGCAGGTCCAAACAGGCCCGCAGCAGGGCACACCCGGGTACGTGGTGCTGCTGCTGGTCCGCTACCAGGCCCAGGCGCAGGCCTGGGGCCTGTCCAGACTGGTGCTGGGCACACGCGGCCTGCGCCACACCCCGGGCCTGCGCTTTGTGCGTGTGCTGGGCAGTGGTCAGGACAGCGGCTTTGGCCTGAAACCCGGCTGGGACCGCCAAGGCCTCATCGCGTTTTTTGACAACGCCGACCAGGCCCGCGATTTTGCGGTCCATTCCCAGTCCGTTGAAGCACGCCGAGCGCGCGCCGCTGAATGCTTGGTGGCACAACTGCAGGTGGTGTCCAGCCGCGGCCGCTGGGGCGGCGTTTCGCTGGCGCCGCCAGGCAGCCCGGCTGCAACGGCTGCGCCCGTGCACGACGGCCCCATCGCTTCACTGACACGCGCGGCCATCCGCCCGCGTCACGCCCTGCATTTCTGGCGCCACAGCCCCGCCACCGAAACCAGCCTGCGGCAGGCGCCAGGCTGCCGCCTGGCCGCGGGCCTGGGGGAAGCACCTTTGCTGCGCCAGGCCACCTTCAGCCTGTGGGACAACACTGCCGCCCTGCAGGCCTACGCGCAGCAAGGTGCCCACCACACCGCCAGCCAGCGCGCCTGGCAACGCAACTGGTTCAGCGAATGGATGTTTGTGCGTTTCAAACCCCTGGTCCTGCAAGGCCAGTGGCAGGGGCAGCACTTTGACTGAGCGTGTGGTGGTGGTGGGGGCCGGCATCGGCGGCCTGGTGTCGGCCCTGCTGCTGGCCCATCGCGGCTTGCAGGTGACGCTGCTGGACAGCGCCAGCGAACCCGGCGGCAAGATGCGGGCGGTCAGCGTTGACGGCGTGGCCATCGATGCCGGCCCCACCGTGTTCACCATGCGCTGGGTCTTCGACAACATACTGGGCCAGCTGGGCACCTCACTGGAAGACCTGGTCAAGTTGACACCCTTGCCGGTGCTGGCCCGCCACAGCTGGCGGGGCCAGGGCCAGACATTGGACCTGTTTGCCGACGAGGCGGCGTCGGTGGACGCCATTGCGCAGTTTTCATCACCGGCCGAAGCGCGCCGTTACCAGGCCTTCTGCCAACAGGCGCGGCGGGTGTACCAATGCCTGGAAGGCCCGCACATCCGGTCGCAGCGGCCCACGGTGGCCGGCATGATCGGCCGCCTGGGGCTGCCCGGCCTGGGCACCCTCACCGGCCTGGTGCGTTTTGCAACGCTGTGGCAATCGCTGGGCCGGCACTTTCAGGACCCGCGACTGCGCCAGCTTTTTGGGCGTTATGCCACGTACTGCGGCGGGTCGCCGTGGGCGGCGCCGGCCACGCTGATGTTGGTGGCGCATGTGGAGATGCAGGGTGTGTGGTCCATCGAAGGCGGCATGTCAACGCTGGCGCAGCGGCTGGCGGCCCTGGCGCAGCAGCGCGGCGTGCAGCTGCGCCTGGGCGAAACGGCGGCGCGCATCTGCGTGGGCGGCGGCCGTGCCCGCGGTGTTGAACTGGCCAACGGCGAGCGGCTGGACGCCGACGCCGTGGTCTTCAACGGCGACACCCTGGCGCTGGCACAAGGCCTGCTGGGGCCTGCGGCCCGGAAGGCCGGGCCCAGCCGCCCTACACCGCGTTCCCTGTCGGCCCTGACCTGGGCGGTGCACGCACAGACCAGCGGCATCGCGCTGGCGCGGCACAACGTGTTTTTTGACGATGACTACGCCAGCGAATTTGAAGACGTCTTTCAACAACGCCGCTTGCCCCGCCAGGGCACGGTGTACGTCTACGCGCAGGACCGCATCGACCACCGCGATGCCCCACCACCGGGCCGCGAACGGCTGCTGGCGCTGGTCAACGCGCCGGCCCTGGAAGCCCACACGCCTGCGGGTGCAGCGCAGCAGCCCTGGCTTGAAACCTCGGAGATACAAGCATGCGAACAACGCAGTCTGGCACTGCTGCAGCAATGTGGCCTGAAGCTGGCGATCGAGCACCCGAGTCAGGTGTTGCGGCGCACGCCCATGGACTTTCATCGCATGTTCCCGGGCTCGGGCGGCGCGCTGTACGGGGCGGCGACCCACGGCTGGATGGCGCTGTTCAAACGCCAGGGCTCCATCAGCCCCCTGCCCGGCCTGTACCTGGCCGGGGGCACGGTGCACCCGGGACCGGGCGTGCCGATGGCGGCGCAGTCGGGGCAACTGGCAGCACAGACGCTGATGGCGCACCTCGATTCAACGAGCCGCTGGCGCCGGGTGCCTACCGCTGGTGGTACCTCGACGGCGTCAGCGACGACGGCCGCTACGCGCTGACCATCATCGCTTTTGTCGGCAGCGTGTTTTCGCCGTACTACCGCAAGGCGTTTCGCCGGGACGCCAGCACCGCCGCCGACGACCATTGCGCCCTGAACGTCTGCCTGTACGGGCCCCAAAGCAATCGCTGGACCATGACCGAGCGCGGGCGGCGCCACGTGCAGCGCAGTGCACAGGCCTTCGACATCGGGCCCAGCCGCATGGCCTGGGACGGGTCGGCGCTGCGGGTGGACATCGACGAGCGCTGCACACCCCTGCCACGCCGTGTGCAAGGCCGCGTGACCTTGCACCCCCAGGGCCTGGCCCGCTACCAAACCGCGCTGGATACCGATGGCCGGCACCGGTGGGGGCCCATCGCACCCTGCGCGCGTGTCGAGGTGGCGCTGAGCCATCCGCGCCTGCACTGGAGCGGCCATGCCTACCTGGACAGCAACGAAGGCGACGAACCGGTCGAACGGGCATTTGAACGCTGGGACTGGCTGCGCACGCCGCTGCCCGACGGCCGTTGCGCGGTGCTGTACGACGTGCAGCCCCGGCAAGGCGAGCCGCGGCTGATTGGTGCACGCTTTGCACCCAATGGCGATGTGCAGCCCTTCAGCCTGGACCAGCACCAGCAGTTGCCGGCCAGCCGCTGGTGGCGGGTGGCGCGCAGAACCCCGGTGGACAAGCAGCCCGCGGTGCTGAAGCAGACGCTGGAGGACACCCCGTTTTACGCCCGGTCCTTGATGAAGTTTCCGCTGGCGGGCCACACGGCCGACGCCATCCACGAAACGCTGGACATGGGCCGCCTGTGTTCACCCGTGGTGCAGTGGATGCTGCCCTGGCGCATGCCGCGCGTCGTTTAGCAGCGTGATGAATTGGCGCGCGTGGCACAGTGCGCAAAACTCCCTGTCAAAAATTCCGGGCTAGCATCGACGCCCTATGACGCTTGCTCAGGCACCAACGCCCCACTCCAGCCCACTGCCGCAGCGCCTGAAAGAAGCCACACGCAGCCTGCACCAGCAGGTTGAACGCAGCGGCGTGATGGCCGATTTGCTGTCCCGATCGGTCAGCCGCAAGGCTTATGTGGCGCTGCTGGCCAATCTGCAGGGCATCTACAAAGCGCTGGAATCGGCTCTGGCCAGCGCACCCGGTGACCTGGCCCGGCTGGGCCACCTGGCGCGCAGCGCGGCATTGACATCAGACCTGCGTGCTTTTGGCTTGCCGGTACCGGCGCTGGAGCCGGCGGCGCAGGATTACGCCCAGCGTCTGACGAGCCTGCAGGGAACACAAGCCCACCGTCTGTGGGCCCACGTTTACGTCCGTTACCTGGGCGACCTGCACGGCGGCCAGATCCTGAGCCGGTTGGTGGCGGCGCACTTTGCCCAACCGGGCGCCCAAGGCACGCGCTTCTACGAATTTGGCGGCGCCAGCGCGGTGCAAGCACTGCGTGACGTGCTGCGCCAGCAGTTGGCCGAGCAGCGTCTGCATCAAGGCCAGGCTGACGAGGTGGTGGCCGAGGCCTGTTGGGCCTTCGAAGCGCATGGTGCGCTGTTTGAACAGATCCGCAGCCGCTGGGCTGAAGGCGCTACGGCGTCGTGAAACGCCGAATCTGCGCGTAAAGCGCCGCGGCGCGGCGGGTGGAAGCTTCAACCTCGTTCAACAATCCGGCCACGGGCGGGCCGCCCGGTGTTTCTGCAATGTCCATGGCCGCCAGGCTGGCGTTGGTCAGGATGGCCGTCACCACCTCGTCGGTGTCCAGCGGTCGCAAGCGCGCCGCCTGGCGCAGCGACACTTCCAGCTGTTCACGCGCCTGGGCCGTGCGCCGCACTTCACGCAGGTCTTCCAGCGCCACGATGAAACCCAGGCGCAATCCGTCGCGCCCGGTCACCACTTCGGCCCGCGCCGCCACCGGCAGCGGGCCCTCGTCACCGCGCAGTTCAATGTGGCGCCGCCAGGTCTGCGGCACGGCGCGCAGGTCGTCCAGCGCATGCTCCACCAGAGCGGGCTCCACAAAACGCTCGGACAGGCGTTCACCGCGCTGCACCGGTTGGGGGCTGAGCGCCAGAAAGGCCTCGTTGGCCAGGATCACGTTGCCATTGACGTCAGCCACGATGACCGGCTCACGCGCGCCGGCCACGGCACCACGAACCTGACTCAGTTGATGCTCGGCAATCAGCAGGCGCACCGCCTGCACCTGCACGATGATGTCCACCAGCGCCACGCCAATGGCACGCGCCAGCGCCGTTTCGGTGGACGACCACGGCAACGCCGTGCCGCGCACGATCTCCGACCAGGCATCGAACGAACGGCGGGGCGACAGCTCCAGCGGGTTGTCGCCCATCGGCTTGGCAGGGTTGCCGGCCCAGGTGACCGTGAGCAGCTGTTCCTTGCGCAGCCACAGCAGGTAGTCGGGCCGTGAGGTGGACAGCCTGACAGCCAGCACACCGCTGGCGGTGGGTGTCAGGCTGGCCAGCGAAGGCTCGGCCTTGCCCACCGAAGAACAGGCGAAGGGCTCAGGCCTGCCCTGGCCGTCGATCCAGCTCACCAGGGCGCGCAATTCTGGCGTGGAGGGCACTTCACCAGAAGTCAGCAGTTCGCCGTCGTAGATCAGCGCGGCGCCCGTGGCTTCCAGCGGCTGCAACAGCGTGCGCGGGTTGCGGAAGATGGCGTAACGCCAGTCCCCTTCGGTGGAGGTGGCTTCCACCAGGCGCTGTTCAAGCCGGCGCACCATCAGCGCCACCTGCGCGTGGGCGTAGTTTTCAATGGCCGCCAGGCGTGTCGACGCCACTTCGGACAGCAGCTCAGCCGCCGCACGCACGGTGCGGCGCAGGTAGCGCGGCGCGTGGTGGTGTGCGGTCACCAAGCCCCAGAGCTGACCGTCGCGCACCAGCGAAGCCGAAAACGACGCCGTGACCCCCATGTTGCGCAGGTACTGCATGTGGATGGGCGACATGCTGCGCAGGCTGCACATCGACATGTCCAGGTGTTCACCACTGGGCCGCAGCAAGGGCGGGTCCAGCAACTGCGGCTCGTCGTCGACATTCACCAGCATGCGCACCCGGTTGCGCAGGTACAACGCACGCGCACGCTGCGGAATGTCGCTGGCAGGGTAGTGGTGGCCCAAAAAGGGCGCCAGCCGCGGATGGCGCGACTCGGCGATGACCTTGCCGTGGCCGTCGGGGTCAAAGCGGTAGACCATGACCCGGTCGTAACCCGTCAGGTCCCGCAGGGCCTGCACGATACCGTCGGCCAGCGTGCCCACCGAAGGCGCGCTGCTGAAACGCTGAACCGCTGCCGACAGCGTGCCGGCCAGCGCTTCGGGGCTCAGGTCGGTCAGGCCTTCCAGGCCAGGCACCGGGTCCAGCGCTTCAAGCTCCACCACCACCACACCGGGTGACGGCCGGTGCACCGCACCTTCAAATCGGCGGCGGTTACCTTGCGACATCAACACACATTGCAGCGCCACGGGTTCAGTCAACGGGCCCGAGCGGCACAGGTGCTGCACACTTTCAGACAGGTCACCGCCCAAGGCCGCCAGGGGCAGGTCGATGACCTCAGCATGCGGCAAACACAGCACCGGCAAGGTGTTGCGGCTGGCCTGAATGATCACCCCATCGGCTTCTCGAACGCTCAGCAAGACCCCGTGCGACTGAACAGCGCCGATCAGATGAATCGGCTCCAGCTCGCAGTTGATCAGGTTGACGGCACCGGATTCCGGCTGGCTTGCCATGGCAGCCTCAATTCATCCGCGGCGGCGCAGCCGGGGCGGGCCCTTCATCGTCCAGGGCATCCACATCGTCAACCAGACGGTCCAGCGTGCGCATGCGCCGCTGCAGCCGCTCGGGCTCCATCGACAACAGCCGGGCCGCGGTGGCCAAGTCGCCCTTGGCCTGCCGCAACGCGGTGAGGATGATCTGGCGCTCGAGCACCTCGCCCCCTTCACGCAGCAAGGTTTGCAGCGGCACCGAGCCCACCTGGGCACGCAGCGCGTCCAGTTCGGGCCAGGCTTGCCGCACGGCATAAACCGAATCAGGACGGGGCGGCTCGACTGTGCGCAGCGTAAAACCCAGGTGCTCTTGTTCACCTTCAGCCAGCAGCGCGGAGGACACTTCCACCGCGATGCCCAGTTCACCGTGCATGACGTTCAAGGGTGTGCACGGGCACAGCCCGTGCACCCGTGTGCGCTCGATGGTGGCCTGCCAGGCTCCCGCCCGGTCGCCCACCACCAGTGCCAGATTGCGGCCCGCCACCTGGGCTTCGCTGCCCGCCTGAACCAGCGCCAGAAAGGCCGGGTTGGTGTGCAGGATGTGCCCGCTGGAATCGGTGATGACCACGGCATCGGGGGTGGACTCCACCAGCGAGCGCACCATGGCTGGCTGAGTGTCAGCATCCATGGCCGCATCGTGGGCGCGGCCGCGCACCAGCAGCTGAAGCCGATCGGCCACCATGAAAGGCGTGGCCGACACGTCCCAGCTGGGCCCGGCCGCCGCCAGGCGCACGCGGATTTCACCGGCCCGACCGCTGCTGCGTGCCGCCGCCAGCAATTCGGCCAGCGAAGCGCGCGCCGATGCCGGCACCCGGTCGAGGAAAGAACGTGAACCCACATGCTGTGCCGCCGGATCAAACAGCACGCGGGCGGCGTCGTTGGACTCGATCAGGTCCAGGTTGCCGGCATCCAGCACCAGCACCGCGTCACGGGCGACCTGGAACAGCGTGCGGTAGCGGTTGTCGGCGTTGCGACGTTGCCAGTAGTCCAGCTCCATCTCATGCTGCGCATCGAGAAAACTGCGCTGGATGGCGGCCACGGCCCGCAAATCGCGGCCCACCGCAACCACCGGCCCCTGCAGACCCAGGCGAATGGCCGTCCAGGCCATGGGCACGGCGTCGCCGTCGGACACGGGGTGGTTGACTTCGCGGCGCTGGGAAACCCCAGTGGCGCTGGTTTCATCCATCAGCAACTGGATCTTGCGCCGCGTGTCGGCACTGACCGTGTCCACCCAGCGCTGGCCGACCCATCCGGCACAGTCGCCGGGCAGGGCCGAGGCGCCTTCGGCCACGTTCTGGATGACGCCATTGCCATCGATCACCAGCACAATGTCGCTGGCCACACGCGCGATGGCTTGCGCCAGCTCGTTGGCCAAGGGCGACAAGGCGCTGAAATCGTGGGGTTTGGAGGCGTCGGATGGCATTTGGCATGCGCCCTGACAGTGATGGGAGACGGTAGCACAGGGGCGCGGTTCTGGCATTCCCTGAAATCCCTGGATGTGCCAGCCCTGGCCCGACATCTTCACCGGTTAGACACGGGGAAAACAAACACCCGAGTGCGGTCCAGTCGCCTACCTGTACAGGCACCCACACAAGGGGTGCATCGTTGCCGATGCGACGAAACCTAGTCGTCAGCCCGGTCGGGCAAAGGTCTGAACTTGCAAACGACGGTCAGCGGCTTGACAGATCCGGTGTCGCCGCACTGCCGGCCCCTTGGTCCAGGAAACTGCCACGGCTCGACAGCCTTAGCCTTTCATCATCGCCTTGAGCTGGCCGATGAACTCGGCGTCACTCTGCAACTTGCGGTCGTTCAGCAATTGTTCGGCATCGGGTCCGGCCCTGAACCGCAGGCGATCCCCGGTTTCATTTGCGGCGGTCCAGATGACCTCGGCGACGGCTTCCGGTGCAGAGGGATCAGCCGCCAGCTTGCCAAACAGGCGCCCCATGGCTGCAGCCGTGGGGGCGCATTCCGGCAGCTTGGCATCCATGGCCAGATCAAAGGATCGACCGCCAAAATCGGTCTTGATCATGCCCGGCTCGACGATCCGCACCCGAATGCCCAGAGTCACTCGATCCATCAGCTGCGTTTGCCAAGCAACTGCGATTGCCCGAATCTTTCTGTCATTGTCTTCAGTTTCGGTGGTGCCGAGAAGCCCTCGAAGGCCTCACCAGCCTTCCAATCACCAATGGCGTAGACGCGTTCTTCCCTCAACCCCTGGACCCCCTCAGACCATTCCATCAGCATCCGCTTGCCGACATCCGAGAAGCCTGCGTGTTCTGTCATGGCTGCGCGAACTTGAGATCCAACGTCGGCAACGGCATCGCTAATTGCCTCGACCATCTGTGTCTGTTCCTTTGGGGGAATTCCGAATACGGCCGCAATGAAGCGCTGAAGGTTCTTCCCAGGCGTCCATGTCTTCTTGCCCATGAACTCAATTCCGGGTGGGTTGTTGTGGTACCCCGCGTAGACCGTGGTTGTCAGCATGTCGTAGGCGGGGGATAGATGCACGTCAGCTCGTGACGTGTAGAGCAGCGCCAGATTCTTGGCGTGGCAGTCGGCGTTTCGTAGCGCGTAGGTCAGCAAAAGAGTCTTGGCCAGTTGCCGGTAGGTCTCAAGGCGATGCCCTCCTGGCACATGATCGCGCACCGCGCGGGCGATACGCTCCCAGGTTGTGTCGTACTTTGCTGCTGGCCGCAGTCCGAGCAGCGAGCAGAAGTCCTCCATGCCCCAGTAGGGTTGGCCGCTCTTGTCTACGTCAAAGCGGTGGACGACCAGCGCTTGTCCGTCGTCAGACACTTCTGTCTTCGCGGCGTCAAGAACTCGACCGGCCACCTGCATGCAGAGGTACTCGTTGAGCGCAACAAAGGGCAGTTGTTTGCTCGAGCCTTTGACGATGTGGCGGTGTGTGATGAGGCTAGCCTTCTTGTGGGCGGCCAGGGGCGTGCCGTCCTCTTGCTCCGTGTCGAGAAACTTGGGTACGACGCCGGAGACGCCGCTTGTTGCGTGCTGGCGAACCAGCTCGGCGAAGGCGGCTTCGGAGTTGTCGCCCTTCAAGAGCGTGGCAACTTCGATCGGCTTGGCCGGCTCGGCTAGTACGGCACCTGGGGCCGCAACCTGTAGGCGGCCCACCATGTTTCGCCCGATCACCGACAGCAAAGCGATCGGGCTCGCGCCGATGTGGGGGCCAAACTGCTCCTGCAGGACCTGCAGTAGATAGCCCTCGGGCAGGTTCATCTGCAGCACCGGCGGCAGTTGATCGTCCCAAACGTAGGATTCCGTTCGCACAGGCATCGTCAGTGAGACGAAGTCATCCTCGGCCACGCCGGCATGGTAGGTAAGTACGCTCTTGAAGTCGCCCGCCTGTTCCAAAACGGCTACATCGCGCCCCAGGACGTAGATGGCCAGTTTCATGAGCGACCTGCGTCCTTGGCCTGTGCTGCGGCCGTGGAAGTGCCCGAGGCTGATCCAGCACTCGGGCTGTTCCGTTCACGTCTCAGCTCGTCCAGCGTGCCAGACTGGCCGATGACAACCACGTCCAGCTCCATTCCCAAAACCGCCAGCACTGCTAGCAGCTTTCGGGCGCCGAGCTCAGGGGAGCGCCCGCGCTCAAATCGTGAGAGGGACTCGGGTGTGAGGCCTGCTAGTTTTGCCACCGCCGCCTGCCGCAAGCCCAGGGCATGTCGGCGTGCGGAGACAGCCTCACCCAGCTCCTGAAGGGTTTGCACTTGATATTTATCTCAAGATTCCACGATGAGGCCATGATTCTTGATCTAAAAATCAAGTTTTGCAAGCACTTCCGACTCCGCGTTGCAGACCACCGCCAGATCAATGGACTTCCAACGCTGCGGCTTTGAAGTCCTCTCGGCTAAGCGCTTGCGGAAGTCGCTCCGCATCATCGGTATACAGAACGGCGTGGTGAGTGGCACGGCTGATCGACACGTAGTACTGGGACTCGTTGCAGGCCCTACGGGAGCCCTGCCGCCCGGGTCAGCTGCTATGCCCCAGCGCCCCGGCTCCAGGCCCGCCAGCGCCCGGATTCCGCACCGCGCGGGGTCTTGGCGCTGCTGCCGGCCGGGCACCAGTGCAAACGGGGCGCCGTAGCGCCCCGTTGAGAGTGGATGCAGCCTGTGGTCACTTGCTGCGCGGGGTGTCCGGCGTGTGCTGCCAGCGGCCGAAGCTGATCGACGCACTGGCGGGCGCCATGCCGTGTGACAGCGCCGCTTCGACCGCAACGCGGCGCGGGTAAGTGCCGGGCTTGCCGAGCTGGTTGAGCAAGTCCCACAGGCGAACGGTGATGGTGTCCCCGGTGAGGGTGAGGCCGGCCGCCTTGGCGATGAGCGCCGTGTGCGCCGCGTCTTCGACCGCCGCTGCCTTGGCGCTGGCCTGCGCCTTCTTCACCACAGCGCCGGCAGCCGTGTTGTCGGCCATGTGCGCGGCCCGGCGGGCTTCGTTCGCCTCGACCTTCGTGGCTGCGGGCTTGGTGACTTGCTTGGCGATGGTGGCTTGCTTCGACATGACGATTCCTTTACGTTGCGTTGCCGCTGCGGCGCAGGGCTGACGCAAGTGTTCGGTCGACGATCGGGTGAGCAAAAGTCGAAGCCCTCGGTCGCCGAGGACGATTCGCATTCGCTTACGGATTATTTTGCGAATTCCGTAAACATGATACGATTCGCTTCGATCCATCCTGGGAGCCGTAATGAGTGAAGAGCAGCCCGCAAGCGATCAGGTCTCAAAAGCCAAGGTGGTCACGCCCAAGCCGCGGTCCGAAGTCGCGTTCCCATACTATTCGCTGGACAAGTCCATTGAGGTGCCGAAGCTCATTCACGAACGCGCGGGCGGGCGTTGCGGACGCGGTCAACTGGCTAGCTTGCTCGGCTACTCGGGCGTCAAGAATGGCGGGTTCCTCACGCGCATGTCTGCGGCGAAGATGTTCGGTCTCATCGAAGAGAATGGCGAAGTCATAACGCTGACCGACCGAGCAAGGAAGATTCTGTCGCCGGTGCGGCCCAGCGACGCGGAACAAGCGAGGCTCGACGCCTTCATGGCGGTCGAGCTCTATCGGAAGGTCTTTGAAGACTTTGATGGCCACACGTTACCCGCCGCCGATGGCCTCAGCAATCTCTTCCTAACGCAATACAAGATCGTCCCGAACCAAGTTGCGCCCGCGCTCCGCAACCTCATGGACTCGGCAGACGGCGCGGGGCTCTTTAAGGTCGGCGGTAGTCGAGCGAAGCTGATCCGCCCGATCAGCCGTAACGATGGCTCGGCTGCGGCGGCGCCTCCGCCCGACACTTCGGCGATTGACGATAGCGTCATTGCCGAGGACGCCGGCGGTCGTGGTCAACGTAACGCTGGGCGTAACGGCAACGCGAGCGGACCGCCTATCCCGGAACTGAGCGGGGTGCACCCGGCGCTGGCGGGCCTAATTCAGAACCTGCCACCGATTGGCTCGACGCTTGGCCCCAAGCGCAGGGCAGCGCTGATCGATGCGTTCAAACACACGATCAACTTCATCTATCCCGAAGAGGAAGAGTAATGCAGCGAGGAAGCTGCAAATAGGCGAAGGGCCAGACGTGCGACCGTCCAGCCCTTCTATGCACGACAGCCCCTTGACCAGGGAGTTCAGCTAGTGAACTTGAGCTAGCAGAAAAGCGAGGCCTCGCGATCGTTCAGAGCAACCAAACAAGAGCGTGACCCACCTATCCGCATGCGGGTCGTGCAGTCCCGCGTATGGGTAGTTTATGCGCTGACCGCAGACGGTCAACTCGGGTTGCCGATGACCCTTCTGCTCACGACAACTTCTCACGTTGAAAGGAGCCCATCTTGGCTCTGTACAAACACGGCCAGCTTTTGGCCCAGTCTCAGCACGAGGCCTTCGATACGTTGGTCTCGCCCGGCACTACTGCCGCCAACGCTGGCATTTACCGCTGCGCTGTATGTGCCGATGAGATCGGCATTGCAAAGGGGCATGTATTGCCTCCGCAGAACCATCGTGAGCAACTTGCCATCCCACCTTGCTTGTCCGGAATAGGTGCGTAAGCATGGTGTCCACTTATTCCTTGGTGGACACCTATGCATCCCAACTCTGGTTCTCGTCGTCACCACAGCCCTGAATTCAAGTCGAAGGTTTTGGCTGCCTGCGCCGAACCGGGCGCGTCAATCTCCGGGGTCGCCCTCGCGCACGGCCTGAACACCAACCTCGTGCGCAAATGGCGCTCGGGTCGTGACATCAAGCTTTGCGCTTCGACCATTGCGCCGTCGACGAACACCGCGGTGACATCGACGCTGTCCAGCGCCGCCCCGCGGTTCGTCGCCGTCGAGGTGCCTGCGTATTTCAGCCCATCGTGGACGGCATTTCAGGCTGATCGTGGACGGGATTTCAGCGTGATCGTGGACGGCGTTTCAGACTGATCGTGGACGCTGTTTCAGCGTGATCGTGGACGATTG
>JAHECB010000114.1 GCA_024641925.1 Betaproteobacteria bacterium
AACGGGGTGGCCGCGTGCTGAGCACCGCCGACATCGATGCCCTGTGCCAGGGCCGCCACACCGACGCCTTTTCGGTGCTGGGGCGACATCGGCAAACCCCGGGCGGCAGCGAGTTGCGGGTGTTCATGCCCGGCGCCTTGGCCGTGGACGCGCTGGTTCAAACGGCATCCGGCGCGGCACTGACCAAGCCCTTGGTGCGCCTGATCGAAGACGGCCTGTTTGCCGCCCAGGTGCCCGCTGAGGGCCCGTACCGCCTGCGGGTGCACTGGGCTTCGGGCAGCAGCGAGGTCATCGACGACCCCTACCGTTTCCCGGCGCTGCTGAGCGACACCGACGTCTGGCTGCTGTCCGAAGGCACTCACCTGCGTCCTTACGAAGTGATGGGTGCCACGCCGCGTGTTCTGGACGGCGTCGAAGGCACCCACTTTGCGGTGTGGGCACCCAATGCGATGCTGGTCAGTGTCGTGGGCGACTTCAACTCCTGGGACACGCGCCGCCACCCGATGCGCCTTCGCCACGACTGCGGCGTGTGGGAAATCTTCCTGCCCGGCGTGCTGGCGGGCCAGCGCTACAAGTACGCGATCAGGGCGCGCGACGGCCAACTGCTGCCGCTGAAGGCCGACCCCTACGCCCGCCAGGCCGAGCTGCGGCCCGCCACGGCCAGTGTGGTGGCCCTGTTGCCTGAGGTGGCGCCGCCTTCGGCCGACCGGCAGGCGGCCAACGCGCTGGATGCACCCATCAGCATCTATGAAGTACACCTGGGCAGCTGGCGGCGCGACGTGAACGACGGCAACCGCTGGCTGGACTGGGACGAACTGGCCGAGCAGCTGGTGCCCTATGTCAAGGCCATGGGCTTCACCCACATCGAGCTGATGCCGATCAGTGAGCACCCCTTCGACGGCTCCTGGGGCTACCAGACCCTGGGCCCTTACGCGCCCACCGCCCGTTTTGGCGATGCCCACGGCCTGCGCCGGCTGATCGACAGCGCCCATGCCGCCGGCATTGGCGTGCTGCTGGACTGGGTGCCGGCGCACTTTCCTTCAGACGCGCATGGCCTGGCCCGCTTTGACGGCACGCACCTGTACGAATACGCCGACCCGCGTGAAGGTTTCCACAACGACTGGAACACGCTGATCTACAACTTCGGCCGCACCGAAGTGCGCAACTTCCTGGTGGGCAATGCGCTGTACTGGCTGGAGCGCTTTGACGCCGACGGCCTGCGCGTGGACGCCGTGGCCAGCATGCTCTACCGCGACTACAGCCGCAAGGCCGGCGAGTGGATCCCCAACGTGCATGGCGGACGCGAAAACCTCGAAGCCATCGAGCTGCTGAAACGGGTGAATGAAGTGGTGGGTGTGCACCGCCCGCAGGCCGTGACGCTGGCCGAAGAAAGCACCGCCTTCCCGGCCGTCAGCCGCCCCACCTATGCCGGCGGCCTGGGCTTTCACTTCAAGTGGAACATGGGCTGGATGCACGACACGCTGGACTACATGGCCCGCGACCCCGTCCACCGGCCCTACCACCACAGCGAAATGACCTTCGGCCTGGTCTATGCCTTCAACGAAAATTTCGTGCTGCCCATTTCGCACGACGAGGTGGTGCACGGCAAGGGCAGCCTGCTGAACAAGATGCCGGGCGACGAGTGGCAGCGCTTTGCCAACCTGCGCGCCTACCTGGGCTTCATGTGGGCGCACCCCGGCAAGAAGCTGCTGTTCATGGGCTGCGAGTTTGCGCAGCGTGCCGAATGGAACCACCAGCAAAGTCTGGATTGGCACCTGATGGACCAGCCCGCCCACGCCGGCGTGCAGCGCCTGGTGCGCGACCTGAACCACCTGTACCAAGGCAGCCCGGCGCTGTACACCCGCGACTTCGCCGGTGACGGCTTTGCCTGGATGGACCACGAAGACAGCGCGCACAGCGTGATCAGCTTTGTGCGGTGCGGCAGCCAGGGCGAACTGATGCTGGTGCTGTGCAACTTTGCACCGGTGGTGCGCGAGGGCCACCGCGTGGCCGTGCCGCAGCCGGGCCTGTGGACCGAAGTGCTCAACACCGATTCAGCACATTACGGCGGCAGCAACGTCGGCACACCGCTGGGTTCGGCACGCAGTGAAGCCGTGGTCTGCAACGGCCGCGCGCATTCGATCGTGGTGACGCTGCCACCGCTGGCCACGGTGTTCCTGACGTGCAGCAGCTGATGCTGGACGCCACCGCTGCCAGCGGCAGCATGAACACCCTGCCCTACCAGATGGTGTCGGGCCGACCCTGGCCCATGGGCGCCACGGCCGACGCCACCGGGGTCAATTTCTGCGCGTTTTCGGTGCACGCCACGCAGGTTGAGCTGTGTGTCTTTGACAGCCTGGGCCAGACCGAACTGGGGCGCTGGCCGCTGCCCGAGCGCAGTGGCGACGTCTGGCATGGCCGGCTCGAAAACGCGCAGGCCGGTCTGGTGTACGGCTTTCGCGCGCACGGCCCGTGGCGCCCCGACCGGGGCCACCGCTTCAACCCGCGCAAGCTGCTGCTGGACCCCTGGGCGCGCGAGATCGTCAGCCCGACCGGTGGTTTTGACTGGAAGGCCGCACACTTTGGCGCCGACCCCCAGCAGACCCACCACCCCTGCCCGCGCGATAACGCCAGACAGGCGCACAAGGCGCGTGTGGTGGCCGACGAGCACTTCGACTGGCAGGGCGACCTGCCGGTGCAACGCCCCCTGGCCGACAGCGTCATCTACGAAGCGCATGTGCGTGGCTTCACCCGGCAAATGCCCGGCGTGCCCGAGGCCGAACAAGGCACATATGCCGCGATGGCCAGCCCACCGGCCGTCCAGCACCTGCAGCGCCTGGGTATCACGGCGGTGAGCCTGCTGCCGGTGCAGCAGATCCTGGACGAAATGCATCTGGCCGCGCGGGGCCTGCACAACTACTGGGGCTACAACACGCTGGGCTTTTTCTGCCCCGACCCGCGTTATGCCAGCACGCCGCACCCACGCGCCGAATTCAAGACCATGGTGCGCACCCTGCACGCGGCGGGCATCGAGGTGCTGCTGGATGTGGTCTACAACCACACCCCTGAAGGCGACGCACGGGGTGCAACGCTGGCCTGGCGCGGTTTTGACAACGCCGTGTGGTACCGCATGGAAGACCACCACCCCGGCCAGCACCTGAACTACAGCGGCTGCGGCAACACGCTGGACCTGCGCCACCCGCGTGTGCTGCAGATGGTGCTGGACAGCCTGCGCTACTGGGTGCAGGACATGCACGTGGACGGTTTTCGTTTTGACCTGGCGCCGGTGCTGGCGCGCGGTGACCACGGCTTTGAACGCGACGGTCCGTTTTTCAAGGCGGTGCTGCAGGACCCCGTGCTGCAGCGTGTCAAGCTCATCGCCGAACCCTGGGACCTGGGCCCCGACGGCTACCAGGTCGGCCGTTTCCCGAACGGCTGGCTGGACTGGAACGACCGCTTCCGCGACACGGCGCGGGCCTTCTGGCTGGGCGGCGATTGCACCCGCGGCGAAATGGCGCTGCGGCTGGCCGGCAGCGCCGACCTGCTGCAGCCGCACCACCGCACGCCGCTGGAATCGGTGAACTATGTGGTCAGCCATGACGGGTTCACGCTGGCCGATCTGGTCAGCTACGACATGCGGCACAACGAGGCCAACGGCGAAGACAACCGCGACGGTCACGGCCACAACCTGAGCTGGAACTGCGGCTGGGAAGGCCCCACCACCGACCCCGAGGTGCTGGGCCGCCGCCGGCGCCTGCAGCGCGCCTTGCTGGCCACGGTGCTGCTGTCGCAAGGCACGCCCATGCTGGCCGCGGGTGATGAACTGGGCCACAGCCAGGGCGGCAACAACAACCCGTATTGTCAGGACAACCCCATCACCTGGATCGACTGGGCCGGCGCTGACCAGGACCTGATCAGCTTCACCAGCCACCTGCTGGCGTTGCGCAAGCGGCTGTTGCCCCTGGGCGTGCGCTGGTACACGGGGCTGCCCGACGTCCATGGTGTGCAAGACCTGGCCTGGCTGCGCCGCACGGGCGAGCCCATGACGCCGGAGCACTGGGAAAACCGCATGTCGCGCATCCTGGGCGCCTGGATCGGCCGCCCGGGCAAAAGTGGTGCCGCCTTGCTGCTGCTGATCAACGGGCGCGACATGGACGCCAGCTTTGCCCTGCCCCGTGGCGCCTGGGTGGCGGAACTGGACAGCGCCAACACCCTGGGCACCAGCACCTGGCGGCGCACCGACGCTTCAAGCCCCAGCACCTTCATGTTGCGGGCACGCAGCGTGGTGCTGCTGCGGGACACCGTACCTCAACACCAGGTGGCCGCCGTGAACACGGCAACCACCACCCCAACCTCCGGAACCCCCTGACCATGCGATTCGAACGCGCCAGCGGCGTACTGCTGCACCCCAGTTCGCTGCCAGGCCCTTTTGGCAGCGGCGACTTCGGCCCCGAGGCCTACCATTTTGTCGACTGGCTGGTGGCCGGCGGCCAGCGGCTGTGGCAATTGCTGCCCCTGGCCGGGCTGGGCCCGGGCAATTCGCCGTACATGAGCAACTCGGCATTTGCGGGCAACGCCTTGCTGGTCGACCTGAACGACCTGCACCGCCAGGGATGGCTGCAGCCCGCAGAGCTGGCGCCGCCTGCGGGCGCAGACGCCAGTGAAATCGACTACGCCGTGGTGCACCCCTTCCGCATGGAACGCCTGGCCCGGGCGGCCAGCCGTTTTGAAGCCTCGGACAACGCCGAACACCAGAACGACTTTGCCCACTTCTGCCAGGAGCAGGCCGCCTGGCTGGACGACTTTGCGCTGTTCATGAGCGAATGCGAAGCCTGCGGCTGGAAAGACTGGTGCGACTGGGACCCCGCGCTGGCTCAACGCCAACCCGCCGCGCTGGAACAAGCCCGTTTGCGCAACGCCAGCCGCATGCACTTCTGGAAATTCACCCAATGGCGCTTTTTCCGCCAGTGGGCCGCCTTGAAGGCCTATGCCAACGGCAAGGGTGTGCAGATCATCGGCGACACGCCCATCTTCATCGCCTACCTGAGCGCCGAAGTCTGGGCCAACCAGCACCTGTTTGACCTGGACGCCAAGGGCCGCCCCGCCGTGGTGGCCGGTGTGCCACCCGACTTTTTCAGCGCCACCGGGCAGCGCTGGGGCAACCCGCTGTACCGCTGGAAGGCCCATGCCAAGGACGGCTTTGCCTGGTGGGTGGATCGCATACGCCGCACCTTCGAACTGGTGGACATTGTGCGCATCGACCACTTCCGGGGGTTTGCCGGCTACTGGGAAATCCCGGCCAGCGCGCCCACGGCCGAAACCGGGCGCTGGGTGCCCGGCCCCGGCGCAGCGCTGTTCAAGGCCATCACCAAGGCGCTGGGGCCCATGCCCATCATTGCCGAGGACCTGGGTGTCATCACGCCCGACGTTGATGCCCTGCGCCGCAAGTTCGGCCTGCCGGGCATGCGCATCCTGCAATTTGCGTTTGCAGGTGACGCCAGCGACCGTTTTCTGCCGCACAACTACGAACCCGACACGGTGGTTTACACCGGCACGCACGACAACGACACCACCGCCGGCTGGTGGGCCACGGCCACCGACAAGGAACGCCACCACGCCCGGGCCTACCTGGCCACGGACGGGCACGACATGCCCTGGACCATGATCCGCGCGGCGATGGCCAGCGTGGCCGACACCGCCGTACACCCGATGCAGGACGTGCTGGCCCTGCCGGGTGAATGCCGCATGAACCTGCCGGGGCAGGAAAGCGGTTGGTGGAAGTGGCGTTTTGAATGGGCACAGGTGCAGCCCTGGCATGCCGGGCGGTTGGCCGAGTTGTCGCGCCTGTACGGGCGTTGCGCGCTGCCGGCCTGATACCCGCGTCGGCACGGCTGCGATCCAGCGCACCTGCGCGCTGCCCGTTTATGCCGGGCGCGCTGCCTGGGCATAACCCGCGAAAGAGACCGACAGTCCGGCATCAGGGTTTGCAACAATTGATTCACTGCTTCGATAGCGCAATAATTGTTTCAATGCCCGTTGATCAAAGCACCCACGCCTCGCCAGACCGCACCCAGCGGTCACCCCGTGCCGTGCAACGCCTGATCGAAGGCCAGTTCGAGTCCTTGAGCCCTGAATTGCAGCGCGCTGCGCGTTGGGTCACCCGCCACAGCCCCACCTTGGCCCTGCACTCCATGCGCCACTCGGCCAGGGCTGCCGGCGTGACGCCGGCCACCATGACCCGGCTGGCCCAGCGCCTGGGCTTTGACGGTTTTGAAGAGATGCGCGAACCGTTCAGGCAAGCGATGGCTCAGGGCGATGTCGAGGTCAAGCGCGTGAGGCCGCTGCCGGCCAGCGAACAGGGCACGG
Source organism: Betaproteobacteria bacterium (assembly GCA_024641925.1). Taxonomy (GTDB): domain Bacteria; phylum Pseudomonadota; class Gammaproteobacteria; order Burkholderiales; family Burkholderiaceae_C; genus Rubrivivax. Next base: position 6,367 of record JAHECB010000114.1, read on the forward strand.
CACAAGCCCTCGATCAAGGCATCCAGTCGCTGAACAAGATGCACACGGCCAACGTGGCCTCGGTGGTTGCGCTGAACGATGTCCAAACGCTGCAGGCAGCCGCCCATACGCTGGTTGAAGCGCAGCAGGTCCACTTCCTGGGCCTGCGGGTCTGCCACTCGGTGGCCTTTTACATGTCTTATGCCTACGGGCTGCTGTTTGGCAACGGCCACCTGGTCGCGGGCACCGGGGGCACCTTGAGCGACCAGATGGCCGGCATCGGCAGCAGCGGCGTTCTGGTGGTGCTGAGCCAGGCACCCTATTCCCGCCAGACCGTTGAAGCGGTGGCCCTGGCACGACGACACGGCGCCGTGGTGGTGGCACTGACCGACAGCCCTCTGTCCCCCTTGACGACGGGTGCCCGGCATGTGCTGCTGTACGACACCCGTTCGAATTCACAGCTGCACTCCGGCATCGGGGCACAGGCGCTGGCCGAAACACTGGTCGCAACGGCCGCAGCCCTGGGTGGCCAGACCGTGGTTCAACACATGCGCCGCAGGCAGGCCCATCTGCGCGACAGCGGCGCTTATTGGGAACGCCCCGAGGACCAGGAATGACCAAGATCATCCACCGCTCCATGCGCCAGACCCTGCCCCGGGCGGTCGCCGTGGATGGCATTGAAATCATCGACAGCGAAGGCCGGCGTTACATCGACGCCTGCGGCGGCGCGGCCGTCTCGTGCCTGGGCCACGGCCACCCCGACGTGCGTGCCGCCATGCACGAACAGATCGACCGCGTGGCCTACGCCCACACCGGGTTTTTCACCACCGACGTGGCCGAAGAACTGGCCCAGGTGCTGGTGCAGTCGGCACCGGCCGGCACCAGCCACGCCTACTTTGTCAGCGGCGGCTCCGAGGCCATCGAGGCGGCGCTGAAGATGGCACGCCAGTACTTTGTTGAAATCGGCCAGCCGCAACGTGAACACTTCATCGCCCGGCGGCAGAGTTACCACGGCAACACCCTGGGCGCACTGGCCGTAGGCGGCAACGCCTGGCGCCGGCGGCAGTTTGCGCCGCTGCTGATCGACGTGGCGCATGTGTCGCCTTGCTACGAATACCGCGACCGGCGAAACGATGAAAGTGCCGAGCAGTACGGTCAACGCCTGGTGGCCGAACTGGCCGCAGAAATCGAACGCATCGGGCCCGACAAGGTCATTGCCTTCATCGCGGAAACCGTGGTGGGCGCCACCGCCGGCGCCTTGACACCCGTACCCGGCTACCTGCACGGTGTGCGTGAGCTGTGCACACGCCATGGCATCCTGCTGATCCTGGACGAGGTGATGTGCGGCATGGGCCGCACCGGCACGCTACACGCCTGCGAACAAGAAGGTGTCGCGCCCGACCTGCTGGTGATTGCCAAGGGCCTGGGTGGCGGTTACCAACCCATCGGCGCGGTGCTGGCGCAATCGCATGTGGTCGACGCGTTTGCCAAGGGCAGCGGCCTGTTCCAGCATGGCCACACCTACCTGGGCCACCCGGTGGCCTGCGCTGCTGCGCTGGCGGTGCAGAAGGTCATCGTGCGTGACCAGTTGCTGGCCGCCGTGCGGCGCCAGGGCGAAGGCCTGGCGCAACGGCTGCAACACACGTTCGGGCAGCACCCTCACGTCGGCGACCTGCGGGGCCGCGGGCTGTTCCGCGGCATCGAATTTGTGCGCGACCGCGCCACCAAGACACCGTTCGACCCCGCTCACCGACTGCACGCGCAGATCAAGTCGCAGGCCATGGCACACGGCCTGATGGTTTACCCCATGGGCGGCACGCTGGATGGCGTGCATGGTGACCACCTGCTGCTGGCGCCGCCCTACACCGTGAACGACAACGAACTCGATACCATCGTCGAGCGCCTGGCAAGCAGCGTGAATGCGGCGCTGGCGGCGATGCCACCCGCTGCATTTCAAGATTGAAGTTCCCACAAGCCGTTCCCGTAAACCGGCGCCCCATCGGGTGGCCGGTCGTCTATTGAAACCAAGGAGATCACTGATGAAAAAGCTACTACCTCAACCCCTGCGTCTGGCCCTGGCCTCAGCACTGCTGGCGCTGGCCCTGCCGCACGGCAGCGCGCTGGCACAGCAGAAGTTCATCACCATCGGTACGGGTGGCGTCACGGGCGTTTATTACGCTGCCGGCGGTGCCATTTGCCGCCTGATGAACAAGGAACGTGCCAAGCACGGCATCCGCTGTTCGGTTGAATCCACCGGCGGCTCGGTGTTCAACATCAACACCATCCGCGCCGGCGAGCTGGACTTCGGCGTTGCACAGTCCGACTGGCAATACCACGCGGTCAACGGCAGCAAGGTCTTTGCCAAGGACGGCAAGTTCCCCGAGCTGCGTTCGGTGTTTTCCGTGCACCCCGAGCCCTTCACGGTGCTGTCCCGCAAGGAAGCCAACGTCAGCAAGTTCGAAGACTTCAAGGGCAAGCGTTTCAACGTCGGCAACCCCGGATCGGGCACCCGTGCTTCGATGGAAGAACTGCTGTCGGGCATGGGCTGGACCACGGCCAGCTTCGGCCTGGCGTCGGAGCTGAAGGCTGACGAACACGGCGCTGCGCTGTGCGACAACAAGATCGACGGCTTCTTCTACGGCGTGGGTCACCCCTCGGCCAACATCCAGGACCCGATCACCACCTGCGGCGCCAAGCTGGTGCCTCTGAACGGCCCGGCCGTCGACAAGCTGGTGGCCGGCGCGCCCTACTACGCCAAGGTCAACATCCCGGGCGGCTTGTATGCCGGGCATCCCAACCCCACGCCCACCTACGGCGTGCTGGCCACGTTCGTGACCTCATCCAAAGTGGCCGACGCCACGGTGTATGAGCTGGTCAAGGCGGTGTTCGAGAACTTCGACGAGTTCAAGAAGCTGCACCCAGCCTTTGCGCACCTCGAGCCCAAGGACATGGTCAAGAACGGCAACTCGGCTCCGATGCACCCGGGCGCCGTCAAGTACTACAAGGAAAAGGGCTGGCTGTAAGCGGCCTCTGGCAACAGCCTGGGCCTTGACCGGCCCGGGCGCGCCCGGACGCAACTGACGCGGCCGCTCAGGTTTCAAGCCTGCGCGGCCGTGTGACCATGAACAAGCACAAGCAGGAGGTCCCTCATGGCTGCACAAGCCTCGAACAACATTGCTGAAGTCGACGTCAACAAGCTGGTTGCCGAAAACGATTCCGGCGGCCGCCAACCAGGCCCTTCGATCAGCCGGCTGATCCTGGCGGTCTGCCTGCTGTGGAGCCTCTTCCAGCTGTGGATTGCGTCGCCGTTGCCCTTCACACTGGGCATCGGTGTCTTCAACGACACCCAGTCGCGCAGCATCCACCTGTCTTTTGCCGTCTTCCTGGCGTTCCTGGCCTACCCGGCCCTGGCCAGTTCACCGCGGAACCGCGTGCCCTGGCACGACTGGTTGTTTGCGCTGGTGGGCGCGGGCTGCGCGAGCTACCTGTTTGTGTTTTACCGAGACCTGGCGGGCCGCCCGGGCCAACCCATCATGCAAGACCTGGTGGTGGCCGTGGTGGGCATGGTGCTGCTGCTGGAAGCCACACGCCGCGCGCTGGGCCTGCCCATGGTCATCGTGGCGATCGTGTTTCTGATCTACACCTTCGGCGGCCCCTACATGCCCGACATGATCGCGCACAAGGGCGCGTCGCTGTCGCGTGCCGTGTCGCACCACTGGCTGACCACCGAGGGTGTGTTTGGCGTGGCGCTGGGCGTGTCCAGCGGCTTCATCTTCCTGTTTGTCTTGTTCGGCTCGCTGCTGGACAAGGCCGGCGCGGGCAACTATTTCATCCAGTCGGCCTTTGCGCTGCTGGGCCACATGCGCGGCGGGCCGGCCAAGGCGGCCGTGGTGTCTTCGGCAGCCACCGGCATCATCTCGGGCTCGTCGATCGCCAACGTGGTCACCACCGGCACTTTCACCATCCCGCTGATGAAACGCGTGGGCTATCGGCCCGACCAGGCTGGCGCCGTGGAAGTGTCCAGCTCGGTCAACGGCCAGTTGATGCCGCCGGTGATGGGTGCGGCGGCTTTTCTGATGGTGGAGTACGTGGGCATCCCGTACACCGAGGTCATCAAGCATGCCTTTTTGCCAGCCATCATTTCCTACATCGCACTGTTCTACATCGTGCACCTGGAAGCCTTGAAGGGCGACCTCAAGGGCCTGCCGCGGCGCAGCCAGGCCACCGCCATGCAACGGCTGACATCTTTTGCGATGACCGTGGCGGGTTTTGTGGTGCTGGCCGGCGTGGTGTATTACGGCATCGGCTGGATCAAGGGCGCCCTGGGCGGCGCGGCCATCTACGTCATCGGCGTTGGCCTGTTGGCCGCCTACATCGGGCTGCTGTGGATTGGTGCACAGCAACCGGAGCTGAAGCTCGACGACCCTGACGCGCCCGTGTTTGAGCTGCCCGAAACCGCACCCACGCTGAAGTCCGGCCTGCACTACCTGCTGTCGGTGGTGGTGCTGATCTGGTGCCTGATGATCGAGCAGATGTCGCCGGCCCTGTCGGCCTTCTGGGCCACGCTGTTCATGATCTTTGTCATGCTCACGCAACGCCCCATCCTGGCAGCCATGCGGGGCCGTGCCAACACCGGTGCCGCGCTCCGCGAAGGCTTTCAAGACCTGACCAACGGCCTGGAGGCCGGCGCCCGCAACATGATCGGCATCGGCGTGGCCACGGCTGCGGCGGGCATCATCGTGGGCACGGTGTCACTCACCGGCATCGGCCTGGTGATGACCGAAGTGGTTGAACTGCTGTCGGGCGGCAACCTGATGCTGATGCTGGTGCTGGTGGCGGTGGTCAGCCTGATCCTGGGCATGGGCCTGCCGACCACGGCCAACTACATCGTGGTGTCCACCTTGATGGCGCCCGTGGTGGTGGAACTGGGCGCGCAGAGCGGCTTGATCGTGCCGCTGATTGCCGTGCACATGTTTGTCTTCTACTTCGGCCTGATGGCCGACGTCACACCCCCCGTGGGCCTGGCGTCGTTTGCGGCGGCGGCCATTGCACGCACCGACCCTATCAAGACCGGCGTGACGGCGTTTTTCTACAGCATGCGCACAGCCATCCTGCCTTTCCTGTTCATCTTCAACACGCAGTTGCTGATGATCGGCATTGACGGCCCCTTGCACCTGGTGTTGACCGTGGTCAGCGCCACGGCGGCGATGCTGATTTTTGCCGCAGCCACGCAGGGTTACTTCGTGGTGCGTTCACGCTGGTGGGAGTCGGTAGCCTTGCTGCTGGTGACCTTCACGCTGTTCCGCCCCGGTTTCTGGTGGGACCAGGCCTTTCCGCCCTACGACAACAAGCCTGCCGCGCAACTGATGCAGCTGGTTGAAGAAGCACCGCCAGACACCAACAAGCGCATCTGGATCGAGGGCACCAATATCGACGGCAAGGACATCCGCAAGGGCGTGCTGCTGCCGCTGGGTGCGGCGGGCACCGCGCGTGATCGCCTGGGCAAGATCGGCCTGACCGTGGTGCCGCTGGGCAACGAGATGCAGATCGCACAGGTGAAGTTCGGCTCGCGTGCCGAGAAGCTGGGCATTGAACAAGGCTTCAAGGTCTCCAGCATCGAGGTGCCGGCCGAGCGCCCGGCCAAGGAATGGATGTTCATCCCGGCCCTGGCCCTGCTGGGTGTGGTGGTGATGTTGCAACGGCGGCGCCTGGGCAGCGCGCCGCTGAAGCCAGCCGCAGCCTGAGCCCCCGGTACCGGCCCGTCGTCAAGGGCGGGCCGGTACCGGCCCGCATTCAGCGCTGGACCGTCAGCCGACGCGCGGCGCAGGCTGGCACAGGGCGCTGACGACGTCGGACTGGGTGACGATGCCCACCAGGGCACCCTGCTCACCGACGATGGGCAGGTGATGGTGGCCGCTGCCGGCAAACAGCGGCAGCAAGTCCACCAGCAGGCGGTCCTGCGAGGCCACACGCACCTGGCGCGTCATGACGGACGCGACGGCGTGCTCGACGCCGTCAGCCGTCGTTTTCGGGCGGCCTTCAGACCAGGCCCGACGCTGCGCCTGCCGGTCGGTGGCCGCATCGATGCCGCGCATGAAGTCGGCGGGGGTCACGATGCCCACCAGGCCGCCGTTGCGGTCGACCACGGGCAGCGCCTTGATGCCATGGGCGTCAAAACGCAACCAGGCCTGCGAAAGGGGCGTATCAACGGCGACGGTGATGACCGGTGCCGACATCACGTCGCGGCAGCGCACCTGCGCCAGCTTGCGCTGGTAGGCCTGCATCTGCAGGTCGCCCAACAAGGCCTTCAGGTCATCGCGGCCAATGTCCAGCACCTGGTTGAAGCGTGTCAGGACGGCGTCGAGGTCGTCGTCTTCGCTGGTGGCCTGCGGACCCGGACTTTGCACCGGTTCCGGCAGCCCCGCTGCGGGCGGCCTGCGGGTCAAGCGGTTGTAGCCCACACCCACCAGCGTCAGCACCGCTGCGTTGGCCAGAACCGGGAACAAGGCGAAGCGCCAGTCCTGCACCCCGTTGATGGCCACCAACAACGCGGCTGCACCGCCGGGCGGGTGCAGGCAGCGCAGTGCAAACATCACCGCCACCGCCGCACCCACAGCGGCTGCGGCGCGCCATTCCGGCGCACTGATCAGCGCCACGCAGACCACCCCCACCAGCGCTGAAACCGTGTTGCCCACCACCACGGGCCAAGGCTGCGCCATGGGGCTGGACGGCACGGCAAAAACCAGCACAGCCGCCGCACCCATGGGCGCGGCCAGCCACAGCGCGGTACCGGGCGGCGCGGTGGCGTGGCACAGCAGGGCCGTCAGCAAGATGCCCAAAAAAGCACCCACCGCCGCACGCAGCCGCTCGCGCCTGTCCACCGCTGGTGCGGTTGGTATCAGCTGGCGCCACCAGGCCGGCGATGCCGGGCCGGAACCTGCGGGATTCAATGCGGGTCAGCGTCGGGCCGGGGGCACATCCGTGCAACTGCCGTGCGCCACTTCGGCCGCCATGCCGATGCTTTCGCCCAGCGTGGGGTGCGGGTGGATGGTCTTGCCGATGTCCACCGCGTCGGCGCCCATTTCGATGGCCAGCGCCACTTCGCCGATCATGTCGCCGGCATGCGTGCCCACGATGCCGCCGCCGACGATGCGGTGCGTGGTTGCATCAAACAGCAGCTTGGTGAACCCTTCGTCGCGGCCGTTGGCAATGGCGCGGCCGCTGGCGTTCCAGGGGAACAGGCCTTTCTTGACGGCAATGCCCTGCGCCTTGGCCTCGTCCTCGGTCAGGCCCACCCAGGCCACCTCGGGGTCGGTGTAGGCCACGCTGGGGATCACGCGCGCATCAAACTGCGCCTTTTGCAGTTTGTCGTCACCCTGCAGTTCGCCAGCCGCCACTTCCGCGGCCACGTGCGCTTCGTGCACGGCCTTGTGCGCCAGCATGGGCTGGCCCACGATGTCGCCGATGGCAAAGATGTGCGGCACGTTGGTGCGCATCTGTTTGTCCACCGCAATGAACCCACGGTCACTGACAGCCACGCCGGCCTTGTCGGCCGCGATCTTCTTGCCGTTGGGGCTGCGGCCCACGGCTTGAAACACCAGGTCGTAGACGCCTTCGCTGGTCTTGCCGTCGCTGCCTTCAAACTTCACGCGGATGCCGTCGGCCGTGGCCTCGGCGGCCACGGTCTTGG
>JAHECB010000376.1 GCA_024641925.1 Betaproteobacteria bacterium
GGGCTGTGAAAACCTGCCCGTCACCAGCGTGCTGCATTACACCGACGCGCTGCCGCCGCACGAGCTGCCCATCGTCGTCACCGGCCTGGCCGAAGAACAGCTGGGCCGCGAAGGCACCGAAGGCGCCATGAAGCGCGCCCATGCCGCACTCGACCCCGACCTGCCCAGCGTGGTGGTGACCGGTTCCATCGCCGAAATGATCGGCGGCGGCGTGACGCCCGAAGGCACGGCCATCCAGCGTTTTTTGCCCCGCACCATCGACGAAGACCAGTGGCAAAGCGCCAACCGCGCCTTGTTCTGGCTGTGGCAGCAATACGGTCTGCGCAAGGTGCCCGAACGTGTGCGCGCTGCGGACGAAAAGCCGCGTGTCAATCTGATCGGCCCGGCCTACGGCATGTTCAACAGCCCCAGCGACCTGGCCGAGATCCGCCGCCTGGTGCAAGGCATCGGCTGCGAGGTGAACATGGTGTTCCCGCTGGGCAGCCACCTGATGGACGTGTCGCGCCTGGTCGAAGCCGACGTCAACATCTGCCTGTACCGCGAATACGGTCGCATGCTGTGTGAAGCGCTGGACCGTCCCTACCTGCAGGCCCCCATCGGGCTCCACAGCACCACCGCCTTTTTGCGCGAACTGGGCCGTTTGACGGGGCTGGACCCCGAGCCCTTCATCGAGCGTGAAAAGCACACCACCATCAAGCCGATCTGGGACCTGTGGCGTTCCGTCACGCAGGACTTTTTCGGCACGGCCAGTTTCGCTGTCGTCGCCAATGAAACCTACACCAGGGGCATTCGGCATTTTCTGGAGGACGAGCTGGGCCTGCCCTGCAAGTTCGCCATTCCACGCATACCCGGCGCCAAGACCGATAACGATGCCGTGCGCAAGCTCTGTCACGAGCAGGCACCCCTGGTGATGTTTGGTTCCTACAACGAACGCATGTACCTGGCCGAACGCAGCAGCGGGCATGGGCCCCAGCCCACCTACATTGCCGCGTCGTTCCCGGGCGCCGTCATTCGGCGCGCCACGGGCACACCGTTCATGGGCTATGCAGGCGCCACCTATCTGGTGCAGGAATTCTGCAACGCCCTGTTTGACGCCCTGTTCCACGTGCTGCCCCTGGGCACCGAACTGGACAAGGTGGACGCCACGCCGGCGCGTGACATGCACAGCCAACTGGCCTGGGCTGACGACGCCCAGGCGCTGCTGGCGCAGGCCGTTGAACGCGAGCCGGTGCTGGTGCAGATCTCGGCAGCCAAACGCTGGCGCGACCAGGCCGAAGCGGCCGCCCGCCAGGAAGGATTGAAAACCGTGACGCGCAGCCTGGTGGCGCGCTGTACGGGCTTGTTCGAAGAGGTGAGCAGCGCATGAAGCTGCAACGCCTTTTCTCACCGAATGTCGTGGCTTCCCGCCGCGGCTGCCCACATTGCGCGGGTTGTGCGCAACAAAGGCCGCAAGGTCAATTTGAAAGAAGGAGTGGTTCACATGGCTGAACGCAGAGGCTCAATTTCGGGCTTGACTGACGAAGAAGCCCAGGAGTTCCATCAGTTTTGGACACAGGGATTTGTGGGTTTCACGATTGTTGCCGTGATCGCACACATCCTCGTCTGGATCTGGCGGCCCTGGTTGTAGCAACCGCGACATAAGCAAGGACTGCCATGACGATGCACACCAACCAAACCAAGGTGCCCCACGCAACGGCCAACCCGGAGACCCGCAAGTCTTTCTGGTTGCTGTTTGTACCGGCCTTTGTGGTGTTTCTGGCCATCGCCCTCATCGGCCAAACACTGGGACAGCCTTGGCGGTCCTGGTTGCCCGGTGCTGAGGGTGTGAAGTCGGTGACGGGTGGCGTGTCGGCAGCGGTCTACACCTTCATGTCGCATCTTTATTAGGAGCTCACGATATGTGGCGAATTTGGAAGTTGTACGACCCGCTTCGTGCGATGGTGGTGCAGGGCATCTTCCTGTTTGGGTTGGCGGCAATGATCCATTTGATCCTGCTTTCCACGCCAACCTTCAACTGGCTCGATGGTCCCCACGCAGCACAGACGATGAAGCAAAACGCCGCGATGCCCCCGAAGTAAATCTTCCGGGCCCCATCAAAGCAAACAAGGGATGCGGGGCAAGGCCTCCAGTGGCCGTGCTCCGCTCCCCCCTCGAACCAACCTGAGGAACTGGCCATGGCGATGCTGAGTTTCGAACGCAAATATCGCGTGCGCGGCGGCACGCTGGTGGGCGGCGACCTTTTTGATTTCTGGATCGGCCCGTTCTACGTCGGCTTCTTCGGCGTGACGACGATCTTTTTCACCTTCCTGGGTGTGGCCATGCTGGCCTACGGCGCCGCACTGGGCCCGACCTGGAACCTGTGGCAGATCAGCATTGCCCCACCCGACCTGAAATACGGTCTGGGCCTGGCGCCGCTGCGCGAAGGCGGTATCTGGCAAGTGGTCACGGTCTGCGCCATCGGTGCCTTCGTGAGCTGGATGATGCGCGAGGTCGAGATCTGCCGAAAACTGGGCATGGGCCTGCATGTGCCGATCGCATTTGGCATGGCCATCTTTGCCTACGTCACCCTGGTGGTGATCCGCCCGCTGTTGCTGGGCGCCTGGGGCCACGGTTTTCCGTACGGCATCTTCAGCCACCTGGACTGGGTGTCCAACGTGGGCTACCAGTACCTGCACTTTCACTACAACCCGGCGCACATGATCGCCATCAGCTTCTTCTTCACGACGGCACTGGCGCTGTCGCTGCACGGCGGCCTGATCCTGTCGGCCACCAACCCCGGCAGGGGCGAAACCGTGAAGACGCCGGACCATGAAGACACGTTTTTCCGCGACCTGATCGGCTATTCGGTCGGCACCCTGGGCATCCACCGTCTGGGTTTGTTCCTGGCGCTGGCGGCGGTGTTTTTCAGCGCGGTGTGCATCGTCATCAGCGGCCCGTTCTGGACCCGCGGATGGCCAGAGTGGTGGAACTGGTGGCTCGCGCTGCCGATCTGGAAATAGGAGCGCAACAACCATGGCGCAATACCAAAACCTCTTCACCAGCGTACAGGCCGTCGGCCCGTCGCAGGCCGGCATCGAACTGCCGCGGGGCAACAGTCCCCGCACCGGGCAGCCCTTTTTCTGGCACCTGGCGGGGCGGCTGGGCAACGCACAGATCGGCCCGGTCTACCTGGGTGGCCTGGGTGTGGCTTCGCTGATCCTGGGCATGCTGTCGATCAACATCATGGGCTTGAACATGTTGGCCTCGGTCAACTGGAACCCCGTGGAGTTCATCCGCCAACTGCCCTGGCTGGCGCTGGAGCCGCCACCACCCGGTTACGGCTTGCACCTGCCTCCCATGAACCAGGGCGGCTGGTGGCTGCTGGCCGGTGGCCTGCTCACCACGTCCATCCTGCTGTGGTGGGCACGCACCTACCGCCGCGCCCGTGCGCTGGGCCTGGGCACGCATGTGCCCTGGGCCTTTGCCGCGGCGATCTGGCTGTTCCTGGTGCTGGGCTTTTTCCGCCCGGTGCTGATGGGTTCGTGGGGCGAGGCGGTGCCCTTTGGCATCTTCCCGCACCTGGACTGGACGGCGGCGTTCTCCATCCGCTACGGCAACCTGTTCTACAACCCCTTCCACGCGCTGTCGATTGCCTTCCTGTACGGCTCGGCACTGCTGTTTGCCATGCATGGCGCCACCATCCTGGCGGTCAGCCGCTTTGGCGGCGAC
>JAHECB010000377.1 GCA_024641925.1 Betaproteobacteria bacterium
CGAACGCCCTGAAGCGGCGCGTCAAGACACCGGAACCGCGCGCAGCGCCCGCAGCGCAGTCGCTGGCGCCTCTGCGTGCGGCAGGTGGCCCACACCGGGCACCGCGACCAGGCGGGAACCACTGATCGCACCCCGATAGTCCTGCGCAGGACACCACGGGCATCATCTGGTCCTGTTGGCCCCGCAGCAACGAGGTCGGCGCAGTGATGCGCTTCAGATACGGCACCGGGTCTCGCAGCACCCTCTGCTCCATGCGCTGGATCAGCGCAGCACGGTCGAGATCGGGCGTCCACAGCCAGGAGCCGAGGAAGACCGCCAGGACCCGCAAGACAACCGTCATGGCAAGGATTGCGGCGCGAAGTGCGGCCGACGCCGTGGGTTGCCGATCCCGACAGGCCGCAACCGCGGGGCGAATCGGGGCCATCCACGTCCGCCTGCAGCCCCTGCCGGACTCACCGACCTGTGCAAAGGTGATGGACACCCTGCAACGGCGCATTGGTCCATGGCCTCGCCCAATCGCACCACCATGAAGCAGCCAACGCAGGGCAGCGCGGTCGCCACGGAACCCGTGCACCGGTTTGGCCATTCGGCGCACCAATTCGACGGGTCGGCAGTCTGCCAGGCATCGCCGCACGACCCAGGCAGAGCCCAATCAGACCGTGGCACGCGCTTTGCGTACGGGTGTTCCCGCCCCCGCACCAGCGGGCATCGCTGCGCCTCACGGCGCGTTCTTCAACTTCCAAGGAAAGATTCCATGCTCCAGACAAGACGTTCGTTATTGAGCAAAGGCTCAGTAGCGGCTGCGGCCGGTGTCGCTGTCGGCTTCCCCACCATCGCCAGCGCCCAGCAGACCTTCAACTGGAAAATGACCAGCGCCTACGGCAAGGGCGCGCCGTTCTACATGGACGGCCCGGGCTCGGCCACCGACCTGGCCAAGCGCATCGCCGAGATGTCGGGCGGCCGCCTGAAGATCCAGGTGTTTGGCGCCGGTGAACTGGTGCCAGCCTTTGAAGGCTTTGACGCCGTGCGCGCCGGCACGGTGGAGATGAACCACGCCAACAGCTATTTCTGGACCGGCAAGACCGCCGCGGCCCAGTATTTCACCGCCGTGCCCTTTGGCATGAACTTCCAGGGCATGAACGGCTGGCTCTACGACGGCGGCGGCATCGACCTGTGGAACGAGGTCTACGCGCCGTTTGGCATGGTCGCCATGCCCTGCGGCAACACCGGCGTTCAGATGACGGGATGGTTCAAGAAGGAGATCAACAGCGTCGCCGACCTCAAAGGTCTGAAGATGCGCATCCCGGGTCTGGCCGGCAAGGTGTATGCGCGTCTGGGTGTGGACGTGAAAGTGCTGCCGGGTGGCGAGATCTTCCCGGCACTGGAGCGTGGTGTGATCGACGCCGCCGAGTTTGTGGGCCCCTACCAGGACCGCCGCCTGGGCCTGCAGAAAGCTGCCAAGTACTACTACACCACCGGCTGGCACGAGCCGGCCACCGTGTCCGAGCTGCTCATCAACAAGGCCGCCTGGGCCAAGCTGCCCAAAGACCTGCAGGCCATCGTCGAAAACGCGGCAGCAGCCTGCAATGTGATCAGCGAAGGCTGGTGCCAGAAGGCCAATTCCGACGCCATGCAGGACCTGATCAAGACCCAGGGCGTGATCGCCAAGCCGCTGCCCGACGCGGTCATCAGTGCCTTGCGCACCGAGACCGACAAGGTGCTGGCAGAAGCCGCCGCCAAGGACCCGATGACCAAGAAGGTGCACGACTCCTACATGGCCTTCAAGGCCAAATACGACCGCTGGTCCGAGATCAGCGAAGAGGCATACCACGTGAAGGTGCGCGGCTGACGGTGCCGTCGTGACCAGCCTGCGCTGCCGTTGAACCGGCGCCGCGGGGGCTGGTCTGTTGGGCGGGGTCTGGTTGGCAGACCCTCTTCATTTTTGATGCAGGCCACCGCGGCGTTTCGCGCCGCGGTTCGGCTGTGAGTTTTTCTGTTTCTGGAAAGCCCGTATGACGCAGGCGATGACGGTCGCTGTTCAAAAGATAGAAGCGCTGATCGATCGGGTGGGCATGGCCACGCTGTGGTTGGCGCTGATCATGATCGCCCTGGTGGCCACCAACGTGCTGTTGCGCTACTCGATGAGCCTGGGCTCCGTGTGGGCGCAGGAACTGGAGTGGCACCTGCTGGCCGCGATGATCCTGCTGGGCATGAGCTACTCGCTGCAGCGCGGCGAAAACGTGCGGGTGGACCTGTTCTACGCCAACTTCTCGCCCCGCCTGAAGTTCATCGTCGACCTGATGTCGGGTGCCATCACGCTGATGATTGCGCTGCTCTTCGTCAAGCTGTCTCTGGCTTATGTGATGCAGTCGTACAGCATCGGCGAAACCTCGTCCGACCCTGGCGGCATCCCCTACCGCTGGGCCATCAAGGGTTTGATTCCCGTGGGCTTTGGCCTGCTGGCCCTGCAGACCGTGGGCGCCCTGATGCGCCGCGTGCTGCAGGAAAACAAGCGCCGGGAGACAGGCGATGTTTGAAACCCAGACCTACGCCATCCTGATGCTGGTGGCCTTCTTCGGCCTGCTCATGATCGGCATGCCGGTGGCGGTGACGCTGGCCACCGTGGGTTTTGTGTTCGGCTGGCTGGGTTTTGGCGACACCTTGTTCAACCTGCTGCCGGCGCGTGTGTACGGCGTGGTGGCGGGTTACCAGTGGATGTCGATTCCGCTGTTTGTGTTCATGGGCGTGATGCTGGAAAAGTCGCGTCTGGCCGACGACCTGCTCGACGTCATGGGACACATCGCTGGCGGCGTGCGCGGCGGCATGGGCGTGGGCATCATTCTGTTTGGTGTGCTGATGGGCGCCACCACCGGCATCGTGGGCGCCACGGTGATCACGCTGGGTTTGCTGACCCTGCCCACGCTGATCCGGCGCGGCTACAACAAGAGCATTGCCTGCGGTGCCATCTGTGCTTCGGGCACCCTGGGGCAGATCATTCCGCCCAGCCTGATCCTGATCCTGCTGTCCGACATCATGCAGTTGTCGGTGGGCACACTGTTTGCCGCGGCTGTGGGCCCGGGTTTGATCCTGGCATCGATCTACATCACCTACCTGCTGGTGCTGGGCTGGCTCAGGCCCGAACTGATGCCGCCGATACCGCTGGCCGAACGCGACGCCGTCACACGCCGTCAGCTCTGGGTGCGATTCTTCAAGGTGGTGGTGCCGCCCATCCTGCTGGTGGTGGCGGTGCTGGGGTCCATCGTGGGCGGCATCGCCGCGCCCACCGAAGCCGCTTCCATGGGCGCGGTGGGCTCGGTGCTGATCACCATGGGGTCCGGTCGCTTCAAATGGCAGGTGCTGAAGGACGTGGCGCTGGACACCAGCAAGATCACCGCCATCATGATGTTCATCCTGCTGATGGCGCAGGTGTTTGCGCTGGCCTTCCGCGGCCTGCACGGCGAAGACCTGATCGTGCGCATGTTCGAGTGGCTGCCCGGCGGTGTGAACAGCGACATCTGGTTCATGATGGCGCTGATTTTTGTGCTGGGATTTTTCATCGAGTGGATCGAGATCAGCTACATCGCGGTGCCGCTGTTCCTGCCGGTGCTGATCAACCAGGGCGTGGACCCGATCTGGCTGGCCATGCTGATCACCGTGAACCTGCAGTCCTCGTTTCTGACGCCACCCTTCGGCT
>JAHECB010000115.1 GCA_024641925.1 Betaproteobacteria bacterium
CTGCCGCGGCTGCTGCCCTTCATCGCCGTCATCGTGGGTGTCGTCTATGCGCTTTACGGTGGCATTGCAACACCGTCTGAAGCCGCCGGCGTCGGCGCCATGCTGTGCCTGTTGATGGTGGTGGTCATCTACCGCGTCTGGCGGCCGATGGAGCTCTGGAACATCCTGCGCGACGGGCTGCGCGAGTCGGGCATGCTGCTGATGATCATCGGCACGTCCATCCTGTTCGGCTACATGATGTCGTCGCTGCAGGTCACGCAGGCCGTCGCGCAATCGATTGGCGATCTCCAAGCCAACCGGTGGGTGGTGCTGGCGGCGATCAACCTGCTGCTGCTGGTGGCGGGCTGCTTTTTGCCGCCGGCTGCCATCATCCTGATGACCACGCCCATCCTGATGCCGGTGATCACGGCTGCAGGCTTCGACCCGATCTGGTTTGGTGTGGTGCTGACCATCAACATGGAGCTGGGCTTGATCACGCCGCCGGTGGGCTTGAACCTGTTTGTCATCAACAGCATCACGCCCGACGTGCGTCTGCCCACCATCCTTCGGGGAGCCTTCCCCTTCATGATGTGCATGGTGGTCGCCATTCTGCTGCTCTGTGTTTTCCCGGATATTGCGACCTGGTTGCCACAGAAAGTGATGGGCTGAATCCCGCACTGCTGGCCTGCAAGGCATTCAAGCGCGTTTCCGAGTGTCGCTCGACAGGGCGTGGGCAGACCGCCCAGGGCACTTTGCGCGACAACTTGGCGTGGCTGCTGCCCAGGGAATTCCGGGGTATAGCCGTATGGTCTGCGAGGCTTTTGCCCTTCATACTCGTCGGTGGTGTTCGATACCACCCGCCTGAAGTGAGGCGGTCCCATCTGTACCCAGGAGACAAAAGATGACTGAATCTATCCGTACCGACAGCCCGGCAGCGGCTGAAACCAAACCGGCTCGCCGGCGCTTTCTGGGCGCTGCGGCAACAGGCGTCGTCGGCTCTGCCGCCATGGCCGTGCCCATGATCGCGGTGGCGCAGTCGCCCATCGTGCTGAAGATGCAAGGCGCCTGGGGCGCCAAGGACATCTTCAACGAGATGGCCGAGGAATACGTCAAGCGCGTCAATGAAATGTCCGGTGGCCGACTGCGCATCGACTACCTGGTGGGCGGCGCGGTCGTCAAGCCCTTTGAAGTCATGGACGCCACGAACAAGGGCGTGCTGGACGCCTGCCACGGCGTGCCGGTTTATTGGTACGGCAAGAGCAAGGTGGCTTCGCTGTTCGGCTCGGGCCCGATCAACGGCTGCGACGCGCCTCAGACTTTGGCCTGGATCTACCGTGGCGGCGGCCTGGAGATGTACCAGGAGCTGCTGAAGAAGATCAACCTGGACGTGGTGGGCTATTTCGCCATGCCCATGCCCACCCAGCCGCTGGGCTGGTTCAAGAAAGAGATCAAGAGTGCTGAAGACCTGAAGGGTCTGAAGTACCGCACCGTGGGCCTGGCGGCCGACCTGATGCAGCAAATGGGCTGCAAGGTCACGCAGCTGCCCGGCGGCGAAATCGTGCCCGCCATGGACCGTGGTGTGATCGAGGCCTTCGAGTTCAACAACCCGACATCAGACCGTCGCTTTGGCGCGCAGGACGTGGCCAAGCACTACATGATGGGCAGCTTCCACCAGGCGATGGAGTTTTTTGAAATCGCCTTCAACCGCAAGAAACACGATTCGCTGCCCAAGGACCTGCAGGCCGTGCTGCGCTACGCCGCTGAAGCCGCGTCGTCGTCGAACTGGTGGACGGCCATGGACAACTACTCGCGCGACCTGGACGAACTGGTGACCAAGGACAAGGTGCAGGTGCACCGCACACCCAAGTCGGTGTTCGACGCCCAGATGAAAGCCTGGGACGTGGTGTCCAAGAAGCTCAGCGACGAAGACCCGTTCTTCAAGAAGGTGGTCGACAGCCAGAAGGCCTGGTCCAAGCGCGTGGCCAAGTACATGTTCCTGAACGAGGCAGACTACCTGGTGGGCTACGAGCACATCCACGGCAAGATCCCCGGCATGGCGTGACGGCCAGCGCCGCGCCGTAGCGCGGCGGCTGCGCGCAGATGTTGCGCAAAGGGAGGCTCCAGTGCCTCCCTTGTTTTGTTCTTCACCTGATTTGATACCGGCCTTTCCCGTGCCAGGAGGCGCCTGATGCTTCGCTCCATCATCAAGACCATCGACCTGCTGAACAAGTCGGTGGGCCACGCGTTTGCGTGGTGCATCGTCATCCTCACCCTGGGGATCAGCTATGAGGTTTTTGTGCGCTACGCGCTTCGAGACCCCACCAGCTGGGCGTTTGACCTGAGCTACATCCTGTATGGCGCACTGTTCCTGATGTGCGGTGCCTACACCTTGTCGCGCGGTGGGCATGTGCGCGCTGACATCTTCTACCGACGCTGGCCGGTGAAGGTGCAGGCCAGCCTGGAACTGGTGCTGTACTTCCTGTTTTTCTTTCCTGGCGTGCTGGCACTGGTCATCGCCGGCTGGGGTTACGGCATGGAATCCCTGGCCATTCGCGAAGTCAGCGTCAACAGCCCGGTGGGTGTGCCGATCTGGCCGCTGAAGATGCTGATTCCGGCGGCCGGTGTGCTGCTGACTCTGCAGGGCATTGCCGAAGTATTTCGCTGCGTGTTGTGCCTGCAAGAAGGCCAATGGCCCGCGCGCCTGCATGACGTTGACGAACTTGAAGCGCAGCTGATGCAGCTGCACACCAGCGAACAAGCCAAGGGCATCCACTCATGAGCAACCCGCACCTTGCCCTGCTGATGCTGGGCCTGTTCATCTTCATCATCATGCTGGGCTTCCCCATCGCCTTCACGCTGATGGCGATGGGCGTGGCCTTCGGCTTCTACGCCTACTTCACGCCCGACCAGTCGTTTTTCGACAACCGGGTGTTCTACCTCTTCACGCAGAACACCTTCAGCGTGATGAACAGCGACATCCTGGTGGCCATACCGCTGTTCCTGTTCATGGGCTACATGATCGAGCGGTCCAACATCCTGGACAAGTTGTTCCTGAGCTTGCAGGTGGCTTTCCGGCGTGTGCCGGGCGCCATGGCCATCGCGGCCTTGGTGACCTGCGCCTTGTTTGCCACCGCCACCGGCATCGTCGGTGCGGTGGTCACGCTGATGGGGCTGCTGGCCTTCCCGGCCATGCTCAAGGCCAATTACGACCAGAAGATCTCGGCCGGCGTCATCTGTGCCGGTGGCACGCTGGGCATCCTGATCCCGCCGTCCATCATGCTCATCGTCTACGGTGCCACCGCAGGCGTTTCCGTGGTCAAGCTGTACGCGGCAGCGCTGATTCCCGGCTTTCTGCTGGCCGGGCTGTACATGGGTTATGTCATCGCCACGGCCATCCTGCGGCCCAAGTTGATGCCTGCCTTGCCCAAGGACCAAGGTGTGATGAGCACCGGTGCCGTGGTGCTGCTGTTGCTCAAGGCGTTTTTGCCGCTGGCCATCCTGATCATGTCGGTGCTGGGTGCCATCCTGTTTGGCCTGGCCACGCCGAGCGAGGCCGCGGCCATCGGCGCGCTGGGGTCCGTGGTGTTGGCAACGGCGTACCGCGCCATGTCCTGGGGCAAGCTGCGTGAAGCGGTGTACCTGACGGCACGCACCAGCGCCATGGTGTGTTACCTGTTTGTCGGCTCGTGGCTGTTTTCGTCCATCTTCAGCTACCTGGGCGGCGAGGGTGTGATCAAGGACTTCGTGCTGGGCCTGGACCTGAACCCCGTGACTTTCCTGCTGCTGACGCAGTTGATCATCTTCTTGCTGGGCTGGCCGCTGGAATGGAGCGAGATCATCATCATCTTCGTGCCCATCTTCCTGCCGCTGTTGCCGCACTTTGGCGTCGATCCCATCTTTTTCGGCATCCTGATTGCGTTGAACTTGCAAACCTCGTTCCTGACACCGCCCATGGCCATGTCGGCCTACTACCTGAAGGGCGTGGCGCCGGCGCATGTACTGCTGTCCACCATCTTCAAGGGCTGCCTGCCGTTTGTGTCGATGGTGTTTGTGGCCATGGCCGCCATCTACGTCTTTCCGGGACTGGTGACCTGGCTACCCGACGTGCTGTACAGCCGCTGACACCATGGGACTCGACATCGCATTGCTGGCGGGCCTGAGCGCCACCGAAGCCCAAGCCCGCATGGCAGCGGGTGAGTTTTCGGTGCGCGACTATGCGCAGGCCCTGCTGGCGCGCACCACGGCGGTCAATGGCGAGGTGTTGGCCTGGACACACCTCAACCCCGACCACCTGCTGGCGCAAGCCAAGGCTGCCGACGAAGCCCACGCCGAAGGCCGTACCGACGGGCCCCTGTTTGGGCTGCCCGTGGGCATCAAGGACATCATCGACACGGCCGACATGCCCACCGAAGACGGCACGCCCCTGCATGCCGGCCGCATGCCACATGAGGACGCCGCGGTGGTGACGCGGCTGCGCGCTGCGGGCGGGCTGGTGATGGGCAAGACGGTGACCACCGAGTTGGCCACCTACGCGCCCGGCAAGACCCGCAACCCCCACAACCCGGCGCACACGCCTGGCGGTTCCTCCAGCGGCTCGGCGGCGGCCGTGGCGGCGGGCATGGTGCCGCTGGCCATCGGTACGCAGACCAATGGCTCGGTCATCCGGCCAGCCTCGTTCTGCGGCGTGTACGGCTTCAAACCCAGTGCCGGCCTGATTCCGCGCACGGGCGTGCTGACGCAGTCGCCGGCGCTGGACGCGGTAGGGGTGTTTGGCCGGTCGCTGGACGATGTGGCGCTGCTGGCTGAAGTGCTGGCGGGTTACG
This sequence comes from Betaproteobacteria bacterium, assembly GCA_024641925.1. GTDB lineage: Bacteria > Pseudomonadota > Gammaproteobacteria > Burkholderiales > Burkholderiaceae_C > Rubrivivax. The sequence continues at coordinate 4,803 of JAHECB010000115.1, forward strand.
ACGCCCAGGACAAATTGACGCGCCCGCGCGCCACACCGCCGCTGGCGCGGCTGGCCGCCACCGACGCGCCCATGCCGCCTACGCTGGCCTGGGTTCAGACACCGATGTGGGACCGTGTGGCGCCTGATGCACAAGCGGCCTTTGGAGAATTGGTCGAATTGCTGGCGGGGCGCATCGCACCCTTTGAATTGCCAGCAACGGCGGTTGACGCCCTGGACTGGCATCGCACGGTCATGGAGGCCGAGATCGCCGGCTCGTTCGAAATCGAATACGAGCGGGGCCGCGATCAACTGTCGGCGTCGCTGCGCGCCCAGATCGAACGCGGGCGCCAGGTGACGGCAGTGGCCTATAGGCAAGCTCTGGCACGCGTGCCCCTGCTGCTGCAAGGCCTGGAGGTGGTCTTTGAGCACTTCGACGTCATCGTGACGCCGGCCACCCTGGGCACCGCACCATTGGGCCTGGAGACTACCGGTGACCCGGTGATGTGCACCTTGTGGACCTTCCTGGGCTTGCCGTGTCTGAGCCTGCCGCTGCTGCACGGCGAAAACGGTTTGCCGCTGGGCGTGCAACTGGTGGGCAAACCTGGCGACGACGCCCGCTTGCTGCGCACCGCGCGCTGGTTGGTCAACACAGTGCAACAGGCAACCACTTGAGCCAGCCCAAAGCGCTGGCCCCCTTCAGGAGATAACCATGAAATTGCTGTTTGGACTGCTGGGTGCCGGCCTGATGATCACCTTCCTGGCCAGCTTTGTGATCAAGGTCAAGGAGCCGGCCATGATCGCCGTGGTGCTGATCGGCGTGGTGATGATGCTGATCGACCTCTGGCAGGCGCGCGACGAGGCCGACACCTGAACCGGTGCGAGGGCTGCTCGCCACGGCGCTCAAGCCTGTAATGAGCGGGCCGCTTTTCCAGAAAGCTGTTGACACTTTCGCGTCCTTCCGGTGTCTGGCTGGCGCTGGCCATGACCTCCACCGCGTGTGCGTAGGCCTTGGGTTGGTCCAGGTCCACCTGGTCGTAAAAACACTGTTTGCCCAGGCCTTTGGACAAGGCGCTGCCGCGGGTGGCGCGGCGCAACAGTGCCAGCGTTTCATGGGCCAGGTCGGCAACTGGCACCACCCGGTTCACCAGCCCCGATTCGGCGGCCGAGGCAGCGGAAATCACGTCGCCTGTCAGTGCCATCTCCAGCGCGCGTTTGCGCCCCAGGTTGCGGGCCAGCGCCACCAGCGGCGTGTGGCAGAACCAGCCGGCCTTGCCGCCGGGCAGTGAAAAACCAGCGGTGTCAGCCGCCACGGCCAGATCGCAGGTGCCCACCAGATGACAGCCGGCCGCGGTGGCCAAGCCCTGCACCTGGGCGATGACCACCTGCGGCACGCTCTGGATCAGGGTCATCAGTTCGGTGCAGGTTTTCAGCAGTGTGCGCATGTCGTGCAATGAAGCGCCGGCCATGTCGGCAAAATCGTGCCCCGCGCTGAACACGGTGCCGTTTGCGGCCAGCACGATGCCCGCAGCGTCGGTTTTTGAGGCCTTGGCAAAGGCGTCGATGAGCTCGGTCATGTGGGCCAGCGACAGCGCGTTGCGCCGTTCGGGGCGGTTCATGGTCACCGTCAGGTAACGGCCTTCACGGGACACCGTGATGTGGTCATAACTCATCACGCGGACTCCTTGTCTGAAGCCGCCCATGCTACTGAACTCGTTGCGCTGTTCCTGAACGGGTGAAAGCAGGGCGACCGGTTCGGGCGCGCCTTCAGGCCAGCCTGGCGGCTGACGCCGATGCCTGTTGCCACTTGCCGGCATCCGGTCCGGTGGGCGCGCCCTGGCGCAGCAGCTGTGCCGGCCATTGCCATTCGCTGCCTTCGTCCTGGTCGGCGTTGACCTCGACGCGGCGGGCCACACCTGTCATGGTTGTGCCGTCGCAGTTCAGGGTCAGGGCGTAGCGGGTGCCATCAGCCATGCTCAGCTGCAACACACCATCCGCCAGACGCCAGCGGTCGGCTCCGCTGCTTGGTGTGACGCGGTCGGTCACCGGCGACTTGGCCGAGGCGGTCATCAGAACCGTGCCATCGGCCTGCAAGTGCACCTGTCCCTGTCCGCCAGCAAACACCCAGGTCGTACCGGTGAACGCATAGCGGCGAGTGGTCTCTGTCGGTTCCAGCCGAACAAAACCCCCGTCCACCGCCTTTAGCAAACGGTGCGGCGGTATCGCCAACCGTAACGGCGTTCCCTGGCCATTGTCGACACTGCGGGTCACCAGGCGCTCGATGCCGGGGTGCTGCAGGACCGCTGCGTATTGTTTGACGTCAAAGCTGCCGGCAGGCAGCAGGCGCGTGCTGAGTTTGATGTTCTGCGTCTGGCGCGGTTCAGCGATCAGGTGCACCTGGTCGGCATCGCCGCTGGGGTAGACGATCAAGCCACGGCCGACGCCATCACGCGCCACCTGGGCCAGCATGTTTCGACGCCAGGCCATGTTCACATTCGCGGGCACACCGACGGGCACCACCAGACCATGCAGTGTTTCCAGCGGCCACAGCGGAACGCCCTCGGCGCTCAGGGCTACACAGGCCCACTGGCCGGTAGCCGCAACAGCCACGGCGCGCGCCTGCGGTTTGCTCAACTGCAAGGACTTTGCGCTGTTGTCGTCGCGGGCGGCCAGGCCCTGGGCCACAAAGGCCGTGACGTCCTTGCTGTCCACGGCCTGTCCAACGCAGGACTGCACATCGTGCAGCACCCGGGGCTGCGCCAGCGATCGCAAGTTGTAGGCGTCAGGCAGCGGCGGACTGGCCGACGCCGATGCAGCCATCATGCTCAGCGCGGCGGGACAGGGCGCGAAGGGCAGGGGGCAAGGCCCCGTGTGTTGTCAGGAACAGGTTCATCATGACACTCCCGACCTGGGGCATGGCCCCGAAGGCGCAGATTGCACGCAACCCGACCGGTTTGTCGGCTGAACAACGGCCGTTCAACATGATATTTTCTTCGGCCAGCAGCGTGGCGGCTCTGCGTTCGCGCGGGCGTGGAATAGTGACGTACAAAAGCTTGCGCCAGATCGCGTTTGCAGCAGCGCCAACGCGGCGTAGCATGGCGCTCGCCACGGGTCATGAGACGCCGCGCACCTGTGGCCGCTGCCACTTCCACCCTGAACGCCCAACATCTGTGAACCCTTTCCACGCGCTGTGCCGAATCGATGCGGGCCCGCTGAACATCGGCTACTTCGACATCGGCCCCGGTAACGGCGCACCCGTGATGCTGATGCACGGCTTCCCCTACGATGTGCACACCTACGCCGAGGTAGCGCCGCTGCTGGCGTCGCAGGGCTGCCGGGTGATCGTGCCCTACCTGCGCGGGTTTGGCCCGACACGGTTCCGGTCCCCCGATACACCGCGGTCCGGCGAACAGGCGGCCCTGGGTGCTGATCTGCTGGCGCTGATGGATGCGCTGAACATCCAGCAGGCTGTACTGGCAGGCTATGACTGGGGCGGCCGTGCCGCCTGCGTGGTGTCGGCGCTGTGGCCGCAGCGGTGCGCGGGCCTGTTGTCTTTCAACAGCTACAACATCCAGGACATCGCCCGCGCCATGGAGCCGGCCCCGCCGGAAGATGAGCACCGGCTCTGGTACCAGTATTTTTTCCACAGCGAACGGGGCAAGCGGGCCTTGCAGCAAGACCGGCGCGCGGTCTGCCGGCTGTTGTGGAAGCTGTGGTCGCCCACCTGGGCCTTTGCCGAAGCCGACTTCGAGCGCAGTGCGGCGGCGTTTGACAACCCCGACTTCGTGTCCGTGGTCATCCACTCCTACCGGCACCGCTTTGGCCTGGTGCCCGGTGATCCAGCATTGGCATCCATCGAGTCAAGCCTGGCACTGCAGCCGGCCATCACCGTGCCGTGCATCACCTTTGACGGCCTGGACGACGGCGTGCGTGCACCCGCCGATGCCGCGCAACATGCAGGCCGTTTTGCCGGTACCAGAAGCCATCGGCTGCTGCCCGGTGTTGGGCACAACATGCCACAAGAGGTACCTCTGGTCTTTGCCGATGCGGTCATGGAACTGGTGCGCGGGGCTGGCGCGCCGTCCTGAGTTTGACGGCGGCGAAAGCGGCCGCCTGATCCAGGCCTGCGGCGGTCGTTTCAGCCCCATGGTGTTGGCAGCACGCCGGCTTTGCAAGGTCGCCCGCCGCACACTTCACTGTCGCAGGTGGTCAAAAGGGCGGAACATTCGGCGCCGACCGCTGCAAACTGGCGCCATTGCGCGGCCGTTGACCGCGTCCAGTGGAGGACTGCATGACCGCATCTGAACAACCCACCGCCATGGTTTTGCATCAGTTGACGCCGTTTCTCCAGCGCACGGCGCTGCGCGAGGCCATCACACGGCACACACGCCTGCCGGAAACCGAACTGATACCTGGCCTGCTGCAGCAGGCCACGCTGACCGACGCGCAGGCTTCACGTGCGCAGGCCTTGGCCGTGCGTGTGGCCCGCGGTGTGCGCGAGCGCGCGCTGGACAGTGGACGTGCCGGCCTGGTGCAAGGCCTGCTGCAGGAGTTTGCGCTGTCGTCGCAAGAAGGTGTGGCGCTGATGTGCCTGGCCGAAGCCTTGCTGCGCATCCCCGATGCCGACACACGCGACGCCCTGATCCGCGACAAGATCGGCCGCGGCCACTGGCAGCAGCACCTGGGGCAGAGCCCGTCGCTGTTTGTCAACGCCGCCACCTGGGGCTTGCTGTTGACCGGGCGATTGGTGGCCACCCACAGCGACACGGGCCTGAGTTCTGCCTTGCGCCGCCTGCTGGGCCGCGGCGGAGAACCGCTGGTGCGCAAAGGCGTGGACATGGCCATGCGCATGATGGGCGAACAGTTTGTCACCGGACAGACCATCGAAGAAGCGCTGGGCAACGCCCGGGAGCGCGAAGCCGATGGTTTCCGCTTTTCCTACGACATGCTGGGTGAAGCGGCGTTGACGGCTCAGGACGCGCAGCACTACCTGAAGGCCTACGAAGATGCCATCAACGCCATCGGCCGGGCCAGTGCCGGACGCGGCATCTACGAAGGCCCGGGCATCTCGATCAAGCTGTCGGCGCTGCACCCGCGTTATGCCCGTGCGCAGCAGCAGCGTGTCATGGACGAACTGCTGCCCCGCTTGCTGGGCCTGGCCCGGCTGGCGCGGCAGCACGACATCGGCCTGAACATCGATGCCGAAGAGTCCGAGCGGCTCGAGCTGTCGCTGGACCTGCTGGAGGCGCTGTGCCACGACCCGGCACTGGCGGGCTGGAACGGCATCGGTTTTGTCATCCAGGCCTATGCGAAACGCTGCCCGGCCGTGGTGGACTTTCTGGTCGACCTGGCGCGCCGCACAAAGCGTCGGCTGATGGTGCGGCTGGTGAAAGGGGCCTACTGGGACAGCGAAATCAAGCGCGCGCAACTGGATGGTCTGGTCGACTACCCGGTGTACACACGCAAGGCCTACACCGACTTGTCGTACATCGCCTGCGCCCGCAAGCTGCTGGCCGCGCCAGACGCCATCTACCCGCAATTTGCCACGCACAACGCCCACACGCTGGCGGCGGTACACACCTTGGCCGGCGAAAACTTCTACGCTGGTCAGTACGAATTCCAGTGCCTGCACGGCATGGGTGAACCGCTTTACGAACAGGTGGTGGGTGCCGTGTCCAACCAGAAACTGGGCCGTCCCTGCCGCATCTATGCGCCGGTGGGCAGCCATGACACCTTGCTGGCCTATCTGGTGCGGCGGTTGCTGGAAAACGGGGCGAACAGTTCCTTCGTGAACCGCATCGCCGACGAGTCCTTGCCGCTGGAGCAACTGGTGGAAGACCCGGTGCAGACCGTGCACGCCATGTCAGCGGCAGAGGGCACGCTGGGCGCTTCGCACCCGGCGTTGCCGCTGCCACGCCAGTTGTTCGGCGGGTCGCGTGTCAATGCGCAGGGCCTGGACCTGGCCAGCGAACCCACCTTGTTGGCTTTGCAGCAGGCCAGCAAAGACAGTTTCTCGCGCCCCTGGCGGGCTGCGCCGGCGCCAGCGGCGGCCGAGCTGCAGACTGGCGCCTTCACATCAACCCTGCACAATCCCGCCGACCCCAGCGACACCGTGGGTCAGGTTCAAGACGCCACGCCGCAGCAGGTGCAGGCGGCACTGACCGCTGCCGCTGAAAGTGCCAAAGTCTGGGCGCTGACACCGGTTCCCATTCGAGCGCAGATGCTGGAAACGGCCGCGCTGAAACTTGAACAAGACATGGCGCCTTTGTGCGCGCTGCTGGCGCGTGAGGCCGGCAAGACCTTTGCCAATGCCGTGTCCGAAGTGCGCGAGGCGGTGGACTTTCTGAACTACTACGCGCAGCAGATTCGCCGTGACTTTGACAACATCACGCACCGCCCGCTGGGGCCGGTGGTGTGCATCAGTCCCTGGAACTTCCCGCTGGCCATCTTCACCGGGCAGGTGGCGGCAGCGCTGGCGGCAGGCAACACGGTATTGGCCAAACCCGCCGAACAGACACCGCTGGTGGCGGCTGCCGCGGTCCAGGCCTTGCATGCCGCTGGCGTGCCCACGGGGGCCTTGCACTTGCTACCAGGGCCTGGTGAAACGGTGGGCGCGGCTTTGGTGGCCAGTCCGCTGGTGCAAGGGGTACTGTTCACCGGGTCCACAGAAGTGGCGCGGCTGTTGCAGCGGGCGCTGTCCACCCGATTGACCACCGCCGGCCAACCGGTTCCTTTGTTAGCCGAAACCGGCGGCCAGAACGCCATGGTGGTCGACACCTCGGCGCTGGCCGAGCAGGTGGTGCAGGACGTGCTGACCTCGGCCTTCGACAGCGCCGGCCAGCGCTGCTCGGCACTGCGCGTGCTGTGTGTCCAGGAAGAGTGCGCCGACCGCGTGCTGGACATGCTGCTGGGTGCGATGGCGGACCAGCGTCTGGGCAACCCGCTGGAGCTGGCCACGGACGTGGGCCCGGTGATCGACGCGCAGGCGCAGGCCACCATCAACGCCCATGTGCAGACCTTGCAGTCGCAGGGTTGTCGGGTCTGGCAGCCCCAGGCCGCGGCGGCCAAGGCTTTGCCGGGCTGTTTTGTGGCCCCCACGGTGATTGAAATCCAGCAGCTGGCGCAATTGCAGCGCGAAGTGTTCGGCCCCGTGCTGCACCTGCTGCGTTACCCACGCGACGACCTGCCCGCGCTGCTGAGCCAGATCAACGACACCGGCTACGGCCTGACCTGTGGTGTGCACACCCGCATTGACGAGACCGTGGTGCAGGTGGCCCATGCCGTGCATGCGGGCAACCTGTATGTGAACCGCAACGTCGTCGGCGCTGTGGTGGGTGTGCAGCCCTTTGGCGGTGAAGGGCTGTCCGGCACCGGGCCCAAGGCGGGTGGGCCGCTGTACCTGCTGCGGCTGTTGAGCCAGTCGCCGCCGCAGGCTGCACACGATGCGGTGCTGGCGGCAGGGCCTGAAGCAACCGCGCCTGTGCGGGGCTTGTCGCTGCACGCGGTGGATCCCGAAGCTGCTGCCGCGGCCGAGTCGTTGTCGGCCTGGGCGCATGCGCAGGACCTGCACGATCTGGTGCTGACCTGCGCTAACGCACGCGCGCAGTCGCCTGTTGTGCCCTGGCGCAGCCTGGTGGGGCCGACCGGAGAGGCCAACCTGTACGGCGTGCTGCCGCGCCAGGCCGTGCTGTGCCTGGCGCCGGAAGGTGCCCCGGGTGACCTGGCGCGGCTGCATGCGCTGGCGGCTGTGCTGGCGATGGGCAGCACGGCCGTTTGGCCCGCTCACGCGCGGGCCTTGGCCGAACGGCTGCCTGTGGAGGTGGGTTTCCACATCACGCTGGCACAGGATTGGCAAGCGCCGGCGGTGCCCATCGACGCCGTGGTGTTTGCAGGTGCGGATGCTGAACTGCTGGGCACGCTGGCGGCGATCGCACAACGTCCAGGCCCGTTGCTGGGGGTGACCCGCCTGCCGCTTGAAGGTGGCGCCGTCGCCCTGGCGCGGCTGGTGATGGAACGTTCCATCAGCGTCAACACGGCGGCCGCAGGCGGCAACGCCAGCCTGATGGCGATCGGGTAGATCGATTTCCAGGCTGCGCCAAGACGCCACCGCAGCCATCATCAGACTTTGTTCGCAGGCGGACGATTTGGAATATTTAGTCTGCAAAGGTACAATTTGCGCACAGCATCCGAGGTGACCCACATGACCGCATTGGCAAAAGAACGTTCCGGCCCCGTCGACCTGCAGACTAGCGCAGCGGCCCAGGCGGCGTTGCGCACCTTCTGGCGGTTGGCCGATGCCTGGCAGTTGTCGGTGCCTGAACAGCTGAGCCTGCTGGGTGTGGCCCGCACCACGCTGTACCAGTGGAAGCAGGGCAAGGTCGGCCCGTTGGACCGCCACGTGCTGGAGCGACTGTCTTACCTCTTCGGCATCTATTCGGCGCTGCAGATTCTGTTGCCCGTGCCCGAGCGTGCCCACGATTGGGTGCGCAAACCCAATGCGGCACCGTTTCTGGGTGGGCAGTCGGCATTGCAGCGCATGTTGGGCGGGCAAGTGGCCGACTTGTTTGTGGTGCGCCAGTACCTGGACGCTGAACGCGGCGGCAAGTCTTGACCACCGTGCCCGGCGCCAGAACGGGTTCGGCGGCCGTTGACGGTGGTGGCGGTACACCGAGACCGCCCCTGCCCGTGCAACCGGACTGGACGGTCTGCCACCGCCTGATCCTGTCGCGCTTTCCCACCGTCACGCTGTTTGACCACATCGCCGACCCCGCTGACCTGGACGTGGTGTTTGCCATTGAAAGCCTGACCAACCCGCGTTTGCGGCAGGAACTGGGTGAACTCTCGCTGGTGCCGGCGGGCGACCGCGTCAGCGGCCCGGGCGCCAGCATCGTGATGGCGGCTTTCACGCACCTGAACCCCATGGGGTCACGCTTCAGCGACGGCCGATATGGTGTGTACTACGCGGCCGAGTCACTGGAAACCGCGGTGGCCGAGGTCAGCCATCACCGCGCGCTGTTTCTGGCGCGCACGCAGGAACCCGAAATCGACACCGACCTGCGCTGGCTGCAGGCCCGCCTGGTGTTGCCCCTGCACGACCTGCGCGGCAGCCAGCTGCAGCGTCCGGATCTGTACCTGGGTGACAACTACGCCCACAGCCAGGT
>JAHECB010000116.1 GCA_024641925.1 Betaproteobacteria bacterium
ACACCCCCACCAACCCTGCCCATCTGGCAGTTGTTGCTGGCCAGCGGCGGGGTGTTGCTGTATGGGTGGGCGTCACACTGGGTGATGGTTCACGCCGGCAACGCACCCTGGGCCGTGTTTGCCATGTTCGGTCCCCTGCTGCTGGCCTTGGCCACCGCGGGTCTGGCGCAGCGCCATACGCCCACACTGCTGCTGTGTGCCGGTGTGCTGGCCGTCTTGGCAGTGGTGGTGTGGCGTGGCGGCGTCGACGACATCAACCGCCTGTATGTCATGCAGCACGCCGGTATTCACGCCTCGCTGGCCTGGGCTTTTGCCAGCACCCTGCGGCCCGGCGCCAAGCCGCTGATCAGCGCGCTGGCCGAACGGGTTCACACCCAGTTCACCCCCGCCATGCGTCAGTACACGCGGCAGGTCACCGGGTCCTGGGTGCTGTACTTTGCCGGCATGGGCCTGTTGTCGGTGGCCCTCTATGTCTGGGCGCCCTGGCCTTGGTGGTCGCTGTTTGGCAACGTGATCACGCCCGTGGCGGTGGCGGTGTTTTTTGTCGGCGAACATCTGCTGCGCTACCGCTGGCATCCCGAGTTTGAACGCCTGTCGCTGCGCGGTGCCATCCAGGCCTGGCGAAGCCACCAGGCTCAAAGCCGACTGCAAGGTCAGCCATGACCCACCCGACACGCCATACACCCGACCAGCGCAAGCTACTGCCCCTGCTGTCGCCGCGCGACCTGGACAAGCCGCTGATCTGGTCACATGGAAGGCCCATCAGCGGCGGTCAGTTCCTGGCCCAGGCCGCCGCCCTGGCCGAACAACTGCCGGCCAGCGGCCGCGTCATCAACCTGTGCCAGAACCGCTACCACTTTGCGCTGGCCCTGGCCGCCGCGCTGCTGCGCGGCCAGACCAGCCTGATGCCGCCCAACGCCCTGCCCGACACCTTGCAGCGCCTGCATGAAGCCGCGCAGCATGCGGCGGGTGGCGCGTATGTGCTGGCGGATGATGCCCGTCTGGACGTGGGTGCGCTGCCCCTGGTGGCCGTGGCGCCGGCCGCTGCCCGCGCAGTGGGCAGGTCAAGCGACGTACCCTTGATCGAGGCCCAACTGGACGCCGTGCAGCTGCTGACCTCGGGCAGCACCGGCGTGCCGCAGCCCCACGCCAAACGCTGGGGCAGCCTGGTGCTGAACGTGCGCGCCGGCGCCGAGCGACTGGCGCACGACCTGCAACGCGCCGACCTGGAAGGGCTGACGGTGGTGGCCACCGTACCGCCCCAGCACAGCTACGGCCTGGAGTCCAGCGTGCTGCTGGCGCTGCTGGGCGGTGCCAGCATCGATGCCGGTCGCCCCTTTTACCCCGCCGACGTGGTGCAGGCCTTGCAACAGGTGCCACAACCGCGTGCGCTGGTGACAACGCCGTTTCACTTGAAGACGCTGTTACTGGCTGGCCTGGCATTGCCAGCGACCGAGCTGATCATGTCGGCCACCGCCGCGCTGTCGCCACAACTGGCACTGCAGGCCGAACAGGCGATGCAGGGGCGGCTGATCGAGATTTACGGCTGCACCGAGGCCGGGCAGGTCGCCAGCCGCCGCACCACCGCCGGACCGGTTTGGCAGACCCTGGGCGACCTGAAAGTGGTGGCCCAGCCAGCCGCCACCGGTGGTGAAGACCAGTTCATCGTCAGCGGCGGCCACGTGGCCGAACCCACGCCGCTGGCCGATGTGCTGGAGTGTGTGGACGACCGGCATTTCCGTCTGCTGGGCCGCGCCAACGACCTGATCCACGTGGCCGGCAAACGCAGTTCGCTGGCGCACCTGAACTTCCACCTCAACCGCATCGCCGGTGTCGACGATGGCGCGTTCTGGCTGCCCGACGGCGCCGGTGACGAGGTGGTGCGGCCGCTGGTGTTTGTCGTGGCACCTGAACTGACGGCGGCGCAGGTCATTACAGCCTTGCGCCAGAACCTGGAGCCGCAGTTTGTGCCGCGCAAGGTCATCCACGTGCCCTCATTGCCGCACGAAGCCACGGGCAAACTCACGGCCAACAGCCTGCGTGAATTTGCCTTGCGCACGCTCGCCAACTTGCAGGCGGGCACAGCGCCTGGCGCCACGCCGCAAGACAAAGCGACCGCCGAACCTTCCACATCGGCCACTCCCGCCGAGGGCCATGCCCATTGGCCCATTGCGGTCGACCATCCCGCATTCGATGGCCACTTTCCGGGCCGCCCGGTGCTGCCCGGCGTGGTGCTGCTGTCGCTGGTGCTGGAAACGCTGGAGCAGTGGCCCGCGATCAAGTCCCATCTGATGGGTGCCGACGCCAAATCGCTTGTACCGCCTCGTTTTGACAATATCAAATTTCTGACGCCGGTAGGGCCTGGCGACCCCGTTGATGTGCACTTGCGTGTGCAGGGCCGCGTGGTACTGTTTGAACTGCGCCTGGCACGCACCGATGAAACAGCGCGATGGGTCGCACGCGGTCAGTTGTCCGGCCCCACGGCGACATGAACGCGGGTTCGAACCAGGGAACAACGGGCGCCGCTGCGGCGCCGCCTTGGCTGGCCATGGGCGAACGCAGCAACCGCCAGGCGCTGCGCCTGATGTCCTGGATCGCCGTGACCGGCGGGCGCACGCTGGCACGCCTGGTGCTGCACCCGATCACGCTGTACTTCCTGTGTTTTGCGCCCGCCGCGCGCCGTGCTTCGGCGCAGTACCTGGACCGCGCACTGGCGCGCCCTGCCACCTGGGCAGACCAATACCTGCACTTCCACAGCTTTGCCAGCGTGGTCCTGGACCGCGTGTACTTTGCGCGTGGCCAGATGGCCCGATTCAACCTCAAGCTGCAGGGCACCGACAGCCTGCACAACACGCTGGACCAGGGGCGCGGCGCCTTTTTGCTGGGTGCCCACCTGGGCAGCTTTGAAGCGCTGCACGCCATCGGCGCCACGCGGCCGGGCATGCGGGTGGCCCACGTCATGTACCCGCACAACGCGCAGCTGATCCAGAGCACGTTGCAGGCCATTGCGCCGGACCTGCAGATGAGCATCATCACCATCGGCCGCCCCGGTTCGACGCTCGAGATCCGGGACTGGCTGGACGGCGGCGGCCTGGTCGGCCTGCTGGGCGACCGGTGGCTACCCAAGGAACTGGGTGGCGCAGATGCCGCCAAATCGGCCCTGGTTGAGCTGCCCTTTCTGGGGCAGACGGCGCGTTTCATCGTCGGCCCCCTGCGCCTGGCCCAATTGCTGCGCAGGCCGGTGCTGTTCATGGTCGGTATTTACCGCGGCGGCAATCACTATGAACTGCACTTTGAACAACTGGCCGACTTCAGCCAACTGCCGGCCAGCGCCGCCGATCGCGAAGCCCAGTTGCAGGCTGCGCTGCGCAGCTACGTCGAACGACTCGAGGCCCTGTGCCGCGCCCACCCGTACAACTGGTTCAACTTCTACAACTTCTGGCAATGATGGCGCTACGCACAATCCGGCCCTGGGCCCTGCTGCTGGCACTGGGGGCCCTCGCCGCACATGCCCATGCCTTTGAGCTCGCGGACCTGTCAAAGCTGCTGGCCAAGCGCCTCAACGCCGAAGCCCGCTTTACAGAACAACGGTTTGTATCCGGGCTGGACCAACCCTTGCGCAGCAGCGGCACCTTGAGCTTCAGAGCGCCCGACCGCTTCAGCCGCATCACCCTGGAGCCGCGCCCGGAGTCCATGACGGTGCAAGGCAACACGGTGGTGCTCAAGCGTGGCGGCCGCACCCGGCAGATGACGCTGGACGCGGTGCCCGAAGCCACGGCATTCGTCGAAGCCTTGCGCGGCACGCTCAACGGCGACATGGCCAGCCTGCAGAAGTACTACAGCGTGCGGGTCGACGGTGATGCCACCCGATGGCGCCTGACGCTGCGCCCCTTGGGTTTGCGTCTGGGCACGCAGGTCCAGCAATTGGACATCGAAGGTCAGGGCCCTGACTTGAAGTCGGTTGAAGTGCTGCTGGCGGGCGGTGACCGGTCGGTGATGGCCATCCAATCACTGACGGCTCCAGCGACGCCGCCCGGCACGGCGCGTCCATGACGCAGTCCGTCGACTCGCCGGGCGCTGCAACGCGGCCCCGGCGCCCATGGCTGGCACTGGCGCTGTGGGCGGGCCTGATCGCCGTGGCCCTGGCGGTGATCGTGCGCACGCCCTTTGTCGCCGACCTGTCGGCCTTTCTGCCGGCCAGGCCCGACGCGGGACAGCGGGTACTGATGGACCAGTTGCAGAGTGGCGTGGCGGCGCGCACGCTGCTGCTGGGCATCGATGGCGGCAACGCCGAGCAGCGCGCCCAGGCATCCCGCGCCCTGGCCCAGGCCATGCGCAGCAGCGGTCACTTCGAGCAGGTGCAGAACGGCGGCACTGACGGTTTTGCGGCGGTCGGCAGCTGGATCCTGGACCACCGCTACCTGCTGAGCCCGGCGGTCAACCCCGCCCGGTTCACCGCTGAAGGCCTGCGCGACGGCATCGATGAAACCCTGTCGCTGCTGGGCACGCCGGCCGGCAACGCCATCAAGCCCTTGCTGGAGCGTGACCCCACGGGCGAAACCCTGCGCATTGCCGAGGCGCTGCTGCCAACGAATGCGCCCCGGCAGGCAGAAGGTGTCTGGGTCTCGCGCCAGACCGAACGCGCCGTGCTGCTGGCCACGGTGTCCGTGCCCGGCGCGGATCTGGACGGGCAGGCTGCGGCGCTGGACAGCGCGCGTCAGGCTTTTGCCACGGTGCAGACTCAGGTGGGAGCCGATGTGCAGCCGCCACTGGAACTGCGCCTGAGCGGCTCGCCGGTGTTTTCGGTCGAGAGCCGGGCGCGCATCGAACGAGAAGTGCGCTTGCTGGCCGTGGCCGGCACGGTGATGATCAGCGCGCTGCTGTGGTTGGCCTTTGCGTCGTTGCCGGCGCTGCTGGTGGCGCTGCTGCCGGTGGCCACGGGCGTGGTGACCGGCATCGCCGCCGTGGGCCTGGGCTTTGGCAACGTGCATGGCGTGACATTGGGCTTTGGGTCCACGTTGATGGGCGAGGCCGTCGACTACGCCATCTATTACCTGATCCAGTCCCGCGATGGCCCTTCACTATCCAGCCAGCGTGGCACACACGGCCCACAGGCCGGCTGGCAGCACTGGGTGCGCAACAGCTGGCCCACGGTGCGCCTGGGTTTGTTGACCTCGGTCTGTGGTTTTGCAGTGTTGGCCTTTTCGGGGTTCCCAGGCCTGGCACAACTGGGTGTGTTTTCAACCGCCGGTCTGGTGGCCGCCGCGCTGACCACGCGTTTTGTGCTGCCCGTACTGATGCCCCACGGCGCTCCGGGACGGGGTGCGCGGCGCCGTCTGGGCGAGTGGGCGTCGCGCGCTGTCGGGGTGCTGCCCCGGCTCCGACCCCTGATTCTGGGGCTGGGTGTGGCGGCTGCCACGACCCTGCTGTGGCAAGGCAAGGATTTGTGGCGTGCAGACCTGGCATCGCTGAGCCCCATCAGTGCCGAGGCCATCGCGCTGAACGAAAGCCTGCGGGCTGACTTGATGGACAGTGAAGGCGGTGCGCTGGTCGTCGTCCAAGCCCCCACGGCCGAGGCCGCCCTGGTACAGGCCGAACGGGTGGCCACCAAGCTGGACGGTCTGGTCAATGCTGGCCAGCTGGCGGGCTACAACAGCGTCACCCGGTGGCTGCCCAGCGTGGCCACCCAGCGCCGCCGCTTGGCCGCGTTGCCGGACGAAACCAGCTTGCGCACGGCCTTGCAGCAGGCCACGGCGGATGGGCCCTTGCCGGCGCAGCGCCTGTCTCCGTTTTTGGCCGAAGTACAGGCTGCGCGAGGTCTGCAGCCCGTGACCGCCGCCGACCTGCAAGGCACGGCCTTGTCGCCGCTGGTGGACGCCTTGCTGATGCAGAACCGCCGCGGTGGCTACACCGCCTTGCTGCCCGCGCAATGGCCTGTGCAGGCGCCGGCTGAAGCGGCGAACAACGGGACGACTGCATCGATTGAGGTGCTGCGCAGCACGCTGAAGGACATGCCGGGCGTGCAGCTGCTGGACGTCAAGCCCGAACTGGACCGTCTGTACAACCGCTACCTGGGCGAAGCGCAGACGCAGACACTGCTGGGCGCCGCCGCAGTGATCGTCGTCATCGCGCTGTGGCTGCGGTCGCCACGGCGACTGCTGGCGGTGTGCCAACCGCTGGCGCTATCGGTGGTGCTGACATTGGGGCTGCTTGCCGCTTTTCAGGTGCCACTGGGGATCCTGCACCTGGTGGGCTTGCTGCTGGTGGTCGCGGTGGGCTCCAACTACGCCTTGTTTTTTGACATGCTGCAACACGGTGACGATGCGAAGCAAAACGTCAGCACAGCGGGACACGGCGAGTCTGTCGACGACACCTTGCCGTCGCTGCTGCTGGCCAACCTGACCACCGTGTTGTCGTTTGGGCTGATCGCGTTGTCCAGCATCCCGGCACTGTCCGCCGTCGGCCGTGTCGTGGCTCCTGGCGCACTGCTGGCGCTGGTGTTGGCCGCGGCATTTGTACCGCGCGTGCCGAAACCCCTTTGAGTGCTGCGCCGTTGGGCTGCGAGCCGACTTGGCGGCCAAGCCCTGTGAGAGAATTTTTGGTGGTCCCTCTATTCCGGCGCACCGTGCCATCCGACCCGTTGTTGCGCATGCTGCCTGCACACCTCACCGCCGCGCCCATTGCTCCCCCGACCGCGGGAAACAGCACCGGTCACCCGTCCGTGCAAGACTCGGACGTGATTTCTCAAGTTCCTTTGCCCACGGCGGGCCAGTCCTGGCCGAGGCCGCCGCTCGTCACCGCCAGCATGGGTTTACATGGATTGGCCGCAGCCGCCGCCCTGGCGGTGCCTGGCGCAGCACCCTGGGCCCTGGGCAGCATCGTACTGAACCATGCGCTGCTGACAGGGTTGGGGCTTTGGCCGCGCAGCCAGGGTCTGGGGCCTAACGTGACACGTTTGCCAGCATCGACGTTGACGGCCGGCAGCGTCGCGCTGACGCTGGACGACGGCCCCGACGCCGAAGTGACACCAGCCGTGCTGGACGTGTTGGCAGCGCACGGCGCACACGCCACCTTCTTCTGCATCGCGCAGCGTGTGGTGGCGCAGCCGTCGCTGGCTGCATTGCTGCGCCGCATCGTGGCGGCCGGGCACAATGTGCAGAACCACAGTGCCACGCACCGACATGACTTTTCGCTGCTGGGCCCGCGGGGTCTGGAACGGGAAATCAGTCGCGCACAGCAGATCCTGGCAGACGCCACCGGTGAAGTGCCCCACTGCTTCCGTGCGCCTGCGGGGCTGCGCAGCCCGCTGCTCGACCCGGTGCTGCACCGCATGGGCCTGAACCTGGTGAGTTGGACGCGGCGCGGCTTTGACACGCGCCAGCGGCAGCCCGAAGCGGTGCTGCAGCGGCTCACCAAGGGCCTGGCCGGCGGCGACATTCTGCTGATGCACGACGGCCACGCCGCGCACGACGCCTTGGGCAGACCCGTGGTGCTGCAGGTCTTGCCCCAACTCCTGGATCGTCTGGCCACTGACGGTCTGACAACCGTGACGCTGCGTGAAGCCTTGCCCACACGCCACACCAGGACTGCACCATGAGAGAAGTGCCCAGCTTGCAAGCCTGCAGTGCGCGGCCCATGTCGCCCGGAGAACCGTTCACCCGTGCCTTGCTCGCGGCCGATCTGGCGCCGCGTGAAACACGGGCTGCTGCTGCATGAAGCCGCAGGCCATCTCGGCCTACACCCTGGTCACCGCCCTGGGGGACGGCCTGGCGCCGACGCTGGCAGCGCTGCTGGCATCCCGCACGGGGCTGGCACATCGCAGCTTCGAAACAGCCGATGTGCAGACCTGGCTGGGCGTGGTCGATGGTCTGGACCAGGCACCCGTGGCGCCGGCGGTTGACCAAAAAAACCCCTGGTCGGTCTTCGAAGGCCGGCTGGCCCCCTACGACTGCCGCAACAACCGACTGGCCGCGCGGGCTTTGCAGGTCGACGGTTTTGGCCACCGGGTGCAGGCGGCCGCGGCACGCTATGGCGCGCACCGTGTAGGGGTATTCCTGGGCACCAGCACCAGCGGCATCCTGCAGACCGAAGTGGCCTACCGGCACCGCGACCCCACCACCGGCGCGTTGCCGGCCAGCCTGCATTACGCACACACGCACAACAACTATTCAGTGTCGCGTTATGTGCGTGATGCGCTGGGCCTGCAGGGCCCGGCGGCGGTCATCAGCACCGCCTGTTCCAGCAGTGCCAAGGTTTTTGCGGCGGCGGCCCGGATGATGGCGCTGGGCCTGATCGACGCCGCCGTGGTCGGTGGTGTCGACAGCCTGTGCATGACCACGCTGTACGGCTTCAAGTCACTGGAGTTGCTGTCGCCCGACATCTGCCGGCCCTGGGACGCGCAGCGCAACGGTCTGTCGCTGGGCGAAGCGGCCGCCTTGGCCTTGCTGGAACGCCAGCCACAAGCTGCCTGCGGCTGGCTGCTGGGCGCCGGTGAAAGCAGTGACGGCCACCACATGAGCAGCCCGCACCCCGAAGGCGCTGGCGCCGCGATGGCCATGCGCGCAGCACTGGACCAGGCCGGCCTGAAACCGGGCGATGTGGACTACCTGAACCTGCACGGCACGGGCACCCCGGGCAATGACGCCGCCGAGGACAAGGCCGTCTGCGATGTTTTTGGCACCAACTTGCCCTGCAGCTCCATCAAGGGTTTCACCGGCCACACCCTGGGCGCCGCCGGTGGGGTCGAAGCGCTGATCAGCCTGTTGGCCTTGCAGCACGGCTTCATGCCGGCGGGGCTGAACCTGCAACAACCCGACAGCACATTGAACGCGGCCTACCTGCCGGCCCTGCAAATGCAAAAACTGCGGGTGGTGGCGAGTAACTCCTTCGGCTTTGGTGGCAGCAATTGCTGTCTGGTGCTGGGGGCTGCAACATGAATTCGACATCCGACTTGCGCGTGGCCATCCTGGGCGTTGGCCTGCTGGGGCCTGGATTGCCCAGTTGGGGCCAGGGGGCTGCGCTCCTGCGACAACCCGGCGACTGGGTCCGCCAGCCGACCGAGGTCACGGCACCGCCGCGCCTGCCCGCCACCGAGCGCCGGCGTGCCGGCACCATGGTGCGGGCCTGTATCACGGTGGCCGACGAGGCGCTGGCCCACAGTGGCCTGTCGGCGCAGCAGTTGCCCACGGTATTCACGTCATCGTCAGGCGACACCCAGAACTGCCACCTGCTGTGTGAAGCGCTGGCGGCGCCATCACGTGTGGTGTCGCCGACACGGTTCACCAACTCGGTCCACAACGCGCCCGCGGGGTATTGGCACATCGCCACGCAATCCATGCAGCCCTCCACCAGCCTGGCGGCCCTGGACGCCAGCTTCGGCGCCGGGCTGCTGGAGGCCGTGTCGCAGTGCATCTGCCTGCAGCAGCCGGTGCTGCTGGTGGCTTGCGATGTGCCCTACCCCGAGCCCTTGCATGCGGTGCGCCCCTTGCCGGACGTGTTTGGCGTGGCCTTCGTGCTGGCGCCGGCGTCATCCGCCCACACGCCCGTCGCGGCCTTCAGCTTGCACGCCATCGGTGACCGCGAACTCACGGGCTGCGACCCTGCAGACCTGGATGACCTGCGACGGCACATCCCGGCAGCACGGGCCCTGCCTTTGCTGCAGGCACTGGCCCGGTCTGCGGCGGACGACGGCGCCGATCGCGTCATCACCCTCGAAGGCCTGCCAGGGCAAAGTCTGGCGCTGACGCTGCACAGCGCGCCGTCAGCAGCCCCGCACATCCCCGCGAGCACAACGCCATGAACGCCGGGCCCACACGATCACCCGCCACGCTGGATCACGCCGGCATCGCGCAGCGTGTGCCGCACACCGGCCGCATGTGCTTGCTGCACGCCTTGCTGGACTGGTCGCCTGAACACATCGTCTGCAGCATCCACAACCACGGTGATCCACAGCACCCCTTGCGCACCGGTATGGGCCTGCTCGCACCGGCTGCGCTGGAATACGCCAGCCAGGCCATGGCCTTGCACAGCGCCTTGAACGCGGCACCCGACGCGGCGGCGCGTGCCGGCTTCCTGGTCAGTGCCCGCGGTCTGTCGATGCAGGTGCAGCGGCTGGACAACGCGGCGGGGCCGCTGCACGTGCGGGCGGTGCGCCAGTTGGGCGACCAGCGCCAGGCGATGTACAGCTTCGAACTGCACGACACCCACGGCAGCCTGCTGGTCGAAGGCCGGGCCACGGTGGTGCTGGACGGCGTGCCCGAATGAACCGCCAACACCGCGAGCCCGACAGACCATGAGCACAACCGCAACCCTGCAAGGCAAACGCGCGCTGGTGACCGGGGCCAGCGGCGCGCTGGGCTCGGCCATCGCCAGGCGACTGGCAGCGGACGGCGCACATCTGGTGCTGCATGCCAACGCCCGCCTGGACACCGTGCAGCAACTGGCCGAAGAAATCCGCGCCGGCGGCGGCCAGGCAGAGGCCTGCGCTTTTGACCTCAGCAGCGACCAGGCCTGTGCCGAAGCCTGCACCACCCTGCTGCAAGGGGGTGCCTTGCAGATCATCGTCAACAACGCCGGCGTGCACGACGATGCGGTTTTTCCGGGCATGCGCGCCGACCAGTGGCACCGCGTCATCGACGTGTCCCTGAACGGCTTTTTCCGGGTCACACAACCGCTGTTGCTGCCCATGCTGCGCACCCGCTGGGGCCGCATCATCAACATTTCCTCCGTCACGGCGCTGGCCGGCAACCGCGGGCAGGTCAACTATGCCGCTGCCAAAGGCGCCATCAACAGTGCCACCAAGAGCCTGGCGCTGGAAGTGGCCAGCCGCGGCGTCACCGTCAACGCCATCGCACCCGGCATCATCACCAGCCCCATGGCCGCCAGCAGCTTCGACGATGCCACCATCAAGCGCATGGTGCCGGTACAGCGCGCCGGCACACCCGAAGAGGTGGCGGCGCTGGCCGGTTTTCTGGCCGGGCCGACGGCCAGTTACATCACCGGCCAGGTGATCTCGATCAACGGCGGCCTGTATTGAACAGGCCACCGCAGATGGCGCCGCTGTCGGGCCGCCGCAGGCTGCTGCGCGGTGCGGCGGTGCTGGCCACGCTGCCGGCCTGGGGCGTGGCCTGCTCGCTGATGCAGCGGCCGGCGCGTCTGCCCATGCCGGTGTCGGGTCTGCTGGGCCCGGCTTGGGCCGCCGATACCGAAAAAGACCGCGCGGTCAGCGTCTGCGCTGGCCCCGCGCCGGTGCTGCTGGTGCTGTTGCCTGGCGCCTACAGCGCGCCGCTGGATTTCATCGCCGAAGGTTTTGTGCAGTTGCTTCAGGACAGCGGCATCAAGGCCGACGCCGTGGTGGCCGACGCCCATCTGGGCTACTTTGCCAACCGCAGCGTGCTGCAGCGTCTGCGCGAAGACGTGGTGGGCCCCTCCCGCGCCCGGGGCTATGCACAGGTCTGGCTGATCGGCATCTCGCTGGGCGGATTTGGCGCACTGGCTTATGCCGCCACGCACGACGGTTCGCCACAGACCCGGGTTGATGGTGTGCTGGCCCTGGCGCCCTACCTG
Organism: Betaproteobacteria bacterium; assembly: GCA_024641925.1. Taxonomy (GTDB): domain Bacteria; phylum Pseudomonadota; class Gammaproteobacteria; order Burkholderiales; family Burkholderiaceae_C; genus Rubrivivax. The sequence goes on from JAHECB010000116.1 coordinate 11,566, forward strand.
GGCGAAACCGCGCTGCTCAACGAGATCGAACAAGCCGGTGGGCTGGCCGCCTGGGCCGCCAGCGCCACCGCCCATAGCGCCAAGCCCGTCGAAGCAGACGGCGGCTTCGACGCGTCGCTGCGTGAACTGTGGCGTTGGCTGGCCGCACCGCCACCCGGTGCGCCACCCGTATTCATGGGCTTTGGCACGCAGGACCGTCTGGCCCAGGGCCACCGCCTGCTGGCGGCGCAATTGCCACCACAACGAGTGTTGGAAGTGGCCGGCGACCACGACTGGCCGCCCTGGCGCCAACTGTGGAAGGCATGGCTGGCCAGCGCGCCGTTGCCGCGCAGCTGTCTGCCGCTGGCCGGCAACTGAAGCCACACGGCCCGGTCGTTGACCCCAGCGCTGCGCCAGCCGACGCTCGCGTAGCATGGTCTCAACGTGATGCCCGCCCCCTACCTCAGCCCTGCACAGTCCGTGTCCGCTGCGCCCGCCCGCATCGCGCCGCTGGCCATTCACGCCCATACGGTGACCAGCGCGCTCGGTGCCGGCCTGCAGGCCATGCAGGCCGCCGTGCGCCAGCAACGCCATGGTCTGGTGCCCAATGCCGACAACACCATGGGCCACGGCGCGCCGGCATTGGCAACGGCCATTGGCGCCGTCGCGGGTCTGGACGATGCCGCGTTGCCAACGCACTGGGTCGACTGGGATTGCCGCGCCACCAGGCTGGTCTGGATGGGGCTGCAGGGCGACAACTTCATGGCGCAGGCACAGGCCGCCGTGCAGCGCCATGGCGCGCACCGCGTGGGCTGTGTGCTGGGGACATCCGGCTCCACCATCGCGGCTTCGGAATTTGCCTACCGACATCTGGCGGCTGACGGGGGGTTTCCGCCCGCGCTGCAGCTGCGTGCGCTGCATTCACCACATGCCTTGACGGCGTTTGCCGCCATGGCACTGGGGGTGCAAGGACCCGCGGCAACCGTGTCCACGGCCTGTTCATCCAGCGCGCGCGTGTTTGGACAGGCCGAGCGGTGGTTGCGGCTGGGCCTGGTGGACGCTGTCGTCGTCGGCGGGGTCGACAGCCTGTGCGACAGCATCCTGTACGGCTTCCACGCCCTGGGCCTGGTGTCGCCCCGGCCCTGCCAGCCTTTTGATGCGGCACGCCAGGGCATCAGCGTGGGTGAAGCCGTCGGTTTTGCCTTGCTGCAGCGCAGTTCCGACTCTGGCGCCCAGGCGGGCCAATTGCAGCTGCTGGGTTATGGCGAGTCCAACGACGCGCACCACATGTCCAGCCCACACCCGCAGGGCCTGGGTGCCGAGCTGGCGCTGGACGACGCGCTGGCACGGGCCGGTGTGGCCGCGACCGACGTCGACTACCTGAACCTGCACGGCACGGGCACACCGGCCAATGACGCGGTGGAAGCTGCCCTGGTGGCGCGCCGCTACCGCAGCGACGTGCACGCCAGCGCCACCAAGGGGCTCACCGGCCACACCATGGGTGCCGCCGGCATGATCGAGGCAGCGCTGTGCCTGATGGCGCTGGACAGCGGCTGGTGTTCCGGCAGCGCGCAGGTCAGCACCGTCGACCCGGCGTTTGAACAACCGTTTCAGCAGCAGCTTCAATTGAAGCCGCAGCAGCGCACGGTGCATCTTGCAGCCAGCCACTCGTTTGGGTTTGGTGGCAACAACTGCGTCTTGTTGTTGGGCCGGAGTGCCGATGCGGCATCGAACAAACATGGCTGATCGGTCGTTCAACCACACCGCCTTCATCGAGGGCGTGGCCTTGTGGACACCTGCTCTGCCCGGTTGGGATCTGGCGGCGCAGGCCTTCTGCGGCCACGCGGATACGGCAACCTCGCACGATGCCACACCCCGCCGGCCTGCACCCACAGCGCTGGCCGCCAACGAGCGCCGCCGTGCGCCCGACTCGGTGCTGGTGGCACTGGAGGTGGCGCAGGCCGCCATTGCGGCATCCGGCCGAGCAGCCCATACCTTGGCCAGCGTGTTCACTTCGGCCTACGGCGACCTGGGCATCGTCGACGCCCTGTGTCAGGCGCTGGCCCTGGACGCACGGCAACTGTCACCCACGCGCTTCCACCACTCGGTGCACAACGCCGCGTCGGGTTACTGGGCCATCGCCAGCGGCAGCCGCCAGTCCAGCACCGCACTGGCAGCCTTCGACCACAGCTTCGGCGCCGGCTTGCTGGAAGCCGCCAGCCTTTGCACTGCCGATCAGCGGCCGGTGCTGCTGGTGGGTTTTGACACCGAGGCGCGTGGCGCGCTGCCATCCGTCAACACCAGCCGCGGTCTCCTGGGTGTGGCGCTGGTGCTGGCACCCACCGCAACACCGTCGACACGGTGGCGGCTGGACTGGGCGCTGACATC
>JAHECB010000378.1 GCA_024641925.1 Betaproteobacteria bacterium
ATCACCGACTACCCGGTGGAAGTCAGCCCGCTGGCGCGTGCGTCAGACAGCAACCCGGCCATCACCGAACGGTTTGAACTCTTCATCACCGGGCGTGAATACGCCAACGGCTTTTCGGAGCTGAACGACGCCGAAGACCAGGCCGCACGCTTTGCCGCCCAGGCCGCCAACAAGGAAGCCGGTGACGAAGAGGCCATGTACTACGACGCCGATTTCATCCGCGCGCTGGAATACGGCATGCCGCCGGCCGGGGGCTGCGGCATCGGCATCGACCGGCTGATGATGCTGATCACCGACAGCCCCAGCATCCGCGACGTGATCCTGTTCCCGGCACTGCGGCGCGAAGGCTGATGGCCGAACGCCCGCACGCCGAACGCCTGCTGGACCTGCCGGCGCTGGAGCGCGCCGTCTGGGCCGAGCTGTCCTTGGCCACCCACCAGCGCGGCCATGCCTGGCGCGTGATGACACTGGCCACGGTCAACGGTGACCGCGCCGCCGCGCGCAGCGTGGTGGTGCGTGAAGTGCTGGACCAGGAGCGGCAGTTGCTGGTTTATTGCGACGCCCGGTCAGCCAAGGTGGCGCAGATCGGGCAGCACCCGCTGGGCACGCTGGTGGCCTGGTCGCCGGCCTTGAGCTGGCAGTTGCGGCTGGAAGTGGACTTGTCGGTGGCCGACAGCGGCCTGGCCGTGGCCTCGCGCTGGGCGCAGGTGCAATTGACGGCGCGCACGCAGGACTACCTGGCCGCACGGCCGCCCGGCACGCCGGTGGACAGTTTTGAGCCCGAGCGCGACACGCGCGAACACTTTGGCGTGATCACGGCCCAGGTCACGGCCGTGGACTGGCTGGAGCTGAATCCGCTGGGCAATCGGCGCGCCCGTTTTGACACGGTGGGTGGGCGCTGGCTGGTGCCCTGAGTCGCCCGGGCGGTTCCGGCATCAGCGCAGCGGCGGCCAGCCCTTCGACCGACTCAGCCATTGACGAAGTTGGCCTTGCGCTTGGCCAGAAACGCCGCCATGCCTTCTTTCTGGTCGGCGGTGCCAAACAGCGAATGGAACAGGTGGCGTTCGTAGCTGACGCCGTCGTTCAGGCCACTTTCAAAAGCGCGGTTGATGCTGGCCTTGGCCATGGCCACGCTGGGCCCGCTGAGCGCACAGATGGCGGCTGCCGCCTGCATCACCTCGTCCATCAGCTTGTCGGCCGGCACCACGCGGCTGACCAGTCCGGCCCGTTCGGCCTCTGCGGCGTCCATCATGCGCGCCGTCAGCACCATGTCCATGGCCTTGCTCTTGCCCACGGCTCGCGGCAGGCGCTGGGTGCCGCCGGCGCCGGGGATGATGCCGATCTTGATCTCGGGCTGGCCGAACTTGGCCGTGTCGGCGGCGATGATGAAGTCGCACATCATGGCCAGTTCACAACCGCCGCCCAGGGCAAAACCGGCCACGGCGGCAATCACCGGCTTGCGCACCTGCAGGACGGTTTCCCAGTTGCGCGTGATGAAGCCTTCCTGGTGGGCTTCCATGAAGGTCTTGCTGGCCATGGCCGCAATGTCGGCGCCGGCAGCAAAGGCCTTTTCGCTGCCGGTGATGACGATGCAGCCGACGCTGTTGTCGTTGTCAAAGGCCAAGAGCGCCTTGCCCAGGTGGTCCATCAGCTCGTTGTTCAGCGCGTTCAGCTGCTTGGGGCGGTTCAGCGTGATCAGCGCCGTGCGGCGGCTGCCGTCGCCGCGGATTTCAGTCAGGATGGGGGTGTCGGTGGGGGTCGTCATGCGTGGGCTCCGGGCTGGCGGGTTCGGGTGGGCCTGCAGTCGGCCCCACAGGCACTATACGGGCTCAAATCGGCGCTTCAGCGCAGCCGTTCAGCGCGGGGGTTCGGTGCTGGTCTCGGCCTGCTGCGGCAGGCGTTTGATCAGCAGATCCAGATAGGTTTGGGCGTCCTGCCGGATCAGGATGCGCACCGGCAGGTTCTGCAGGCTGGGCGCCACCCAGATCTCGGCTGTCAGGGCAACACCGGGCTTGGGTTCACGCCGCGGCTTGACGTGAAAGGTCCGCACGTCACCCGCGGGCGTTTCCAGCATCTCAGTGCCCACCACATCGTAGGTCCAGGGCTCCAGCTTGTGGGGCAGCGCCAGGGGCAGCGTGATGCTGCGGCCTACCGTCAGCAGATCGGGCTGGGTGGTGAACAGCCACGTCAGCTGCACAAACTGGCTGGCGCTGTCTTGCACACCGGGTGGCCGGGCGTGAATCTGACCGTTGGCCAGCGCCAGTTTCGTGTCGTCCAGCGTGATGGCCAGCCGGCGCGGCGCACCCAACAGGGCCTGGGTGACTTCCAGTGCACGGCTGGGCGCCAGGCCCTGTGCAGTGACCAGGCCTTCACTGCTGACGCGCCGGCTGGCCAGGGGCGCAAACGGCGCACCAATGGTCAAGTCCATGAAGACCTGGTAACGCTGGCCCACCATCAGCCACTCCACCTGCGCATAACCTTCCACCGGTCCACGGTAGTAACCCTTGAGCGTGTAACTCAGCCGGGTGGAAGGGGGCCATTCAACGGCCGGCGGCGTGGGGTCAAGCTCGGGCGCCAGCAGCTGGGCGGTGGGTATGGGCACCTCGTCCAGCAACGTTGCAGCTGCCATCGGCGCTGAAGCCGTTTCTTGTGCTGCTGCCAGCAGCGGTGCTTCCAGCGCCGGCTCGATACCGCTCTGCGCCGCCGCCGAAGCCGCCAGCTCGGCAGGCAGGGCCAGCACGCGGGTGCGTTTGCGAGGCGCGGGCGCGACCCTGGGCGGCGGCTTGCGCAGCACGGGCGAAGGCTGCTGCGGTTTGAGTTCGCGCACAAACGACACCTGCATGCGCTGCGGTTCGGCGTTGTGGGCACCCCAGCCCAGGCGATCGGGCAGCCACGACTGCGCCAGCCACAGGTGCACGGCAGCAACCACCAGTGTCAGCACCACCAGCGCCAGGGGCCAGGGTGCCCGCGTGGCGGGTTGCTCCGGCAGGCGCGGCAACGCAGCGGAATTCAGCGGCATGGTGGCATCACCACAGCCGCGCTGCTGCCGGCTTACTTCTTCGCTGCGGCCACAAGCAGCTGCTCAACCACGGCCGCGGGCAAAGCGCCGGGCTTGCGGGTGCCGTCTTCAAAAAACAGCGCCGGCGTGCCGTTGATGCGATGCTGGCGCGAAAACGCCAGATTTCGTTCAATGGGCGTGATGTCGCACTTGTCGGCGCGTTTGGACGGCGTGACACCGTCCAGCATCCAGCTGCGCCAGACCTTGGCCGTGTCCTTGGCGCACCACACGTCGTTGGCCTTGGTCACCGAGTCCGGGCCCAGGATGGGGATCAGGAAGGTGTAGATGGTCACGTCCTTGACACCCACCAGATCACGTTCAAAACGCTTGCAGTAGCCGCAGTTGGGGTCGACAAACACGGCCATCTTGCGCGAACCATTGCCCTGCTTGATGACAAAGGCGTCTTTCAGCGGCAGCTTGTCAAAGTCCACGGCCAGCAGCTTTTCAATGCGTGCTTCGGTCAGGTCGGTGCGGGTCTTGGTGTCGATCATCGAGCCGTTGATGATGATGAAGTCACCCTTGTCGTCGCTGTAGAACACCTCGGCGCCGTAACGCACTTCCCACAGGCCGGGCACGGGCGTTTGCCGTACCTCTTCAATGGGTGGCAGCTTGGGCAG
>JAHECB010000117.1 GCA_024641925.1 Betaproteobacteria bacterium
GCGCTGGCCCAGGCCCGTGGCGCCATCCGCGTCAAGGACCTGGCAGCCAAGGGTGTGGCCATAGGCCGCGCCGTACGCATCGTCGAAGAAGGCCTGCGAGGCGGCCTGAACCTGAAGGCCGGCGGCTCGCTGGCGCGTGACCTTGACGAGCTCTATTCCTACCTGGCCATGCGCCTGACGATGGCCAACCTGCACAACGACGAGGCGGCCATCAACGAATGCCAGCAACTTGTTGTGCCGTTGCAAGAGGCGTGGAACGCCATCGCCGCCGGCGCTCAGACCTGAGCAGCCGTGCGTACCCATCCCAAGCCCCACGTGCCCCGATCAACCACCATGGATCCGCAATTGCTTACCTACTACGAAGCCATCGAGAAAGCCAGTGCCGACATGCTGTCGGCTGCCCGTGATGGCAACTGGGACGAAGTCGTCAAGCTCGAAGGCGCGTGCGTGTTGCTGATCAGCCAGCTCAAGCACGCCGCGCAGGAAGATGAAGATGCTGCCCAGGTGAGTGCCGCGGCAGCCGCGGCCGAGCGGAATACTGCACAGACGGCAGATGCCGCGCGCAAAAAGGCCCGCATCATGCAGCGCATCCTGATCAACGATGCGGAAATTCGCCACCTGGCCGAGCCCTGGTTGAAAGACCTGAACGACACCCTGGCCGGTCGTCAGCGCACCTTGCATTGAAAGCCGGGCCGCAGCCATGACCGCCATGCAGACCACCGCCCCGACGGGCTCGGCGCCCACGCGGCCCGGTGCACCGACACTGTCGGCGCCTGCGAGCGCGACCGTGCCGACGCATGAACTCGACAGCTTCCGCATCGCAAACCCGCGCGAGGTGCTGCTGGTGCTGGACGGACTGCGCCAAGGCCGGGTGCCGGTGGTCATCTCCAACCCGCACGGTGCCGTCATCAGCACCATGCTGTGGGGTGTGGACGAACCGGCACAGCGCCTGAACTTCAGTGCCCGCGACGACAGCCACCAGCTGGACACGCTGGTCGAGGGCAATGAAGCGCTGGCCGTGGCCTATCTGGACGCCGTGCAGGTTCAATTCGAGCTCAGCGACCTGTTGCTGGTGCGAGCTGCCACGGCCAGCGCACTGCAAAGCCGCATGCCGGGCTGCGTCTACCGATTCCAGCGCCGCGATACCTACCGCGTGCTGCCGCCCCGGCATGACACGCCGCAGGTGCTGCTGCGGCACCCGAATCTGCCCGACATGCAGCTGTCCTTGCGGGTGGTGGACATCAGCCTGGGCGGCTGCGCCCTGTGGCTGCCCGCCGACGTGCCCGCCTTGCCACCCGGCGCCACGCTGACCGAAGTGCGGGTGGAACTGGATGCCCAAACCCATTTCACGGCCCAGCTCACGCTGCGCCACGTGGTGTCCATGGGCAGCGCCGAAGTGTCCGAACACGGTGTGCGCGTCGGCTGCGCCTGGCGACCCAGCAATGCCACTGCAGCCCGCAGCCTGCAGCGTTGGATAGACCAGTCGCAAAAACGCATGCGCCTGTTGAGCCAGCGCTGAACGGCCATGCCCGAAACCCTGTTGCGTCCGCTCAAGGCGCCCCGCAGCAGGCGGCGCCACAAGACGTCGGGCTTCACGCTGATGGAATGCCTGCTGGTCTGCTTGCTGGTCGGGGTGATGGCCACGCTGACGCTGTCTGTGGCGCAGAACCACCGGCACCGTGTCGCCCGCCTTGACGCAGTCCAGGCCTTGATGCGCATTCAGCAGGAACAGGAAGGGCACCGCGCCTTGCACGGCCTGTACGCCCAGGATCTGGCAGCCCTGCGGGGCACCGCACCCGTCTCCCGCCAGGGTTTCTACACCCTTGGTTTGCTGGACATCGGCGCCGAACGCTACACCGCCGTGGCCACGGCCCGCGGCGCACAAACACACGACAGCCCTTGTGCCACGCTGACCCTGATGGTCGACAAGGGTTACCCCCAGATCGGCCCCAGTACCCAGTGCTGGAACCGCTGAACACGACCATGGCAGGCCCGAGCAACCGCCGGCAGCACGCAACATTGCGCCGGTGCAGGCTGCAAGGCTTGACACTGATCGAGATCATGGTCGGCCTCGCCGTCATGGCCATCCTGAGCGCCCTGGCCGTGCCGGCGATGGGCCTGCGGCTGGAGCGCCAACGCCTGGCCATGGCCGCTGAAACGCTGGCCGCCGATCTGAACGAGGCGCGTTTTGAAGTGGCCCGTACCGGCCGGCCGCAGCGCCTGACGGCTTTGGCGCCGCCCGACGGCCAGGCCTGGTGCTGGGCCATCCAGCCCGATCAGGAACCCGCTGCCAGCGATTGCACCTGCGCCGCACAGCGCCAGTGTGGATACCGCAGCGTGGTGGCCGCCGACCATGCCGGCGTGCGCATGCCGCAGGGTCGGCAGGTCACGCTGTCGCAGGGTCTGCAGGGTCTGATGGCCACCGTGGCCGTGCTGGAGTCGCCTCATGGGGAACGACTGCGGGTCGACCTCATGCCGTTGGGGCGCCCGCGCATCTGTTCGATGTCATCGGTGTCCTCACGCTACGCCAACTGCCCCTGAGCCGGGCCAGGCTCGATCAAACGGGCCGGTCTCAGCCATACAAAAGTCTGGGATAGGCCGATTTCGGTCCAGACGGTGCCGGCCATGACCGCCACCGTGGCGGCCGAAGTCCGCTTTATTTCATCGACACGGCAACGCCACGTCCAGGTGAGGCACTCAGATCGGGGGGTAGCCCACCGCCGCGGTGTGAACTCGATCATCATTGGCGGCGGCGGCAAGGCAGGCAGGCAGGCAGGCAGGCAGCAGACAGGCAGGGCACCTGGCTGATCGGCGTCGTCTTTCAGCGTTAGGCTTGAGCACCGCGCCTCTCACCATCGAATCTCGGCAAAACCGGCCCAGTTTCGGCAGTTTGCGTCCGGGTACCGCGCTGCGTGCGCCTACACGGAAGCCATCGGAGATTTCCCCATGAAGGTCGATCGCGCTCAGGACTTGTACGAGATTCTTGAGATCAGCCCGAATGCAAGCCAGGAGACCATTGATCGGGTCTTTCGGCATCTGGCCCAGCGCTACCACCCTGACCGGGCCGGCGCCGACCAATCTGATCGATTTGATCAGATCGTCAAGGCTCACGACACGCTGAGGGACCCGGAAACCCGGGCGGCCTACGACGCACGCCACTTGAAGAATGTCGACTACCGCTGGAGTCTGGTCGAAGAGGCCATCGACATGGACACCTTCGAACGGGACCGTCGAATACAAGAACGTGTGCTGTCGGTGCTGTACGTCCAACGCAAGCGCGACATGCGATCACCGGGCTTTGGCGCGTTTGAACTGGAGCGCATGACGGGCTGCCCGCAGGAAATGCTGGAATTCCACCTGTGGTACCTGAGGGAAAAGGGGTGGATCATGCGCACCGAGAACGGCCTGTTGGCCATCAGCAGCGAGGGCGTCGACCAGACCCTGTCGTTCCACCAGAACGCAGGGGCTCAGAAGCGCATCACCAGGAACAAGGCGGAACCTGAGTTGCCTTAGGGCTGAACGAGTGCCCCCACAACGTCCGCATCCTTGTTTCGGGCGGTCTGCTGCGCGGCAAGTCCTGCCTGTCCTTGCAAGTCCTGCGGGCCGGCATCTTGCGTTGAGCGCCCTCGGCACCATGAAGCCGGTCCTGAAGGGACGGTCGTCGACCCTGAACCTTTGACAAGAATCAGGTCAGCAGTGCGGGCCCTGGGAGCCTGGGCGGTAGCAATCCAGGCCCACGCTCCTAGACCTGCATGTTCATGATTTCGCTGTAGGCCTGAACCAGGCGGTTGCGCACCTGCAGCGCGGCCTGGAATCCCAGCTGCGACTTCTGCGTGGCCATCATGGTTTCTTCCAGGCTCACCGTGGGGTTGTCCAGGCTCAGCTCACGCTGCAGCCGTTGCGACGCCAGCTGCGACTCGCTCACACCCTTCAGAGCTTCACCCATGGCGGCACGAAAACCGCCTGCAGCCGGGCCCGCACCATCGGTACGGGGCATGCCGTCAGGGCGCAGCCCGGCGCGGGCTACGGCGGCCTGAAAGTCGAAGGGCTTGATGCGCAGGTCGTTCATGCGGAGTTCCTCGGGGGTCGGGCCCATGGGGTCCGGCTGGCGGCGCGGGTTGGGCATGTGCCAGGCGCCATGCCATCACCAGGCCCTGCACTGTAGGCGCCCGGTCGCAGCGGCAAGGTCCGATCAGGTCGCTCTTTGTTTGCCTTCTCGGGTTTTAGTCGCCTGCCTGCGAAGCCAACAATGCGGCGCAGGCAGCCCGTGGTTTCGGTGCAGCGCCTGTCCCTTCCCCACTTTCAATACAGATCACCAGCGCCCAAACTCATGGACAACGCCGTTGCGCAGCTCACCCCCACCACCCTGGTGCCGGCACCCACTGGCGTGTTGACACGCCTGGCCGCCCTGCCGCCACGCGCCCAGGTCATGGCCGGCACCGGCCTGGTAGCCCTGCTGGCCGTGCTGGTGATGATGTTCTCGGCGGCTCGCACGGCGGACTATCGGGTGCTCTTCCCCAACCTGTCCGACAAGGACGGCGGGCAGATCGTCGAGCGGCTGACGCAATTGAACATTCCCTACCGCTTCGCCGAAGGCGGCGGCACCATCATGGTGCCCGCGTCCAAGGTGTATGAACTGCGCATGAAGCTGGCCGCCGCCGGTCTGCCCAGCGGTGGCGCGGGCGGTGTCGGCGTCGGTGGCGCGGGCTACGAACTGCTGGACAAAAACAGCTTCGGCCAGACCCAGGGACAGGAACGCATCAAGATCCAGCGCGCCATCGAGGGCGAGCTGACCACCACCATCCAGGCGCTGCAGTCGGTGAAGTCGGCACGCGTGCATCTGGCGCTGCCGGCGCAGAACGGCTTCTTTCGCGAACAGCAAAAACCGTCTGCGTCGGTGGTGCTGACGCTGTTTCCCGGCCAGTCGCTGGACCGGGGACAGATCGCCGGCATCATGCGCGTCGTGGCCGGCAGCGTGCCGGACATGACGGCCAAGGCCGTCAGCGTGGTCGACAGCACCGGCTCGCTGCTGTCAGGCCCCAACGAAGAAGACGGCGGCGTCGGCCTGGACTCGCAGCAGCTGCAATTCCGCCGCGAAGTGGAAGCCAGCCACCTCAAGCGCGTCATGGCGCTGCTGGAACCCGTGGTCGGCCGTGACAACCTGCGTGCCAGCGTCAGTGCCGAGATTGATTTTGCCCAGGTCATGCAGACCGCCGAGGCCTACAAGCCCAACCAGGGCACCGATGGCAAGCCTGCCGTTCGGGAGCAGCGCAGCGAAGAATCCACCGCGCCCGGCAACGGCGTGGCCAGCGGCGTACCCGGCGCCACGGCCAACCAGCCGCAGGCCCAGGCCACAGCGCCCATCAACGGCCCCAACGCGGGCACACAAGGCGCCGGTGGTGCCAACAGCACCAACAGCCGGCGCGAAGCCGCCACCCGCTTTGAAGTGGACAAGACCGTGACGGTGACCAAAAACGCCGTCGGCACCGTGCGCCGGCTGAGCGCCGCCGTGGTGGTCAACCACAAGAGCGTCACCGACAAGAAGGGCAAGACCAGCAACGAGCCGCTGTCAGACAAGGAACTGGAGCAGCTGACGGCGCTGGTGCAGCAGGGCATCGGCTTCAATGCCGAACGCGGCGACGTGGTCAAGGTGGTGAACGCACCCTTCCGTGTTGAAGCCCCGCCGCCCGCCGACGACACGCCCCTGTGGAAACAACCCTGGGTGCTGGACCTGCTGAAAAGCGCCGCCGCACCGCTGGCGCTGACCGTGGTGGCCCTGGTGATCGTGCTCAAACTCATCCGCCCGGCGCTGGTGGCCGCACTGGCACCACCACCACCGCCAGAGCCCGGCACCCGACTCAACGAAGTGGTGGCCGGCGAGGACGCCTTGCCCGCACCGGAAGTCCTGGCTGCCCTGCCCCCACCCGGCCCGGACCCGAGGCTGGAAGCCGCCCGCACCCTGGCGCGCGAAAACCCCGCGGCCATGGCCAACATCGTCCGCGGCTGGGTCAGCGGCGAAACAGCGCCCAGCGCAGGCACCTGACCTACAAGCGATGGCTGACTCCGCAAACGAAGGCGTCGAAGACGCCGCCATCCTGCTGATGAGCCTGGGCGAGGAAGAGGCCTCACAGGTCTTCAAGCACCTGGCGCCCAAGGAAGTGCAAATGCTGGGCGAGGCCATCGCGGCCATGCGCGGCGTCAGCAGCGACCGTGTCGACCAGGTGCTGGACAACTTTGAAAAATTTGCGGGCAACGACAGACCGCTGGTCCGCGACAGCAACGAATACGTCAGCAGCGTACTGCGCAAGGCGCTGGGCGAAGACAAGGCCAAGCTGCTGCTGGACCGCATCCTGCAAGGCAACGAACCGGCCGGTATCGACAGCCTGCGCTGGATGGACGCCGAGTCGGTGGCCGAGCTGCTGCGCAACGAACACCCGCAGATCGTGGCCGCCATCCTGGTGCACCTGGACACGGACCAGGCCGCGGCCGTGGTCAAGCTGTTCAACGAGCGCCAGCGCAACGAAGTGATGGTGCGTGTGGCCACGCTGGACGGCATCCAGCCGGCTGCCATGCACGACCTGAACGAAGTGCTGGGCAAGGTGCTCAGCGGTGGCCAGACCAGCAAAAAAGCCGGTCTGGGCGGCGCCAAGGCCGCAGCCGACATCCTGAACCTGATGGGCGGCGGCGCCGACACCGCGGTGCTGGACTTTGTGCGCGAAGCCGACGGCGAACTGGCGCAGAAGATTGCCGACAACATGTTTGTCTTCGACGACCTGGAAAAGCTGGACGACAAGGGCATCCAGACGCTGATGAAGGAAGTGCAGAGCGAGTCGCTGATCGTGGCCCTGAAGGGTGCCACCCCGTCGCTGCGCGACAAGATCTTCCGCAACATGTCGTCTCGTGCCGCGGCCACGCTGAAAGAGGACCTGGAATCTCGCGGTCCGGTGCGTTTGTCCGAGGTCGAAGCCGAACAGAAAGAAATGCTGAAGATCGTGCGCCGCCTGTCCGACGAAGGGCAGATCGTGCTGGCAGGGGGCGGCGGTGAAGAATTCGTCTGATCCGGAAACCGGCGCCACCGGCCCCGCCACTTTCGGCGCGCCCGACGACACGCCCGGCGCAAACACCGCGCGCAAGGCTGCGGCCTACCCCAATGTGCCGTCACCCAACGGCAGCAAGGCGGGGCAGAACTACGCCCGCTTCATTCCACGCGAAGAGCTGCGCGACTTCACCGCCTGGCAGCCCGGGGCTCTGGGCGACGGCGACCGCCGCGCGCAGGATCGTCGAACCGAATCCCGTGGCATGCCCGACCGCCGGGTACCACCACCGGCGACCGCACCAGCACCCAGCCCCAGCATCTCGCCGGCCCAATGGCAAGCCCGCGTGACCGCAGCCCGCCAGGCCGGCTACAAGGACGGCTACCGCGACGGGCTCGTGGCGCTGGACGGCTTCAAGCAAAGCTTTTCACAGCAGACCACGGCCCAGATCGGCACCTTGCTGCAGGCTTTTGATCAGCAGCTGCAGGGCCTGGACGACGACTTTGCGCAGGCCCTGGCCCGCACCGCCGTGAAGCTGGCGCAGCAGGTGTTGCGCAGCGAACTGCAGACACGCCCCGAATGTGTGGTGGAGGTCGCCCGACAGGCGGTGACGTCCCTGATGCACAGCGCACGGCAGATTGCGGTGCACGTGCACCCGCTGGACCTGCCGCTGGTGGCTGAAGGTGCCCAGGATGTCCTGGGCGCACGCGGTGCACGCCTGCAGGCCGATGCCGGCATCACGCGTGGCGGTGTGCAACTGCGCAGTGACCTGTGCACGGTGGACGCGCGGGTCGAAACCCGGTGGGCCGAGGCCAGTGCAACGCTGGGCGTCAGCATGCCGTTGAACGACACAACTCCGGTGGACACCCCCAACGCACCGGACAGGCCAACCGCGACCCGACCCATGGCGACAACAGAACCGGCGCCGGGCAGTCGGCAGGCCGCTGGCCAGGTGGCTGGCCCGCCGGTTGGCCAGGTCGAAGAAGAACCCGCGTCGACCATCGAGAGCCCCTGAGATGACAACGCCCATGCCGCAAGCCCCCATGCCGCCTGCGCAGCAGCAGGTACTGGACCAGCGCCTGGCACTGCGCTCGGACCATTGGCAGCGCTACCTGCGGGACATGGTGACCTGCGTCAGCCAGGCGCGGCCGCTGCACAGCGAAGGCCGGCTGCTGCGGGTCACCGGTCTGGTACTGGAAGCCGCCGGCGTGCGCGCACCGGTGGGCGCCGTGTGCGAGGTACACGCCGACAGCAGCGAACACCGGGGTGACGATGCTGCCGGCGGCCGCAACAACCCGCCCGTGATGGCTGAAGTGGTGGGCTTCAACGGCGACCGCGCCTACCTGATGCCCAGCGGCGACGTGCACGGCCTGAGCAGCGGCGCCGCGGTACACCCTCGCGCCATGCCCGACCAGCCCCCCCGTTTTGGACAAAGTCGGCCCGTGTGGCGCCGCAACGAAGACCGCGGCCTGCACCTGCCCATGGGCAACGGTCTGCTGGGGCGTGTCATCGACCCCCTGGGTCGGCCACTGGACCGCCAGGGCCCGCTGCACGACGTGGCCGACGAGCCCATGGTGCGCCGCCCCATCAACGCGATGGACCGCGACCCCGTGCGCACCCCGCTGGACACCGGCGTGCGCGCCATCAACGCCTTGCTGACGGTCGGCCGTGGCCAGCGGCTGGGCCTGTTTGCCGGGACCGGCGTAGGCAAGAGTGTGCTGCTGGGCATGATGGCTCGGTACACCCAGGCCGACGTCATCGTGGTGGGCCTGGTGGGTGAACGCGGCCGCGAGGTCAAGGAATTCATCGAAGACATCCTGGGCGACGCCGGCCGCGCCCGCAGCGTGGTGGTGGCCGCACCGGCCGATGCGCCGCCGCTGGTGCGCATGCAAGGCGCCAGCTACGCCACCGCCGTGGCCGAGCATTTCCGAGACCAGGGCCAGCATGTGCTGCTGCTGATGGACAGCCTGACCCGTTACGCCATGGCGCAACGCGAAATTGCGCTGGCCATCGGCGAGCCGCCGGCCACCAAGGGCTACCCGCCCAGCTGTTTTGCCAAGCTGACCCAGTTGGTGGAGCGCAGCGGCAACGGCCGCGCCGGACAAGGCTCGATCACCGCCTTCTACACCGTGCTCAGCGAAGGTGACGATCCGCAGGACCCCATCGCTGACGCCGCGCGCGGCATTCTCGACGGCCACGTCGTGCTCAGCCGTGATCTGGCCGAGAGTGGCCACTTCCCGGCCATCGACACCGAGCGCTCGATCTCGCGCGTGATGACGGCCGTGGCCGACAAGGAGCACCTGCTGGCCGCCCGCCGCATGCGCCACCTGCTGGCCAAGCTGAGCAAGGCCCGCGACCTGCTGCAACTGGGCGCCTACCAGGCCGGCAACGACGCCGATCTGGACACCGCGGTGGCGCTGCAGCCGCAGATGATGGCGTTGCTGCAGCAGGACATGAACGACGCGGCCACGTTGGCGCAGTCGCGTGCACAACTGACCCTGCTGGCCTCGCGCTGACGGCCGCACGCAGGACAGGCACAACACCCCATCGGCTCGAACCGCCCCCTTCTTCCGGAGCTTCATCCTCGCCCATGACCCGCGCCCTGACGATCCTGCTGCAACACGCCGAACTCGAACGCGACCAGGCCCTGGCGGCCCTGCAACAAACCCGGGCCCAGGCCCAGGCACTGCAACAACAAGCTGAACAACTGCAGATCTACCGCGCCGAAACCCAGGCCCGCGACCCGACACGGGGCGGGCGCAGCGCGGGCATCGAAGCGCTGATGGGACACCGCAACTTCATGGCCCGACTGCAACAGGCGCAGGATCTGTTGCAGTTGCAACTGCAGACGGCAGAACTGCATGCACAGGCGGCACAAGCCGACCTGCTGGCGCAGGAACTGCGCGTCGCCCAGGTACGCAAGCTGCAGGAGCGGCGCACCCAGGAAGACCAGAAACAGACCGACCGCCGCGACCAGCGTAACAGCGACGAAGCCGCCCAACAGCGTTTGCAGCACCACCGCGCACAGGCCCGCGAACTGTCGCGAGAAACGGCAGACCAGGGCGAAAGCGGCAGTGCGCATTCCCGTTACTGATCACGCCCTGCCCGCCAGAACGTGCCGCCGCTTCAGGACCAACAGGCCCACGCCTTCAAGATCGAACCCCCGCCGAGCCCAACCATGATGAACACCGCCACCCTGCTGAACCTGCCCGCGACCGCTCATGGCGCAGCGTCGGCCACGCACAACCCGGCCATGGGTGAGGCGGCTGCCGACACAAACCCGTCTGCAAACCCGTCGGGCACAGCCTTTGCCAAAGCCCTGAAAAAGGCGCAGGCCGAACAGCCTGTTCGCGAAAAGGCTTCGCCCTCGCAGGACACGGCAAGCGATGACAAGCGCGATGCGGCCACCGCTGCCGCTTTGCCCAACCCGCCCACGACACCGCCCTTGCCTTTGCCGCCTGCCGAGGGCGCAGCGGCAGGTGCAGCCGCCGCGGCAGCGGCAGCGGCAGCCGCTGCGCCAACCCTAGACCCAACCGGCGACGCGGCCATTGCTGTACAAGCCAGCGGCCTGGATCTCGACCTGTTGACCGGCAACGCCAAGCGACCAAACATCGCCGGGAGCGCGGCCGACAGCCGCTTGCAGGCGGCTGCGCCCATGCGCAGACCATCGGGGCCGCTGACCGCATCAGCCGCACCAGAAACAGCCCGCGCGCCGGGCACCGCCGACAAGGCCACGACGGCACGGCGCGCCGACCCCGTGCGCCTGGATGCAGCGACCACCACACCGGGTTTGTCGACCCTGCAGCAGTCCTTGCGGGCAGCGGCCGCAGGCCAGGCAGACGCAGACACCCCGGTCGACTCGGATCTGGCCGTGGCTGAAGAGTCGCCGGCAGGCGACGCATCGTCCACCGACACGCTGGCTGCCGGCGACGCCGTCTTGACGCGTACGGCACAAGCCTGGTTGCAAACAGCGGCCATGCCTGCCAACCCAGCCCAGCAGGCGGCTGCGCGAGCCGCCAGCGGCATGGAAGCCGCCAAGACAGGCCGGCAAGGGCTTGCGGTCGACCCGGCTCTGGTGGCGGCAACTGCCACGGCCGATGTGCGCGCCGCCAGCCGCCTGGCCGCCGGCAGCGCATCGGAAACCACCAAGGCCAGTGACAAGCGCGCAGCGGGTCAGAAATCCGGGGTCGGCATCGGCGGCCACGACGGCAGCCGCATCGTCACCGGTGACAACCTCGTCAAGGGCGACAACACCGGCACCGCCCCGACACGATCGTCAGGGCAACCCAGCTGGACCGCTGCGCTGTCGGCTGCCGCAGCGCGCACGGCCGCCGTGTCGCCGGCTGACACCTCGGGAAAATCGGCCGTCGACGCGTCCGCTCAGGCTGTGTCAGAACGCAGCGGGGTCACCAGCAGTCCGGGCGCAGCCGCTTCGGCATGGGCACAGGACCTGCCACAGACACCGCTGTCGATGCCCAACCTGGCCAGCAGCGGCTTGGGCAACACACCGGCGGCAGCCGCACAAAACGCGCAGGCCAGCATCCAGGCGCCGGTGGGCAGCGAAGCCTTTGCAGCCCAGGCGGGTTACCAGGTCGCCGTGTTTGCGCGCGCCGGCGTTGA
Organism: Betaproteobacteria bacterium; assembly: GCA_024641925.1. GTDB lineage: Bacteria > Pseudomonadota > Gammaproteobacteria > Burkholderiales > Burkholderiaceae_C > Rubrivivax. The sequence continues at coordinate 11,655 of JAHECB010000117.1, forward strand.
ACGCGCCGAAATGCAACTCAACCCCACCGACATGGGCCCGGTGACGGTGCAGATCGTCATGGACGGCACCACCGCCATGGTGCACTTGTCGGCCCACCACGCCGACACCCGGCAGGCGCTGGAAAGCGCCATGCCGCAATTGGCCAGCAACCTGCGCGACGCCGGCCTGACCTTGACCGGTGGTGGCGTGTTTGAACAACCCCGCCAGCCCCAGGCGCAGGACGGCGGCGCCGGTGACAACCGTGGCAGTCGCGGTGATCGCAGGCCCGACCAGAGCCCGGAGGCCGGCGCCGCAACACCGTTGGGCGCCGCTGCCGCCACGTCGTGGCTCAGGCCACGCGGCGTGGTCGATCTGGTGGCCTGATCGACCGGATGGGGTGCTTGCCAACCCCCGGCGCACAACGACACCATCACAGCGGCTCTCGGATAGGCACCTTTGCAGGCCCTTTTCAGGGCATCCGCCAGCCGCCACGCTCTCAATAATGCCCTGAACACGCCGATGTCCGGCTGCCCACAACGGGCTGCCGGTCAACGCATCAAGTCAAGGAGCATTCATGTCCAGCGCTGCGGCCGCCGAAGCACCCGCCCCTGCCCCCAAGGGCAAGAAAAAACTCATCATCATCATTGCCGTGGCTGCCCTGGTCCTGGTCGGCGGCGGCGCCGCGGCTTTCATGCTGCTGGGCAAGAAGTCGCACGGCGACGAAGACGGCGACGAAGTCGAAAAGCCCAAGGCCGCGCACGCCGCCGTCAAGTTCGATCCCAAGGCCGTGCCCACCTATGTGCCGCTGGATCCGTTCACGGTGAACCTGGCCGATCGCGACGCTGAACGGTTTGCCCAAGTGGGCTTGTCACTTGAAGTCGGCGACCCGCATCTGGGCGACCAGATCAAGGCCTACATGCCGGTCATTCGCAGCCAGATCCTGCTGGCCATTGCCGACCGCACCGCCAATGAGTTGCTGAATCGCGAGGGCAAGGCCAAGCTGGCACGCAAGATTGCCAAAGAGACCTCGCGCGTGCTGGGCGTGGACGTTGAAGACGACCAAGAAGAGCCCGAAGAGGACGCCGATTCTGCGGCGAAGAAGCCGAGCAAGCAAAAGAAGAAAAAGCGCTCTGCGCCGCAGCAGCTGCCCATCCGGGCCGTGCATTTTTCGACCTTCATCGTCCAGTGAGCGACGGTCGCCGCTTGCCATGAACCAGCAAATCCTGTCACAGGACGAAGTGGATGCCCTGCTGCAGGGCATCTCGGGCGAAGAGTCCAAGGACGACGCTGCCGAAACACCGCCCGGCGGCGTACGCGACTACGACCTGTCCACGCAAGAGCGTTTTGTACGAACGCGCATGCCGGCCCTGGAAGTGGTCAACGAGCGCTTTGCGCGCAACATCCGCAGCGGCCTGTTCAAGCTGATGCGTCGCAGCCCTGAAGTCAGTGTGGGCGCCATCAAAGTGCAGAAGTTCAATGCTTTCATGCGCGAGATCGTGGTGCCCACCAATTTCAACATCGTCAGCGTCAAGCCGCTGCGGGGTCTGGGCCTGGTGGTCTGTGACCCGTCACTGGTGTTTGCCGTCATCGACGCGCTGTTTGGCGGCATCGGCAAGTTCCAGGCGCGCATTGAAGGGCGCGAGTTCAGCGCCACCGAGCAGCGTGTGATCCTGCGCCTGGTGCAGACCATCACCGACGAATACAAGAGGGCCTGGCAAGGCATCTACCCCCTGGAACTGGTCTACCAGCACAGCGAGATGCAGCCCCAGTTTGTCAACGTGGCCACACCGGCCGAGATGGTGGTGACAACCAGTTTTGCGCTGGAAATCGGCGAAACATCAGGCACGGTGCACATCTGCCTGCCCTACAGCACGCTGGAGCCCATACGCGACGTTCTGTACAACACCCAGCAGGGTGAAACCGCGGTGTCGCCCGACCGCCGCTGGCTCAACGTGCTGCGCACCGAAATCCAGTCCGCCGAGGTCGATCTGGTGGCCGAACTGGCCACCACACAGGCCACGGTTGAACAACTGCTGTCGTTCAAGCCAGGCGACTTTGTGGAGCTGGATCTGGAACCCATCATCCTGGCCAAGGTCGATGGTGTGCCGGTTTTTGACTGCAATTACGGGACATCAAACAACCGTTACTCGATCAAGATCGACAAATTCATCTCAAGCTCCGCGCAGAGCTGGCTGGGAGAACACTGATGGCCGAAACCCCCGTGGACGACGACGGCAACATGACCTC
>JAHECB010000379.1 GCA_024641925.1 Betaproteobacteria bacterium
GCCTCATGGTCGCACGGCGCCTACCATGTTCGTTCAGGTCTTTTGATGAGCAGAACAAGGAGCAAGCCATGACCCCAGCAGAGAAATGCCCGTTTGCGGGCGCCACACCCGCCCATGCGACCGCGGGCACTCCCGGCAACGCCAACTGGTGGCCGCAGCAGCTGAAGCTGGGCATCCTGCACCAGCACACCGCCCAATCCAATCCTTTGGCCCCAGACTTTGACTATGCCAAGGCCTTCAAGAGCCTGGACCTCAACGCCGTGGTGCAGGACCTGACCAAACTGATGACCGACTCCCAAGCCTGGTGGCCGGCCGACTGGGGCCACTACGGCGGCCTGTTTGTGCGCATGACCTGGCACGCCGCCGGCACCTACCGCATCCACGACGGCCGCGGCGGTGCGGGCACCGGCAACCAGCGCTTTGCGCCGCTGAACAGCTGGCCCGACAACGGCAACCTGGACAAGGCCCGCCGCCTGCTGTGGCCCATCAAGCAGAAGTACGGCCAGAACATTTCCTGGGCCGACCTGATGGTGCTGGCCGGCAACGTGGCGCTGGAGTCGATGGGCTTCAAGACCTTCGGTTTTGCCGGTGGCCGCGTCGATGTCTGGGAACCTGAAGAAGATGTCTACTGGGGCCCGGAAACCACCTGGCTGGGCGACGAACGCTACAGCGGAGACCGTGAGCTGGCCAACCCGCTGGCCGCCGTGCAGATGGGCCTGATCTATGTCAACCCCGAAGGCCCCAACGGCAACCCCGACCCGGTAGCGTCGGGCCGCGACGTGCGCGAAACCTTCTTGCGCATGGCCATGGACGATGAAGAAACGGTGGCCCTGGTGGCCGGCGGCCACACCTTCGGCAAGGCCCACGGTGCAGGCGACCCGTCATTGGTCGGGCGTGAACCCGAAGGCGGCAGCATTGAGCAACAAGGCCTGGGTTGGCAGAACAGCTTTGGCAGCGGTGTGGGTGTGCACGCCACCACCAGCGGCATCGAAGGCGCCTGGAAGCCCAACCCCACGACCTGGGACAACGGTTATTTCGACATGCTGTTCGGCTATGAATGGGAACTGAGCAAGAGCCCTGCCGGCGCCCACCAGTGGACGCCCAAGAACGTCAAGCCCGAGCACCTGATTCCTGACGCGCACGACCCGTCCAAGAAGCACCCGCCGATGATGACAACGGCCGATCTTTCGCTGCGCATGGACCCGGCCTACGAAAAGATCTCTCGCCGCTTCCACCAGAACCCGAAAGAGTTTGCCGACGTGTTTGCACGCGCGTGGTTCAAGCTGACGCACCGCGACATGGGCCCGCGTTCGCGCTACCTGGGCCCGCTGGTGCCGCAAGAGGTGCTGCTGTGGCAAGACCCGGTGCCCGACGTCGACCATGCGCTGGTGGATGAAAAAGACGTGGCCGCGCTGAAGGCCCAGGTGCTGGCCACCGGCTTGTCGATTTCGCAACTCGTGAGCACGGCCTGGGCCTCGGCGTCCACCTTCCGCGGCGGCGACAAACGGGGTGGCGCCAACGGCGCGCGCATTCGTCTGGCGCCCCAGAAAGACTGGGCCGTGAACCAGCCGGCACAGCTCGCGCAGGTGCTGGACAAGTTGCAATCGGTTCAGCAGGCTTTCAACAGCGCACAAGCCGGCGGCAAGCGTATTTCCATGGCCGACCTGATCGTGCTGGCCGGCGCTGCCGCGGTTGAAGCGGCCGCGAAAAAAGCGGGCCACACGGTGTTGGTGCCGTTTGCACCGGGCCGTACCGATGCATCGCAGGCCATGACCGATGTTGAGGCGTTTGAGCCGCTGGAGCCCCTGGCTGACGGCTTTCGAAACTACGCAGACAAGGGGCTCGAAAAAACGGCAGCCGAGCGCCTGGTGGACAAGGCCCAGTTGCTGACGCTGACCGCGCCCGAGATGACGCTGCTGATTGGTGGCTTGCGTGCGCTGGACACCAACGTCGGGCAAACCCGCCACGGCGTGTTCACCCAGCGTCCGCAGACCTTGAGCAACGACTTTTTTGTCAACCTGCTCGACATGGGCACGGTGTGGCAGAAGTCGGCCACGTCAGCGGGCGTATTTGAAGGCCGCGACCGCCAGTCAGGTACTGCAAAGTGGACCGCCACCGTGGTGGACCTGGTCTTCGGTCCCAACGCGCAACTGCGCGCGATTGCCGAGACTTATGCCAGCAGCGATGCGCAGGGCAAGTTTGTGGCCGATTTTGTGGCGGCGTGGAACAAGGTGATGAACCTGGACCGCTACGACCTGGCCTGAGGTGCAACGCCACCCGGCTGGCGCCGGGTGGCGTTGCACCCAGCCGCGGTGCGCCGCCAGCGCGGCGCTGCAGCTTGTCGCAAGCGCTCAAGAGCCTCGATGGCATGAGCCGAACTTCGTACCGTCCCGACTGTCAGCGTCGCTCTAAGCGGCAACCGCGGCGCGGGGCGCGCGACGGATCGTCCAGAGCATGGTGCCCATCAGCAGCAGGTTGAACACGCCAGCGGCGGCCGCGTTGGCGTAGGACACCGTGTAGTCGCCGGTGAGGTCGTAGAACAGGCCGCCTTGGTAGCCCCCGACGGCGTGGCCCATCCAGGCAAAGGCCAGGATCACGCCCATCAGGCTGACCCGTTGCGACGGCGGCGTCAGGTAGCGCGCGGTGACCAGTACACCCGTCATCACGCCTGCGTAGCCGAAGCCGTAGACGATTGCAAAAACGTAGAAGCTGCTCAGGCTGTGCATCTGCGTGAAGAAAAACACGAGCACGGTCTGCCACAGCGACGCCGTCATGTACGCCGGGATCGGCCCGATGTGGTCGGCCAGGCGGCCGAATGCGACACGGCCGGCGACGGCCACGATGAGCATGGCAAACAACGCACCGCCCGCATCCGATGCGGAGATGCCCTGGCCTTGCATCAGCGGCATCAGGTGCATCAGGGGCACTGACATGCAGGTGCAGCAACCCAGCACGGCCAGCGACAACCAGGGCACCGATATCGCCGGCGGCAAGGGCGGTGGCGCGGCGGCTGCCGCGGTGGCGGCTGCGCTGCCCTGCCACGGCGGGTCGCGCAGCAACATCGCCAGCGGCACCAGCACCACCAGCGTGACGATGCCTTGCGTCAGCATGGCCCCGCGCCAGCCCAGCGCGTCGATCAGGAAGGCGGCGCCAAACGGCACACCGCCCTGACCGATCGCCTGGCCGGCCGACGCGATGCCGATCGCAAGCCCGGACCCGACGCGGAACCAGTTGCCCACCAGCGCAATCAGGGGCGCAAACAGCGCGCCGCCGCCGACGAAACCCGCCACGAAGGACAGCGCATAAAACTGCCACAGCGCCGTGGCATACGCCGTGACGATGACGCAGCCCGCCATTGCCGCCGCCGCCAGCGGACCAATCCGTCGCGTGCCGATCCTGTCGACCACGCGCCCGACGATGATTCCGCCCAGGGCGACCCCGACCAGCCCGAAGGTGTTCACCAGGGCTACCTCTGCGCGCGGCCATCCGAAGGCCTTTTCCAGCGGGATGACGTAGGCCGACAGCCCGTTGACAAGTTGCCCCATGACCACGGCCAGCATCAGGGCGGTAGCGGTCAGCACAACCCAGCGGTAACTGGGCTCCGCCTGTGACCCGGTCGTGGGTGTTGCATTCATGGCCTTTTCCACCCCGGTGTTGCAAACATGACCTAGT
>JAHECB010000118.1 GCA_024641925.1 Betaproteobacteria bacterium
AGACGAAAACGCTCGGCATCGTGTGCGTCGTTCAGGCTGATGGTGTGTTCGGCCGCACCCGGCACACCAAAGTAGTTGGACGTGCTGCCCACCGCAATGACCAGGTGGTCGTAAACAACCTGGCGCTGCGGGATGATGATCTCGCCGGCGTCACCGACGATAGTGCCCACCCGCACCTGTCGGTTCACCAGGTCCAGCCCTTGCATGGCGCCATAGACAAAAGTGAACCCGTTGTCGTGGGCCAGCATTTCATACGACAGGCCTTCCTGGTGAATGTCCAGGGTGCCGGCCGCCACCTCGTGAAGCGAGGGCTTCCAGATGTGGAACAGGCTGGCGTCGACCAAGACGACCTGCTGCGGGCCCAGGCGCCGGCCCAGCTTGCATGCCAGTTCCAGGCCACCCGCACCACCGCCCACGACCACCATCTGCAAGGCCATCGTCACACTCCTGCGGCTATTTTTCAGAGCCTTCAGCCAAAGGACAAAAAAAGGCTGATCCGCCCGCCCGAATCACTCGGTCAATGCCAGCAGGATGTCGGCATACCAGGTGCAGTTCAGACCCAGCGATTCGTCTTTGGTCAGGTCGCGCTCGCCCATGTCCAGCGTGCCCGAGTGCACACCCAACAGCCGCCAGGGCAGTGCAGGGTCGACGCCGGCTTCATCACGCATGACCACCGGTGCTCCACTGGTGCCGCGGTGCGTGCGCGCGTCGGTCAGGAAAAACCCGTCGCCTTGAAAGCGCATGCCCCAGGCCGAAGCCAGCACCGACTGCCGCACCACCGGCAGATGGTGCAAGGTGTCATGGAAGCCGAGCGGGAAGCCCACGATGAGCACCGGCTGCCCGGCACTGACGGGAGACGCCGGCGACACCAGGTGCTTTGGCGTGAAGGCCCGCAGTTCGGTGTGGGCCGGCAGCGCGGACTGGTCGATTTCGACCACCGCCACGTCAACGTCACCGGCCGCATCGCTGCCGGTGCGCCACTGGCCCTGGCCCTCAACAAACAGGTTGATTGAAAAGATCGCCGAACGCGCCAGGTCGGTTGCATCGGTGTGCAACTCGATTTCAATGCGGTTGGGGTGGTGGTCGCTGGGCGCATCGAGCAGCACATGGCGGCTGGTGACCAGAAACAGGCGCTGGTTGCGGGCAAAGAAAAAACCGCTGGCGTTGGTCAGCGCACGACCCAATGCAAACGTCGAAATACGTGTCGCGGCTAGCAACAGGGGGTCGATCATCGGGGGGTGGCTTTCGGCAGCAGGGTCGCGGAACCGCACCATAGCACCCCGGTGTCTGCCCTCGCCGTGGCTCAGCGCTCCCGGAAGGCCTCCCGCGACTTCAGCATCGGCAACATCAGAAAGCCCAGCACGCTGCGCTGACCGGTGCGGATCTCGACCGATCCGGTCATGCCGGGCAACACGGGCAGCCCTGGCGCAGCATCCGCACCGGCGGCCGACAGCGCCTTCTCAGGGCGGTCGGCCCGGTGCTGGGCCACACGGTGCGGCTGGCCCGTTGGCGTGTCGTGCTCGTCGGCATCCGGCGCATCGTCCGTTTCGAGGGTGTCATGGGTGTCGGCGTCCGATGCAGGCGTCACCTCGGCTTTTTTGCCTTTGACCTTGCCCTTGCCCTTGGGCAGCAAGCTGTTGCTGTCGGCCTTGATCAACGCGCGGTACCAGGTGCCACCCGGCGCGGCCGCACGCTCCGGATCGCCCAGCGCGTCGGGGCTGATGCTGTGCACCACCCCGCGCAGCCCCCCGTAGACGGTGTACTCGTAAGCCGTCAGCTTCACCAACACCGGCTGCCCCACCTTGACAAAGCCGATGTCCGCCGGACGCACACGAGCTTCCACCAGCACCTGCGCGCCCAAGGGCACGATCTCCATCACCGGCGAACCCGCCGCCACCACACCGCCCACGGTGTTGGCCTTGATCTGCTTGACCACGCCGTGCACCGGGCTGACCAGCGTGCTGCGCTTGAGCGTGTCGTCGCGCACCACCATCTGTTCTTCGATCTGCGACAGCTCGGTCCGCACTCGCACCAGTTCAGCACTGGCTTCCTGGCGGAAACGGTTGTTGCGTTCCTGGATCTGCGCCTGCAGTTCATTGATCTGCCGGCTCAGGCGCATCACCTCGACTTCACTCATCAGCCCCTTGGCTGCCATGCGCTGTGACACCGACAGCTCGCGGCCCAGCAGGCCGACACTGCGGCGCACACTGTCCGTGGCCGCCACCAGCGCGGCACGGCGCGCCTCAAAACTTTCGCGTTCACCGTTGGCCACGGCGGGCGGCACCTGGCGCGGGAAACTCAGCGGCTTGCCGCTGGCTTCAGCCTGCAGGCGTGCCAGCGTGCCCATCATCGCCAGCCGCTTGGCCTGGCCTTCGGCTTGTGAAGCCTCGGCCCGGGTGGGGTCCAGCAGGGCCAGCGGCTGGCCCACTTCCACCCGGTCACCTTCGCGCACCAGCAGCTCGCGCAGCAGGCCACCTTCCAGGCTGGCGATGACCTGTTCACGGCCATCGGGCACCACACGGCCGGTGGCCTTGGCCACGATGTCAACCTGGGCCACGGCGGCCCAGGACACGGCGCTGACCAGCACCGCCAGCAGCAGGTAAACAGCCCACATCGCCGCCGGCGCGGGTTCCACCACCTGGGCTCCGGTGACGGCATTGACGTAGGGCAGATCGGCCACCCGCAATTCGTCGCGGGTGGACCGTTTGAGCCAAGTCAACCAGCCCGTGGCCATGTCAGAGCGCGGCCTCAGCCGACACGGGCTGCGCGCTGGGGTGCAGGTGCAGGTTGCCGCCGCTGCGTGGGGCCTGCACGGGCGGACGCTGCCCCGACAGCGCCGACAGGACCGCGTCCTTCGGGCCGTCCATCACCACACGGCCCTGGTCCACCACCACCACGCGCTGCACCAGTTCCAGCACGGCGGGTCGGTGCGTCACCATGACCAGCGTGCAGCCGCCACAGGCACCACGCAACTGCCGCAGAAAGGCCACTTCACTTTGTGCGTCCATGGAACTGGTGGGCTCGTCCATCAGCAGGATCTGAGGCCGCGTGATCAGGCAGCGCGCCAAGGCGACCAATTGCCGCTGGCCCCCGGACAACAACGTGCCCCCTTCACCCACGGGCAATTCCCAGCCCTGCGGATGCGCAGCCACCAGCCGGTCCAGTCCGGTCAGGCGCGCAATTTCACCCAGCCGAGAAGGGTCTGCGGTGGGGCGATCCAGCAACACGTTGTCGCGCAGTGTGCCCTTGAACAGGCGCGGATCCTGGGCGACGAAGCCCACTCGGGCCCGGTAGTCGGCAGGGTCGATCTGGCGCAGGTCGATACCGTCCACCTGCACCTGGCCGGCGGTCGGCTGGTACAGGCCCGCCATCAAGCGCAGCACCGTGCTTTTGCCGCTGCCGATACGGCCCAGCACGGCCAGCCGCTCACCGGGCGAGACGTTCAGATTCAGACTCTTGAGCACCGGTGGCCCGACGGGTGGGGGGCCCTGTGCTTCGCTGCGCTCCAGCTGGCCGGGCTCGGGATAGGCAAAGCCCAGGTCCACCAATGCCAGCTCGCCGCGCAACTCGCGCTGCGGCACGTAGACGCGGCCCGGCTCGCGCTCGACTGGCAAGCGCATGACGCGGTTCAGCGCACGCATGGCCGCCTGTGCACTCTGAAAGCGCGTGGCCAGCTGGACCACGCTGGAAATGGGCGCCACCGCGCGGTTGGCAAACATCACCGAGCCGATCAGCGCGCCGGCACTGATGACCTTGTCGTCGATCAGGAACACGCCCCAGACCAGCATCACCAGCGTCACCGCCTGCTGCGAGATGGCCGAGATGTTGATGGTCAGGGCCATGACCCGGCGCGAGCGCAGCATCGATGTCGCGGCGTGTGCGGTGGCCTCTTCGTACAGGCGCAGGAAACGACCCTGCGCGCCGGCAGCCTTCAGGTCTTCCAGGCCGTCCACAGCCTCGACCAGCACGCCATGCAAATCTGCGGTCTGCTGCATGTGCGCACGCGTGGCGCGCCGCAGTGCGCCCTGGATCACCAGCGACAACAGCACCAGCATCGGCAGGGCCACCACCATCACCCAACCCAGCGGTCCGCCGACCGCAAAGATCATGGCCACAAAAACAACGATGAATGGCAGGTCGGAAATGGCCGACAGCGTGGCCGAAGCAAAAAACTCGCGCACCAGTTCGATCTGGCCCAGATGGTGCGAAAACGCACCGGCCGAATCGGGGCGCTGCTCCATGCGCAGGGCCAGGGTCTGACGAAACAGCACACTGCCCACGATGAGGTCGGCCTTGCGCCCGGCCACGTCGATCAAATAGGTGCGCAGCTGGCGTGCCATCAGGTCAAAACCCAACGCCATCGACGCGCCGACCGCCAAGGTGCCCAGCGTGACATACGCCTGGTGCGGAATCACCTTGTCGTAGATGACCGAGGTCACCAGCCCGGTGACCAGCATCAGCAGGTTGCTGAGCAGCGCCGCCACGAGTGCCGCGCGGTAATACGGCAGAAAGCGCCGCATGTTGCCCCACAACCAGTGCGACCCCGGCGCGTGAAAAGGCTGTTGTTCACCCCCGCCCGTGGCTGCCGGTGAGGGCAGCGGCGTGCACACCAGCGCCGTGCCGGTATAGGCCTCGTCCAACTCGGCCGCGCTGGCCACACAGGCGTGGTGTTCGCGGCCGGGCATGACCACGTCGTAGCAGACCGCTTGGCCGGCCACGACCGGGCGCCGCGCCACCACGATGCAGACGTCGCCACCTTTGAGCAGCAGCACGGCCGGCAGCAGCATGGCGTTCAAGTCCGCCAGGTCGCGCTGCACCAGGCCCGCGCTGTAGCCGGCTTCACGCATCACGCGCAAGGCCATGGCGGACGTCAGTCTTTCGGCGCTGGGTTGACCCGACAACAGCGACTCTGGCGACCGCGCGCGGCCGTGGTGCAGCGTCAGCCAGCTCAGCGCGTGCGCCAGGGCATCGTTTTCGATGTCCCAACCGACGTGGTCGGCAGCCGGCGGCGCAGGCGCTGCCGCCCCCGCGGCGACTTGCCCGGGCGGGTGTTCAGCGACGCTGGTGTCGGTCATCCGCCCCGACGCTGCTGGGCAGCGCCGGCAGGGTCACGCGCGGCCAGTGCCAGGCGCTCGAAATGGGCCTCGATGTCTTGCACGATCTGTGGCAGGTCAAACAGCGGCGACTGGCGTCCGTGTTCGGCCAGGTAGCGCTTGTACGAAGCCACCCGGGCCGGTTCGCGGCCCAGCGTGATGGCCAGCCGCTCATAACCCGCCAGGTCTTCGGTCACCAGGTCGGGCAGGCCGATGGCGTTGAGCAGGCTGCCGGCCATGCGACTGATGTAGGTGCGACCGGCCCGCGTGACCATGGGCAGCCCCATCCACAACGCGTCGCTGGCGGTGGTGCCGGCGTTGTACGGGAAGGTGTCGAGCATCAGGTCGGCGAGCTGGAAGCGCGCCAGGTACTCCGGCGGCGCCACCCGCGGCGCAAACACCAGGCGTTCACGCGCCACGCCGTGGGCGTCGGCCTGGCGCAGCATGTTTTCGCGCGCGGTGTCATTGTCGGCCAGCAGCCACAGCACGCTGCCCGGCACGGCGGCGACGATGCGCATCCAGGCACCAAACATCTCGGCGGTGAACTTGTGGTTGTTGTTGAAGCTGCAGAAGACAAAGGCATCGTCGGGCAACTGGTACTGCACGCGCTGCGGGCGGGGCGACACCGCGCGCTGGCGGTCGCTGACCTGGTAGCAGTTCGGGAGGTAGAGCGGCTTTTCGGTGCAAAAGGGCAGTAGCGCATCGGACATGACAAAACGGTCGGCCAGGATCCAGTCCACACCCGGCAGCGCACTGGTGCCGGGCAGCCCCAGGTAGCTGACCTGTACCGGCGCCGGCCGCTGCACCAGGATGGCCGGACGCGCGCCGTTGGTCAGGCCCTGCAGGTCCACCAGCACGTCGATACCGGCCTGTGCGATGAGCTTGGCGGCCGTGTCGTCGTCAACCCCCGCCAGGCGCACATGGTGGTCCATGGCCTTGAGGATGCGCTGGCGCTGGGCGGTGCCTGACTCGGGTGTCCAGTCGAAGGCCCAGATCTCGAAGCGGCTGCGGTCGTGCAGCTCAAACAGCTCCGGCGTCAACAGGCCCACGGCATGCATGTGCAGGTCGCCCGACAGGTAGGCCACCTTGATGCGACCGGTGCGCGGCGCGGCGTTGGCGGGCAGGCGTTCAAACAGCGGCCGCGCTGGCGGGCGCGGCACCTTGTCGTTGACAAAACGCATGGCCGACAGCAGCTGTAGCGCCGGGTCGTCGCTCAGGCCCATCATGGCCAGCAGCGAGGTGCCGGTCAGGAACTGGTTGGGCGTGACGTCGCCCACCGGCAAGTCGTGTGGCCAGGCACATTGTTTCTGGCGGATGTGCACGTAGTGCTGCACCACGCCGGGCTGCGCCGCATCCAGCGCCAGACTTTGCCGCATCAATGCTTCGGATTCGGGGTAGCGGCGGATCTGCTCGAGCAGCCGCGCGCTGTTGTTCAGCGCATGCAGGCGGTGCTCGAGGCTGGGTGGGGGCGTGGTGCTGATGACCGATTGCCACTGAGCCAGCGCAGCGTCGTGCTCTCCGCGGCGCTCCAGCAGGTGGCCCAGGTTCAGGCCGGCGGGTGCAAAACCGGGGCTGTGCTGCAGCGCTTGCCGGTAGGCTGCTTCGGCCTGCGGCAACTTGCCGGCCGCGGACAGCACCGTGCCCCAATTGAAACAGGCCACGTGGCGCAAGGGGGAGTTGGTGTGGGTGATCCAGGCCTCATAAAGTGCGGCGGCGGTTTCCAGCTGACCGGCCAACTGCAGCTGTTGTGCGTGGTCCATCACCTCGGCGGCACTCAGCCGGCCTTCACGCGCGGCGTTCAGCCAGGCCAGGGCTGCGGGCAGTGGCGCAGGCGCGGGCGCATGCGCCAGGGCGGTCACCGCGTCGCCCAGGGGAGAGCCTGGGGCGAGCGTGATTTGAGGCGTGGGCGTGGGCGTGGCAATGGCAGGTTCCATCCGGCTCCAGAGGTGGATGCAGATAAACCCCGATGCTAGGCAGAGCCGCGCCCATGCGCGGCGGCAATAACGGCAGCTAAGCGCCGCTAATCGTGCCCCTGACCGGCCCCCTGGCGCAGGCTGGTGAGGCCGATACCGGTGGCGTCGAAGCCCCCGTCCACCGCCAGCGTCTGGCCATTCACGTAGCTGGCAGCCTCGCTGCACAAAAACAGCACGGCGTTGGCGATTTCCGCTTCACGCCCGTAGCGGTTCAGCGGAATGGCCTCGTGGTAGCTGGCGCGGATGTCGGCGCTGTGCACGGCCTGGGCCATGGCCGTGTCCACCGGGCCGGGCGCCACACAGTTGACACGGATGCCCTGTGTGCCCAGTTCGGCGGCCTGCTGCTTGGTCAGGTGTACCAATGCCGCCTTGCTGGTGCCATAGGCCACCCGCAGCGTGCTGGCCCGCAGACCCGAGATGGACGCGATATTGACCACCGCGCCGCCCGAGCCCCGCAGCATGTGGGGTGCCACGGCCTGTGTGCACAGGAAGGGCCCGGTGAGGTTGACGTCGATGACACGCTGCCACTCTTGTGCCGTGGTCTGCAGCAGCGGCTTGAACACCGCCACGCCGGCGTTGTTGACCAGCGCGTCGATGCGGCCAAATCGCGCCATGGTCTGGTCCACCGCCGTTTGCACCTGGGCTTCGTCGGCCACGTCGGCCACCACCGCCAGTATCCGCTCGGGCAAGGGCAACGAGGCGGTGGTGGCGGCCAGCGTGTCGCTGTCGATGTCCAGCAGGCTGACCTGCCAGCCCTGGTCCAGAAAGGCACGGGCAGTGGCCAGACCGATGCCGCGTGCGGCGCCGGTGACGAGGGCGGTCTTGAGGGTTTTTGGCATGGCACCGCACTCTACGCGCGAACCGTGCGGGGCAGCGCTGTGCTTCAGCCCTCGCCCGCCAGCGCCAGCAGCGTCGGCAGGGCGTCGGCCTGCCACACCGCCTTGTCGGGCCGCGGCCGCAGCATGCGCGGAAAGCGCACCGCCAGCCCGCTTTTGTGGCGCGCGCTGCGCTGCACACCTTCAAAACCCAGCTCAAACACCAGCGTGGGCCGCACGCTGCGCACAGGGCCGAATTTTTCCAGCGTGTGGGCGCGGATCTCGCGGTCGACCACCTTGAACTCGGCGTCGCTCAGGCCCGAGTAAGCCTTGGCAAAAGGCAGCAGCTGCAGCGCCCCGGGCTGTGCCGGTTCCCGGCGGGCGATGGCCTCGATCACGGCCTGCGCTTCGTCGGCACTGTCAGGCGGGCGGTTCCACAAGGCAAAGGTGTAGTCGGTGTAAAGGCTGGCGCGGCGACCGTGGCCAGCCTGGGCGTAGATGAGCACGGCGTCCACCGTCAGCGGGTCGATTTTCCATTTCCACCACACACCGTCGGCCTTGGTGCGGCCAGTGCCGTAGCGTGCCTGGTGGTGCTTCAGCATCAGGCCTTCAACACCACGCGCCCGCGATTGCTCGCGCAACAGGGCCAGGCCGGCCCAGTCTGCCGCCTGCACCAGCGGCGACAGGCGCAAGGCCGGCAGGGTGCCCGCGGCAGTCCAGGCCTCAAAAGTCCGCTCCAGTTGCTGGCGGCGCTGCATCTGCGGTGTTTCGCGTTGATCGGCGCCGGCGTTCTCCAGCAGGTCGTAGGCCACAAACACCACCGGCGCTTCAGCCAGCAGCTTCTTGCCCACCAGCTTGCGGTTGATGCGGGTCTGCAGTTGTTGAAAAGGCGCCGGTCTGTCCTGCCCCGGCAACCACACCAGCAGTTCGCCGTCCAGCACGGTGCCGTTGGGCAAGGTCGCCGCCTGCGCCAGGATTTCCGGAAAGCGGTCACTGACCAGCTCTTCGCCCCGCGACCAGATCCAGACCTGCCCCTGTCGCTTGACCAGTTGGGCGCGGATACCGTCGTATTTCCACTCCGCCAGCCAGTCCTGCGGCGGCCCCAGCGTCGTCACGTCGGCCGCCAGCGGGTGTGCCAGAAAAAACGGATAGGGTTGCCCGTTGTCGGCAACGCCCTCGCTGACCGGGGCCACCAAGGCCTGCCAGCGCTGGGCGCTGGGCGTCTGCTTGGCGTCGGTCCAGCCCACCAGGCGCTGCGCCAGCAGCTTGCTGTCCAGCCCCGTGAGCTGCGCCAGCGCGCGCTGCACCGTCAACTTGCTGACGCCGACCCGAAAGCCGCCACCCACCAGCTTGACCATGACAAAGCGCGACCGCGCATCCAGCTGCTGCCACAGCAGCGCCAGCCGTTGCGACTGCTCTTCAGGCGCCAGGCCTCGCAGTGGCAGCAGGCGGTTCTCCATCCACTGCGCCAGGCTGTTGCCGTCTGCCGCCCAGGTGCTTTCACGCTGGGGCAGCACGTAGGCAATGGTCTCGGCGAGGTCGCCGACCGCCTGGTAGCAGGCGTCAAAAAGCCAGTCATCGATGCCCGCGAGCCGACAGGCCGTGGCGCGCAACACGCCCGTGGGCACCGCCTGGCGTGGTTTGCCACCCGACAGCAGCATCACGGCCCAGGCGGCGTCCTCGGGCGCCGCGCTCGAAAAATAGTCCACCAGCACGTTCAGCTTGTCCTGGCTGGCCGTGCTGCGGTCCAGCGCGTCAAAAAGCTCGGCGAAGTCGTGCATGCCCGCATGGTAGGGCGGGGTGCCAGGTCGGCCCATCGGCGCCAATTCTGGTGCCGGGAAAATCCGGTTGTTGACGGTCACAGCGCAGATCGGCGTACAGGTACTTTCAGACTGTGTCGGATACCGCCGGCGTTGCTGCCTCTGCGCCGGGCATGCGTTCAGGCGCGTCGTCGTCCTGCCCGCCATATTCCGTCTGGAAACTGCCCGCCTGCAGCCCCTGCTGCTGCAGCCAGCGCACCATCACTGCTTCGTAGCCATGCGTGACGATGACGCGGCTGGCGCCGGTGGCGGCAATGGCGCGCTGCAGGCCGGGCCAGTCGGCGTGGTCGCTGAGCACAAAACCCCTGTCCACACCCTGGCGCCGTCGCGCACCGCGCAACTGCATCCAGCCGCTGGCAAAGGCGTCGCTGAAGTCGCCCAGCCGTTTTGTCCACGCGCTGCCCAGCACACCGGGTGGCGCAACCACCAGGGCGCGCTGCAGCACGCTGCGGTCCGCCTTGTCCAGGCGCTGCGTTGCAGGCAGGTGTACGCCGGCGTCACGGTAGGCGTCATTCAGGGTCTCGACCGCGCCGTGCACAACGATGGGGCCGATGCCGGCGTCCACCCCCGCCAGCAGGCGCTGCGCCTTGCCAAAGCTGTAACCCAGCAGCAGGCTGGCGCGACCCTGTGCCGCGTTGGCCTGCCACCAGGTGTTGACCTGCGCCATCACATCGGCCTGGCGCGCCCAGCGGTAGATGGGCAGGCCAAAGGTGCTTTCGGTGATGAAGCAATGGCATCGCACGGGCTCGAAGGCCCTGCAGGTCGCGTTGGCGTCGTCGCCATGGCCGCTGACGAAGTAGTCGCCCGAGGCCACCCAGATCTGACCCGCTTGTTCGATGCGCACCTGCGCGGAACCCAGCACATGGCCCGCGGGATGCAGGCTGACACGCGTCGATCCGATCTGCACGGTTTCACCGTACGCAAGGCCTTGCAGCGTGATGCCGCCCAGCCGGGCCTGCAGCACGCCGGCGCTGATCGCCGTGGCCAGGTAGGCGCCATGGCCGCGGCGTGCATGGTCGGCATGCGCATGGGTGATGACGGCGCGCGGCACCGGGCGCCAGGGGTCGATGTAGAAATCGCCCGCGGGGCAATAAAGCCCTTGCGGGCGCTGCACCACCAGATCGTTCAAGCCTGCCACGGTGGGTGGTCAGGCCGGCGGGCTGCGGGGCGTCAGGAAGGTGCTGCGGACGTCCAGGGTGCCGCGTTTGCCCAGCGCGCCGCGGTTGCTCTTCAACCAGCGGTCCGCAGCCGCCAGGCCCAGCTTGTGCAGACGCTCCAGAAAGGCCCGCTCGGTGTTGAGCTTGCTGCTGGCGTTCAGCGGCCCCAGTGCGTCGTCGTCAGCCACCATGTGAAGGCGCAGGTTCTTGTAGTGCCCGGCATCCATCAGACCCTTGTCGAGCAGCCGCTGCACAAAGGCGATGGCACGCATCTCGCCCACCAGCCCGGCGTTGAAGGTGATTTCATTGACCCGGTCGGCAATCTCCTGCGGGGTGTCAGGTGTGCCTTCGCGCACCAGCGGGTTGATCTTCACCAGCACGATGTCCATGGCCGTGGTGTTGTAGATCAACGGCCACATCGCCGGGTTGCCGCTGTAGCCACCGTCCCAATAAGGCTGGCCCTCGATGTCCACCGCACGGAAGATCTGCGGCAGGCAGGCCGACGCCAGCAAGGCATCGATGCTGATGTCGTGCCGGTCAAAAACCCGCGGCTGGCCGGTGCGCACCGCCGTGGCCGTGACGTAGACGTCGAGCGGGCCGCTGCGCAGTGCCATCGGGTCCACGTGTTTTTCCAGCACCGCGCGCAGCGGGTTGCTGCCGCTGAGCGTCAGCTGGTAGGGGCTGAAGCTGCGCAGCACAACCTGGCTCCAGGCATAAAACGGGTTGCTGTCCAGGTTGAAGCCGGCCAGGCCCGCGCCGGGCCAATGGCCAAAGCAGCCGCCCTGGGTGGCCACGTCCAGCCAGAAGGCACGCAATGCCGCGCGTGCACCTTCGGCACCGCCCTGGCCGAAGCCGGTGGCCAGCACGGCGGCATTCAGAGCCCCCGCGCTGGTGCCGGACAGGCCCGCCATGCGCAGGCCAGGTTCTTGCAGCCAGCGGTCCAGCACACCCCAGGTGAAAGCGCCATGTGAGCCGCCACCTTGCAGCGCCAGATCCACGGCCACGGCTGCTTTGCCTGCGGCGGGTTTGCGGCGGGCAGTGGCTGTGCGGGGACTGGCGCTGCTCTTGGGCTTTGCGCGGCTCGGGGTGGTTTTCATGCCGATAGCCTAAAGCAAGGCGTTGCAAGCGCCCGCCGTGCCCCGCTCTTGGTCGTTCAGTACCGGCCCGTGAGGCCCGCCAGACGCATGTACAGGTGCGCACCCCAGGACACCAGGCTGCGGTGCAACCAACCCCGCAGGCCGGCTCGCGCGGGCGGTCCCATCACCTGGGTGGAGACCTGGAAGGCGGCATCGAAGCGGTCGGCCAGCGTCTTGGCAAAGGCCTTGTCCTGCACGATGACGTTGGCTTCCAGGTTCAGCAGCAGCGACAGCGGGTCGATGTTGCTGCTGCCCACGGTGGCCCAGTCATCGTCGACCACCGCCACCTTGGCGTGCAGGAAGGCCGGGGTGTATTCGTAGATCTGCACACCGGCTGCCCTGAGCTCGTCATACAGCGCTCTGGCAGCCATGGCGGCCACGCGAAAGTCCACCTTGCCTTGCATCAGCAGCCGCACCTGCACGCCACGCTGGGCAGCGCCGCGCAGGGCCGCCCGGAAACGTTTGCCCGGGTAGAAATAAGGCACCGCGATGTCCACACGGTGCTGCGCATGTTTGATGGCGCGGATGTAGGCGTGTTCAATCGCACGACGCTGGCGCACGTTGTCACGCACCAAAAACAGCGCGACCATGGGTGCGTTTTCGTCCAGCACCTTTTCGGCCGGCTCGGGCAGGCCACGCACCTGGCGCACCAGGTTCAGCGCCTCCTTGACCGGGCGAGCACTGCGCACCAGCAGCCGGGCTTCGTCGCGCCAGTCGCGTGACAGGTGTGCGCGTGTCCACATGGCGCGCGCGGTGGCGCCCACCGGGCCGGCCAGTGGGCCCTTGATCTGCACGGCAAAGTCCAGCCGCGGCAGGTCGGCCCAGCCGTGGTTCATGTCATTGCGGTCGTCGATCAGGTTGATGCCGCCTACAAAGGCCACCTGGCCGTCGCACACACACAGCTTCTGGTGCAGCCGTCGCAACTGGCCCGGTTGCAGCCACGAATACCAACGGTCCAGCGGTCGGAACACCTCCAGCTTGACGGCGCTGCCCACAAAGGTTTCGCGAACGGTGCTCATGCTGGCGATGGAGCCAAAACCGTCCACCACCAGGTGCACTTCCACGCCGCGCTCGGCGGCGCGCTTCAGGGCATCGGCCACCGCCGTGGCCGCCGGGTCGTTGTGGAAGATGTAGGTGGCCAGCCAGACCTCTTCCCGCGCCTCGTCGATGGCCTTGCACATGCGTGGAAACAGCATGTCGCCACCTTCCAGCAGCTCCACCTGGTTGGCGCCCAGCCGCTTGGGTTTGGGCACCACGGTGAAAGCCCGCAGCCCGCGCCGAAGCTTGGATACCGGGTTGGCTTGCGCAGGTGTCGCCATCAGAGCAACGCCAGTTCGGACACCAAGGGCAGGTGGTCTGACATGCGTGACCAGGCCATGCCTTGTGGCACCAGGGTCGACATACAGGCCATACCGCGCAGATAAAAACGGTCCAGCGCAAAAACCGGCGCCAGAGACGGGAAGGTGGCTGCACGCTGGGCCGTCGGAGAACGTGCACGCTGAAGGCCCAGCTCGGCCATGGGCAGGTCAAGCTTTTCGCCCCAGTCGTTGAAGTCACCGGCCACGACCAGCACCTCGTCTGGCGGCACTTCCGCCTCGATGAATTGCGCCAGGCGCTGGACCTGTCGCACGCGGCTGCTGTGCACCAGGCCCAGATGCACCACCACCGCATGCACGGTGGTGCCGTTCCACACCACGGGCACATGCAGCAGTCCACGCTGCTCGAACCGGTGGTCGCTGACGTCGTGGTGCCCCACGTCGCCAATGGGCCAGCGCGACAGCAGCGCATTGCCATGTTCGCCAAAGCGTGTCACTGCATTGGTGCGGTAGGCCACGTCGTAGCCATCGGGCGCCAGGTAATCGGCCTGGCCTTGCTGGG
>JAHECB010000380.1 GCA_024641925.1 Betaproteobacteria bacterium
CTTCGGCACGGGCAAGACCTTTGAACGAAAGCCTGCGGCATGAGTGACCAACCCGCCAGCACTGCCAACGCCGACACCCCGCTGCTGGACGTGCAGAAGCTGGCGGCCTGGTACGGCGGTGCCCACATCCTGTTCGACATCGGCCTGCAGGTGCGCGTCGGCGAGGTGGTGGCGCTGATGGGGCGCAACGGCGCCGGAAAGTCCACCACGCTGAAAACCATCATGGGCATGGTCGACAAACGCCGCGGCCAGGTGCGTTTTCGGGGCCGCGACATCTCGCGCCTGCCGGCGCACGACATCGCGTCGGCGGGCCTGGGCTACGTGCCCGAAGACCGCCGCATCTTCAGCGATCTGACGGTGATGGAAAACCTGGAAGTGGGCCGCCAGCCCGCCCGCACCGACAGCGCCGGCCAACCGCGCCCGGCGTGGACGCCGGAACGCCTGTTCAAGCTGTTCCCCAACCTGGGCGAAATGCCGCAGCGCCACGGCGGCCGTATGAGCGGCGGCGAACAGCAGATGCTGACCGTCGCCCGCACCCTGATGGGCAACCCCTACCTGGTGCTGCTGGACGAACCCAGCGAAGGTGTGGCACCGGTCATCGTGGAGGGCATGGTGCAGATGATCCTGGAGCTGAAGGCGTCGGGTGTCAGCATCCTGCTGTCCGAACAGAACCTGCACTTTGCCGAATTGGTGTCCGACCGCGCCTATGTGCTGGAAAAGGGCCAGATCCGCTTTGAAGGCACCATGCAAGCGCTCGCCGACAACGACGGGGTTCGGCGCGCCTACCTGTCGGTCTGACCCCGTTCAACCCATTGGAGAAACGTGTCATGGTCTCAACACCCCGTCGTCGATTTCTGAATACCCTGGGCGGCCAGGCCGCCGTGGCTGCCGCCGCCAGTGCCGGCAGTGGCTGGCTGTGGGCCGCGCAGGCCGCCAGCAACACCGTCAAACCCGGCACCGATGCGGCACTGATCGTGGTGGATGTGCAGAACTGCTTTGTCACCGGCGGCACCTTGCCGGTGAAGGACGGCGAGCAGGTGGTGCCGGTCATCAATGCGCTGGCGCCCAAGTTCAAGAACATCGTGGTGACGCAGGACTGGCACACCAAGGGCCATGCCTCGTTTGCCAGCGCGCACGCCGGCAAGAAGCCGTTTGAAAACGTGATGCTGAAATACGGCCAGCAGGTGCTGTGGCCCGACCACTGCGTGCAAGGCACCGACGACGCGGCGCTGCACAAGGACTTGAATCTGCCCAGCGCCCAGCTGGTCATCCGCAAGGGCTACAACCCGGGTGTGGACAGCTACAGCGCCTTCATGGAAGCCGACCGCAAGACGGCCACCGGGCTGGCCGGCTACCTGAAAGCACGTGGCATCAAGACGGTGTTTGTCAGCGGCCTGGCCACCGACTTCTGCGTGGGCTGGACGGCCATGGACGCCCGCAAGGCCGGCTTCAAGGTGTATGTGATCGAAGACGCCTGCCGCGCCATCGACCTGAACGGCTCGTTGGCTGCAGCCTGGAAGGCCATGGCAAAGGCCGGGTGCAAGCGCGTCCAGTCTGCCGACATCGCGTGAGCGAGACTGCCGCGGCGCCGGCCGGTGCGGTGCCGCTCGTGGGCCGCCAAGCCGACACGCGGCTGCAGTTGCACATCAACGGCGTCGCCTTCGACGCCGTGGTGCCCCGCGCCACCACGCTGCTGCAACTGCTGCGCAACGACGCCGGCTGCAACGGGCCCAAATACGGCTGCGGCCTGGGCCAGTGCGGTGCCTGCACCGTGCTGGTAGATGACAAAGTGGCACGCGCCTGCGTGATTCCGGCGCAGGGTGTGGCGGGCCGTCACATCACCACGCTGGAAGGCCTGGGCACACGTGAAGCGCCCCACCCGGTGCAACAGGCTTTCATCGACGCCCAGGCCGCCCAATGCGGTTACTGCACCAACGGCTTTGTGATGGCCACGGTGGCGCTGCTGCGGCGCTGCCCACAGCCGAATGACGCCGACATCGTTGATGCGCTGTCGCACAACCTGTGCCGCTGTGGTGCCCACGTCGAGATCCTGCAGGCGGTGCGGCTGGCTGCCAAACGCATGGCCACCGAAATGGTCGCAGCAGCCCATTCGGCTGAAGCGGATTCGGCCGCTGCGCACAGGTTGTCGGCCTGACTCGCGGGCCGGGCTGAACGGTTGCCTGCGTGAAACGCGCCCACGCCGCCCCCACCAACCGCGCCGGCTTGCTGCAAGCTCAAGGCGTGCTGCTGGTGCTGCGCGACCCGCCACCCGCCCCGCCGCCCACCCCCGGCCAACCCCCGCTGGTGCCTGGCAATCCGGCCGAAGGCGCTGAAATCTTGCTGGCGGTGTGGGATGACGGCAGCGTCAACGGCCTGGCCGGCAAGGTGGACCTGGGCACGGGCGTGGCCACCGCATTGGGGCAGCTGGTGGCCGAAGAACTCTCGCTGCCTTTTGAAGACGTGGTGATGCTGCTGGGCGACACCGCGCGCGTGCCCAACCAGGGCCCCACCATCGCCAGCGCCACGCTGCAGATTGCGTCCGAACCGCTGCGCCGCGCCGCTGCCCAGGCTGCAGCCTGGCTGCGTGACAACGCGCAGAACAACCCCGCCCTGCTGCACAACCAGCAGGTGCACCTGACGCTGGACATGGGCACGCCGCTGCGCCCGCAAGACCAGTGGCGCGTGGCCGGCCAGGCCGTGCCGCGGGTGGACATCCCCGCCAAGGTGCTGGGCGAAGCCGCCTTTGTGCACGACCTGCGCCTGCCCGGCATGCTGCACGGCCGCGTCGTGCGCCCGCCCTATGCCGGCGCCGACCATGGCAGCTTCATCGGCCACACCCTGCAGGCGGTGGACGAAGCGTCTGTGGCGCACATACCCGGGCTGCTGGCGGTGGTGCGCGAAGGCGACTTTGTGGGCGTGGTGGCCGAACGCGAAGAACAGGCTGAAGCCGCCATGCAGGCGCTGCGCCTGCACTGGGCCGACTGGCCCGGACAGCCGCCGCTGCACGACCTGGCGCAGGCGCTGCGCATCAACCCCGCCACGGCCCGTGTGGTGGCTGAAAAGGGCGACGCAGCCGCAGCCAACGCCAGCGCGCCCGTGCGCTTGCAGCGGCAGTATGTGTGGCCCTACCAGTTGCACGCGTCCATCGGCCCTTCTTGTGCCGTGGCGCATTGGCAGGCCGATGCGGTGCAGGGCGACAAACTGCGCGTCTGGGCCGGCACCCAGAACCCGCATGTGCTGCGCGCCGACCTGGCGCTGCTGATGGGCCTGGCCGATACCGACGTCGACCTGGTGCGGCTGGAAGCCGCGGGCTGCTACGGCCGCAACGGCGCCGACGACGTGGCCGCCGACGCGGCGCTGTTGTCGCGTGCCGTGGGCCGGCCGGTGCGTGTGCAGCTGACGCGTGAACAGGAATACCAATGGGAACCCAAGGGTGCGGCGCAGCTGATGGAAGTGGACGGCTCGGTGGGCGCCGACGGGCAACTGCAGGGATGGGCGTTTGACACCCGCTACCCCAGCAACGCCGCCCCCACGCTGGCGCTGCTGCTGACCGGCCGCGTGGCCGCCACGGCGCAGGCCTATGCCATGGGCGACCGCACCTCGGTGCCGCCCTACCGCGTGCCCAACCTGAAGGTCACGGTGCACGACATGCCGCCCATCC
>JAHECB010000381.1 GCA_024641925.1 Betaproteobacteria bacterium
CTGACCGACACCGGTTCAGGCTTCGCCGGGGGCCTTGGCAACAATGACCAGCGCATGCACGCGCTGGGCGCTCAACGACCCCAGAGAATCATACACAAGGCGATGTCGCGCCACCCGTGACAAGCCGGCAAAAACCCCGGCCACGATGTGTACGCTGTAATGACGGCCTTCACTGGCGCCTGCGTGCCCGGCATGCAGGTGGCTGTCGTCCTGCACCAGCAGGCTGTCGGGCGACAGGGCGCTGCGCAGGCGGGCCTCGATGTCGGCGGCGTTCATGCCGCACCGCCCGATGGCGGCGGCTCGAACTGGATGGCCGCCGAATTGATGCAGAAGCGCTCGCCCGTGGGATCCGGGCCGTCTTCAAAGACATGCCCCAGGTGGCTGCCGCAGCGGTTGCAGCGCACCTCCACCCGCACCATGCCGTGGGTCTTGTCGACCACACGCTCCACGACCTCGCTGTCCAGCGGCGCCCAGTAGCTGGGCCAACCGCAGCCGGCGTCGAACTTGGTGCCACTTTCAAACAGCGGCGTGCCGCAACCCAAGCAGTTGTAGCGGCCGTCTTCAAAGTGGTCCCAGTATCGGCCGGTGAAGGCGCGCTCGGTCGCGGCTTGCCGGGCAACGGCGTAGCTTTGGTCGCCGAGTTCTGTTCGCCACTGCTCGTCGGGCTTGCGGACCGGGTAGCGCGGGTCGTCGTGGGCGTGGGGTTTGATGTCGTCGGTCATGGTTATCGGGCAAGGTCAAGGTGAAAATGCAGAGCTGCTGCGGCGCGTTGTCGCAGAGGTGACATGATTTTGTGCT
The DNA here is from genome assembly GCA_024641925.1 of Betaproteobacteria bacterium. GTDB lineage: Bacteria > Pseudomonadota > Gammaproteobacteria > Burkholderiales > Burkholderiaceae_C > Rubrivivax. Next base: position 799 of record JAHECB010000381.1, read on the forward strand.
GCCAAGCCATGAATCTACTTCGAATGGCGTTGCAGTTCGGGGTAGTCCCTGAGCTGTAGGGCTGTTCAGTTCAGCTACCTTAAGCGGCTGTATTTTTGTGATTTGATCTTCAGGAGACAACTTGATGAAATTTGCCCGTCGTTTGTTTGGCCTTTCCGTGGCCGCCACCGCTGTTCTCGGTTCTGGATTGGTTTTTGCCCAGGCTGGCGAGACCGTCAAGATCGGCTTCATTGACCCCCTGTCAGGCCCGTTTGCCAACGTGGGTCAGAACCAGCTCAAGGGCTGGCAGTTTGTCGCCGCCGAGATGAACAAAAAAAATGCGGCCGGCGTGAAATTCGAATTTGTCGCCTTTGACAACAAAGGCTCACCGCAGGAAAGCCTGAACAGCCTGAAGGCTGCCATCGACCAGGGTATCCGCTATGTCGTGCAGGGCAATGGCTCAGGCGCCGCCTTGGCCATTTCCGATGCCGTGACCAAGCACAACAGCCGCAATCCGGGCAAAGAGGTGGTGTACCTGAACTACGCCGCCGTCGACCCCGACCTGACCAACAGCAAATGCTCGTACTGGCATTTCCGGCTGGACGCTGACACTTCCATGAAGATGGAAGCCCTGACCAGCTTCATGAAAGACCAGCCCGAGATCAAGAAGGTCTATGTGATCGGTCAGAACTATTCGCACGGCGTGCAGGTGGAGAAGTTCTTCCGCCAGGGTATTGCCGCCAAGCGGCCCGACGTTCAGGTGGTGGGCTCCGACCTGCACCCCATCGGCCAGGTCAAGGATTTCGCACCCTATGTGGCCAAGATCAAGGCCAGCGGTGCGGACTCCATCGTCACCGGCAACTGGGGCCAGGACTTGACGCTGCTGGTGCGTGCTGCCACCGATGCTGGCCTGACCGCCAACTTCTACACCTACTACGCCGTCACCAGCGGCGTGCCCACAGCCATGGCCTCTGGCCTGGCAGGCAAGGTGCGCGTGGTGGCCATCGGCCACAACGCTTTGCCCGGTCTGGCAGACAAGCTGCAGACCGGATTCAAGGCCAAATTTGACGACGACTGGTACACCTTGCAGACCTACAGCGGCTTGGCGCTGTTGAGTGCTGGCATGGCCAAGGCCAAGAGCACAGACCCGGTGTTGGTGGCCAAGGCGATGAACGGCATCAAGTTCCAGGGTCTGACGGGCGAGCTTGAAATGCGCAAGTCCGACCACCAGCTGCAGCAACCCGTTTTCATCACCGAATGGCGCAAGGCTGATGCCAAGCACCCCTACAGTGTCGAAAACACCGGCTACAACTTCCAGGAAGTGCGTGCGATTCCCGCTTATGTGGCCAGCACGCCCACGTCTTGCCAGATGAAGGCACCGTCCTGAACGGCGATTGAACGTTGGATGTACGCGGCAGAGGGTCGAGGCCCTTTGCCGTGCCGTCTTGCCGGAAAGCACGACCTGACCATCTGGCGCCCGTACATTTGCGGTCCTCTTGATGGTTCGGGTGGGGTCTTCCGGTGGGCGTTGCGCCTCATGAGCACCCGCGCCAGGAGGCCGACCCTGCCCCCTCTGTGTTGACGCCGATCGACCACCAATCTGTTTGATGGATCTTTCCTACTTCCTGATCTCGCTGCTCAACGGCTTGTCCGTGGGTTTGCTGCTCTTCATGTTGGCCTCGGGCCTGACGCTGATTTTCAGCATGATGGGCGTGCTGAACTTTGCGCATGCCAGCTTCTACATGCTGGGTGCTTACGTGGCTTACACCATCACCCAGGCCTTCGGCTTCTGGTGGGGTTTGCTGCTGGCGCCACCCATCGTGGGCTTGATGGGCGCCGCCTTTGAACGCTTCGTGCTGCGGCGTGTACATAAATTCGGGCATGTGCCCGAACTGCTCATCACCTTCGGTCTGAGCTACCTGATTCTGGAGCTGGTGGGGCTGATCTGGGGCCGGCAGGCCCTGAACTTCAGGCCGCCAGAGTCCTTGCAGGGCTCGCTGTTCACCATCGTGAAGATGCCCGATTCGGTGCAGTTCGCCTGGGGCGAAAAGCCTGACTTCTGCGGCGGCATCAGCGGCGCCGTCTGCACCACGTTCCCTGAATTCCGTGCCTTCGGCATGCTGATAGCGGTGCTGATGCTGGTCTCGGTGTGGTTGGTGCTGACACGCACCCGTGTGGGGCTGGTCATCCAGGCGGCCTTGACGCATCCGCAGGCGGTTGAATCGCTGGGCCACAACGTACCCCGTGTGCTGATGATGGTCTTTGGTGGCGGTACCGCGCTGGCGGCGCTGGCCGGTGTCATCGGTGGTGCCTTGCGGGTGACCGAGCCTTCCATGGCACTGGCCGTGGGTGCGGTGGTGTTTGCCGTCATCGTCATCGGTGGCATGGGTTCGCTGGCGGGCGCATTTGTGGCCAGCGTGGGGCTTGGGCTGATCGACAGCTTTGCCGTCGGCAGCGATGGCTCGCTGGCGGACGCGTTCACCTGGCTGGGGTTGACCATCACCCCCGAGACCTTGGGGTATGCGCTGTGGAGCGTCAAGATGAGCCAGGTCGCAGCCATCCTGCCCTATCTGTTGCTGGTCCTGATCCTGATCTTCCGGCCCAAGGGCCTGTTTGGCACCCGGGAAGGTTGACGGCCATGACCACCTTGTCGTCCACCATGCCTGCCAGGTCCGTGAACCTGGGTCGTTGGGTCACCTGGGGAGGTTATGCGCTGCTCATGCTGGCCGCGCCCTTGATCTGGACCAGCAGCCTGTCGCTGACCATGCTGTCGCAGATGGGCATCGCCATCATCGCCTGTCTGGCCTTCAACATGCTGCTGGGGCAGGGCGGCATGCTCAGCTTTGGCCACGCCGTGTATTCCGGATTGGGCAGTTTCATGG
>JAHECB010000119.1 GCA_024641925.1 Betaproteobacteria bacterium
CCCGGGCACCAGCAGGCCAAAGACATGTTCGGTGTTGTGCGTGACCCCGGGCGCGTAGCGGTGCCGCCAGACGGGGTAGATCTCGTATTCGTTGATCAAGCCCCAGTCGAGCAGTGTGCCGGTGGTGATGCCGGTTTCCTCCTGCACCTCCCGGCGCGCGGTCAGGTCCAGGGCTTCGTCTTCCGCGTCAACCGAACCCGTCACGCTCTGCCAGAAACCTGGCTTGTCGGCACGCTCGATCAACAGCACCTGCAAGTCGGGCGTGTGGATGACCACCAGCACCGAGCGGGGGATCTTGAAGGGTCGGGAACTCATGGCCTGCATTTTGCGCAATGGGCGCAAGGGGCGCCCGAGCTGTGTTGCAAAACCCGCAGGCCCGGCCGGCGGCGACACCACCGTCGCACCGGCCAGCCTGGCAGGGCCCGATTCAGGCTGCCGCGCTGGTGTTGCGCAGGCGGATGTGCAGTTCGCGCAACTGCGCCTCGTCGACCACGCTGGGCGCACCCGTCAGCAGGCACTGCGCACGCTGGGTCTTGGGGAAGGCAATCACGTCGCGGATGCTTTCGGCGCCCGTCATCAGCGTGGCGATGCGGTCCAGGCCAAAGGCCAGACCACCGTGCGGCGGCGCGCCGTACTGCAAGGCGTCCAGCAGGAAGCCGAACTTCACGCGCTGCTCGTCGGCCGAGATGTTCAGCGCTTCAAACACCCGCGACTGCACGTCGGCACGGTGGATACGCACCGAACCGCCTCCGATTTCCCAGCCGTTGAGCACCATGTCGTAGGCTTTGGCGATGCAGGCACCGGGGTCGGTTTTCATCAGTTCATCGTGCCCGTCCTTGGGCGCCGTGAAGGGGTGGTGCACGGCGTTCCAGCGCTTGGCGTCGCCGTCGTATTCAAACATTGGAAAGTCCACCACCCACAGCGGTGCCCACTTGTCCTCGAACAGGCCATGGGAACGGCCAAAGTCACTGTGGCCTATCTTCACGCGCAGCGCGCCCAGGGCGTCGTTGACCACCTTGGCCTTGTCGGCGCCAAAAAAGATCAGGTCGCCGTTGGCAGCACCGGTGCGGGCGATGATTTCGGCAATCGCGCCGTCATGCAGGTTCTTGACGATGGGGCTTTGCAGGCCTTCACGGCCCTTGCCGGCATCGTTGACCTTGATCCAGGCCAAGCCCTTCGCGCCATAGATCTTCACGAATTCTGTGTAGGCGTCGATTTCGCTGCGGCTCATCTCGCCACCGCCCGGCACCTTCAGCGCCGCCACACGGCCACCGGGCGTGGTGGCCGGGCCGGAAAACACCTTGAAGTCCACGTCCTTCATCACCGACGTCATTTCGGTGAAGGCCAGTTTCACACGCAGGTCGGGCTTGTCGCTGCCGTACTTGTGCATGGCGTCGGCGTAGGTCATCTCGGCATACGGCGGCAGTTCCACGCCCAGCGTCTTGCGGAAAACCGTGCGCACCATGCCTTCGGTGATGGCGCGAATTTCCTCTTCGCCCAGGAAGCTGGTCTCGATGTCGATCTGGGTGAATTCAGGCTGCCGGTCGGCGCGCAGGTCTTCGTCGCGGAAACACTTGGTGATCTGGTAGTAGCGGTCAAAACCCGCCACCATCAGCAACTGCTTGAACAGCTGCGGCGACTGCGGCAGTGCAAAGAAGGTGCCGTCGTGCACCCGGCTGGGCACCAGGTAGTCGCGCGCGCCTTCGGGCGTGCTCTTGGTCAGCATGGGCGTTTCGATGTCGACAAAACCCTGCTCGTCCAGGAACTTGCGCACCTCGATGGCCACGCGGTAACGCAGCATCAGGTTCTTCTGCATCTGCGGGCGGCGCAGGTCCAGCACCCGGTGCGTCAGGCGAACCGTTTCCGACAGGTTTTCGTCGTCCAGCGGGAACGGCGGCGTCACGCTGGGGTTGAGCACTTCCAGTTCATGGCACAGCACCTCGATCTTGCCGCTGGTCAGGCTGGTGTTTTCGGTGCCGGCCGGGCGCAGGCGCACCTTGCCGACGATCTTCAGGCAGAACTCGTTGCGCACGTCCTCGGCGGTGCTGAAGGTCTGGGCGCGGTCGGGGTCGCAGACCACCTGCACCAGGCCTTCGCGGTCGCGCAGGTCGATGAAGATGACGCCGCCGTGGTCACGGCGGCGGTGTGCCCAGCCCATCAGGGTGACAGTCTGGTCCAGGTATTTTTCGCTGATCAGGCCGCAGTAGTCGGTGCGGCTCTGGCTGGCGGCGGGTGATCGGCTTGGGGTTTGAACGGCAATGCTCATGGCAGGCTTTCAATCAAGAAGGGGACAGGCCCTGCAGGCCTGAAACGAAAGTTTGGCGCGCTGGCTGTCTGTCGCCAGCGCCCGGCGCTGCAGCCGGGGCATATGACGGGGCGAATGGCGGGGATTGACGGGTTGGCAGGTAGCGGTTCCGGCCAACCCGGTCAATTTCGCGCCGGCGCCACCAGGCTGGGCGGTGCTTCGCCAGCCGGCGCCACCACGCCCATGGAGATGACGTATTTCAGCGCCGCATCCACAGTCATGTTCAAGGGCACCACGTCGGCTCGCGCCATCATCAGAAAAAAGCCGGATGTGGGATTGGGTGTGGTGGGCACGTAGACGCTGACATGGTCGCCCGGTAGGTGCGCCGCCACCTCGCCGCCCGGCTTGCCGGTGACAAAGGCAATGGTCCAGGAGCCATGGCGCGGGTACTGCACCAGCACGGCTTCGCGAAACGCATTGCCATTGCTGGAAAACAGCGTGTCCGAAACCTGTTTGACCGAGTTGTAGATGCTCTTGACGATGGGGATGCGGCTGAGCACCTGGTCGCCTTGCCGCAACCACCACTGGCCAAAGATGTTGGCAGCAAACACCCCCGTCAACAGCAGCCCGCCGACCATGACCAGCACGCCCAGGCCGGGCACGCTGCGCAGACGCTCGATGTTGGCATGGGCCTCGGTGGGCATGAGGGCCTGGGTGGCAGACAGCACCCAGGCAAACACGCCGTCCATCACACCCAGCAGCCAGGTCAGCACCCAGATGGTGATGGCCAGCGGCAGCCATACCAACAGGCCGGCAACGATGTATTTTTTCACGCGCTGAGACCCCCGGTTTCGGCCTGCAGGGCTCAGCTGCCGCTGGTGCTGCTGGAGCTGCCCTTGCCTGCGCTGGGCGCTGGCGCGGCCGGTGCGGGGCTGGCGGCCGGCTTGGGCGCAGGCGCCGCTGCTGCAGCGGGTTTGGCATCCGATGCCGGCTTGGCGGCTGCCTCGCCGGTCTTGGCATCGCCGGTCTTGGCATCGCCAGCCTTGGCATCGCCGGCCTTGCCGTCACCGCCTTCGGCACCGGGTTTGCCGGCGCCGCCGCGAAAGTCGGTCACATACCAGCCCGAACCCTTGAGCTGGAACCCGGCAGCCGTCACCTGCTTGGCATAGGTGCTGGCACCGCAGGACGGGCAGACCGTCAGAAGCGGGTCCGACATTTTCTGCAGCACGTCTTGCGAATGGCCACAGCTGGTGCAGCGATAGGCGTAGATGGGCATGGCTGAGGGCGTCTGTTGGAGTTGATGGGGGCCGGGCAGCCGATGCTGACCAGACCTGTGGCGCAGCGCCGCACCGGGGCATCGGCTGGTGCGCGGCCTGAATATGGCCGACAACTGATGCGGTTCTGCACGCGCTGGGTAACCCGGCATTATAGGCGGCCACCCCGCCGTTTGCTTCAGGCGAGAAACAGCCTGGAAACCAGCAGTCCAGCGGCAAAACCCACGGCGGCCCAGACCAGGGTCTGCAACAGGCGGTTGGTGCGGCGCTGTTCAGCCAGCAGGGCGAGCAGCGCGGTGCTGTCAGAGCCGGCACCCTGCTGGCGCAGCGCCTGGTGCACCAGGCGGGGCAGTTCGGGCAGCAACTGGGTGTAGCGCGGCGCTTCCTTGACCAGGCGATCCAGCAGGCCACGCCAGCCCACTTGTTCGTTCATCCAGCGCTCCAAGAAGGGCTGGGCGGTGGTCCACAGGTCCAGTTCGGGGTCCAGGTCGCGACCCAGGCCTTCGATGTTGAGCAGCGTTTTCTGCAACAGCACCAGCTGCGGCTGGATCTCCACGTTGAAGCGGCGCGAGATCTGGAACAGCCGCAGCAGCACCTGGCCCAGCGAGATGTCTTTCAGTGGCCGGTCGAATTGCGGCTCGCAGACGGCGCGAATGGCGCCTTCCAGCGCGTCAACCCGCGTGCCCGACGGCACCCAGCCGCTTTCGATGTGCAGCTCGGCCACACGTTTGTAGTCGCGCCTGAAAAACGCGATGAAGTTGTAGGCCAGGTACTCCTTGTCGGTCTCGGTCAGCGTGCCGATGATGCCGAAGTCCAGCGCGATGTAGCGCCCGAACGTGGCCGGCTCCAGGCTGACCTGGATGTTGCCCGGGTGCATGTCGGCGTGGAAAAAACCGTCCCGAAACACCTGGGTGAAAAAGATGGTGACACCGTCACGCGCCAGCTTGGGGATGTCCACCCCCGCCGCGCGGATGCGCTCGATCTGGCTGATGGGTGCACCGGTCATGCGCTGCATCACGATGACGTTGTGGCGGCACAGGTCCCACACCATCTCGGGCACCATCACCAGGTTCAGGCCCTCCATGTTGCGGCGCAATTGCGTGGCGTTGGCGGCCTCGCGCACCAGGTCCAGCTCGTCGTGCAGGTAGCCGTCAAATTCGGCCACCACCTCGCGCGGCTTCAGGCGCTTGCCGTCTGCAGACAGGCGGTCCACCCAGCGTGCCAGTCGGTGCAGCAGGTTCAAGTCCTGGTCAATCACGTCCAGCATGCCCGGGCGCAGCACCTTCACAGCCACGGAGCGGCCGTCTTTCAGCACCGCAAAGTGCACCTGGGCAATCGAGGCGCTGGCCACGGGCTCGGCTTCAAAGCTGCTGAAGATGTCTTCGATGCGCTTGCCAAACGCTTCTTCGACCAGTTTGCGGCTTTGTGCAGCCGGAAACGGCGGCACGCGGTCCTGCAGCTTGGCCAGCTCATCGGCCACGTCCAGCGGAATCAGGTCGCGCCGGGTGGACAGCACCTGGCCGAACTTGACAAAGATGGGGCCCAGGCGCTCCAGACCCTGGCGCAGGCGCTGGCCGCGTGGTGCGTCCAGGCGCCGGCCCACGGTGACCAGACGCACCAGAGCGCGCACCCAGCGCTGGTGGAATACGCTCAGTGCCACCTCGTCCAGGCCGAAGCGCAGGACGGTGACAACGATGAAGATCAGGCGACCCAGTTGCCGCATGGCCTGCCAGAAATGTGCTGCGTGTTGGGGGATGGCCGCATCAGCGGCTTCATGCGCGCCACGCCCGCAGGCGATCGCTCACATCCTTGGCCGTGTTCATGGCCGCGCGCATCCCGGACGCCAGGGCACGCCCGACCTGGTGCACCTGCTGGGCAATGCCCGGTCCAAAAACCCGATGCAGATCAGCTGCAACGTCCCAACGCAGGTTCTGCATCAGCCAGTTCACATCGCCCGCCAGCTGGGCATCGCCGTCGATCTGAACCTGGGGTGGTGAGCCCATGACACCCCGCATGAGCAACGCGGCCGGGTTGCTGGCGTCCAAACGCAGGGTCAGGTTGGCTGCACCCTCGGGCTCGGGCGGCGCCGTTTCCGAAACGCCCGTCCATTCCAGCAGTCCTGCAGGCGTCACACGCCAACGCAACAGCGGTGGGCGCGGCAGCGGCGCGGGCCAACCGTCCAGTTCCAGGCGAATCAAACGCCCTGAATGGGGCATCAGCCGTTGCGTGGCCGCGGTCTCGCCGGCCAGCACGTGGTTGATGACCAGCGTCAACCGCTCCAGCGCGGCGGGTGCCACCAGAGCCTGAAAGCTGTCCAGAAGACTGTGAATCATTGTGCGATTGTAGGCAGCGCGCAGCCCTGTGCCGACGCACCAATCCTGCAAAGGGCCCTGTGTTTTGATCCAGAATTCAAGCTTTGTGAATACGGCTGACGTGCCACCGATTTTCGGGGTTTGCCCGGATCGGCTCAATGACTTGGAATACACCCTGCGCATGCCGCCACATCAACGCGCCCCTGCGCCACCGCACTGATGGTGCCTGACAGAGGCACACAGCGCACATTTTTCAGCGCGCCACAGTCCATCACCTCGCTTCTGGCAGCCTTTCTGGAGCCAGGCATCGCCACGTTTGTGTATCTGGCGGTGGCTGCGTGGTTCGACGAACCGATCCTTCGTTCCGACCTGACGCTGTGCCTGCTGGTGTTTGCATTGACGTTTCCGGGACGCAACCGGTTCTGGGACCGCCCGCTGAATTCGGCGGTCGATATTGCCGTGGCCTGGGTCACGCTGTTGCTGATCCTGGCGCTGTGCGGCTATGCCACCCGAAGCCTGACCCTTTTTGACCCCACCGTGCTGATGTGGTGGGCCGTCCTCACGCCCACGCTGCTGTGGGTGGCGGTGTTCACGGGGCGGCACATGCTCCGGCGCATGTCGGCCGCGCCTGAAAACCAGCGGTCGGCGGTGGTGGTGGGTGCAGGCACGCTGGGTGTCAAGGTGGCTCGCGCCTTTCAGGCTCGGGGCTACATGGGCCTGTCATTCCTGGGTTATTTCGACGACCGCACCGACGCACGCATCGACCCCGACGCCGCCAAGCGGCGCCTGGGCAAGCTGTCCGACGTTGCGACTTACATCCGTTCCGAAGGCGTGCACGAGGTCTACATCACCCTGCCCCTGGGTTCGCAGCCCCGCATCCTGCAGTTGCTGGAAGAGGTACAAGGCACCACGGCCAGCATCTTTTTTGTGCCCGATGTCTTTGGCATCAGCATCATCCAGGGGCGGCTGCAGGACATGAACGGCGTGCCCGTCGTGGGCCTGTGCGAGACGCCCTTCACCGGCACCAACCGCCTGCTCAAGCGCTGGTCGGACATCGTGCTGGCCAGCGTGATCCTGGTGCTGGTCTCGCCGGTTCTCCTGGTACTGGCCATCGGTGTGCGCCTGAGTTCACCCGGCCCCATCATCTTCAAACAGCGCCGCAATGGCCTGGATGGCGACGAAATCATCGTCTACAAATTCCGCTCGATGCGGGTCACGGACGATGGCACCGAGATCACCCAAGCCACCAAGGGCGACCCGCGTGTGACGCCCTTTGGCGCCCTCATCCGCCGCACCTCGCTGGACGAACTGCCGCAGTTCATCAACGTGCTGCAGGGCCGCATGAGCATCGTCGGCCCGCGCCCGCACGCCGTGGCCCACAACGAGATGTACCGCCAACTGATCAAGGCCTACATGGTGCGGCACAAGGTCAAGCCGGGCATCACCGGCTGGGCCCAGGTGCACGGCCTGCGCGGCGAGACCGATACCATCGAAAAAATGCAGGCGCGGGTGGAGTACGACCTGGAGTACCTGCGGAACTGGTCTCTGGTGCTGGACCTGCAGATCATCGCCCGCACCATCAAGGTGGTATTTTTCGACCGCAACGCCTACTGACGGCAAGCTGCTGGCGCAGACTACGGACAACCCAACCCCAGGTGATGGCCAACATGAACCCCTGCAAGACAACCCGCAAAGCTGGACATGGCAAGCAGCGCGCCCCCCTGTGGGCCGCTGCAGGCGTCGGACTGGCCAGCGCCATGCTCGCGGCCGGTCTGGCCGAGGCCGAAGGGCAGCCTTACTACATGGGCGCGTCGCAGTCCTTCGGCCACGAATCCAACCTGTTGCGCTTGAACGACGCCGCCACCACGCCGGCCGGCTTGAGCCGGGCCGACACCCTGTCCAGCACCGCGCTGTTTGCGGGCATCGACCAGCCCATCAGCCGCCAGCGTTTGCACGGTGACCTGGCGCTGCGCAGCAACCGCTATGCCAAGAACGACGTCTACAACAACGACAGCTACACCGCCCGGCTGGGCTGGGACTGGGAGACGGTGAACCGCCTGTCAGGCACGCTGTCGGCCAGCGCCAGCCGCAGCCTGGCCAGCTTCAACGTGCAAGAAGTGGGTCTTTTGCGCCAGAAGAATCTTGAAGATTCCAGCAGCATTGACGGTACGGTGAGATTGGGCGTGGTCACGCAGTACACCTTGGTGGCCACCGCGGGGCACCGTGAGGTCAAGAACTCCTTGGGACTGGATGCCGTGCAGGCCAGAAATTTTCAGCAGGATTCCGCGTCACTGGGCTTGCGCTGGCAACCCAGGTCAGCCTTGACGCTGGGCGTGGCGCTGCGCGGCACACAGGGCCGCTATCCCAAGTTCCGCAACCTGGGCAATGGCAGTTTCGAGGCCGACCGCTTCAAGCGGCAGGATGTTGACCTGACCGCCAACTGGGCCCCCAGCGGCCCCAGCAAGCTGGACCTGCGCCTGAGCACCGGCAAGACCGACTACGACCTGGCCACACAACGCAACTTCAGCGGCGTCACGGGTGCACTGACCTGGCGCTGGCAGGCCACGGGCAAAGTTCGACTCACCACGACCCTGGCACGCGACACCGGGCAGGACTCGTACGCCGTCAGCGTGCTGCAGGCGCCTGCCACGGTGGACTACAGCCGCGTCAACACCAGCCTGCGGCTGACGGGCGACTGGGCGGCCACCAGCAAGATCGCGGTCAATGCGTCGGTTGCCCATACCGACCGCCAGGTGGTGCGCAGCCTGCCCGTGGGCCTGGGCAATCTCAGCGATTCGGGTCGCGACCGCGTGCAGTCCCTGTCATTGGGCGCCCGCTGGGCACCCACCCGCAGCGTGCTGGTGGGCTGCAACGTGGGCACCGATCGCACACGCGGCAACGGGTCCTTGGCTGCCACCCATATCAACAACAACAGCGTCAGTTGTTACGGGCAGTTCACGCTGAATTGATGGCCACCGTCTTGCTGACCGGCGCTGCCGGCTATATCGCCAGCCACGCCTGGCTGGCCCTGCATGCAGCGGGCTTTCAGGTGGTGGGCGTGGACAACTTCAGCAACAGTTCCCCCGTGGTGCTGGACCGCATCCAGGCCTTGATCGGCACCGTGCCGGTGTTTGAACGTGTCGACGTCTGCGACGCCGCGGCACTGGACGGCGTGTTCCAACGCCACCGCATCGATGCGGCCGTCCACTTTGCGGCGTACAAGGCAGTGGGCGAAAGCGCCGCCAAACCGCTGGACTACTACGCCAACAACATCGGTGGCCTGGTCACGGTGTGCCAAGCCATGCTGCAGCACCAGGTCAAGCGTTTTGTCTTCAGTTCCAGCGCCACGGTCTATGGCGACCCCCAGCGCCTGCCCATCACCGAAGAAGCACCCCTGTCGGCCACCAACCCCTACGGGCAGACCAAGCTGATGGGCGAGCAGATCCTGCGCGACCTGGGTGCCGCGCACCCGGCTTGGCAAACCGCCTGCCTGCGCTACTTCAATCCGGTGGGCGCGCATGAAAGCGGCCTCATCGGCGAAGACCCTCGCGGCGTGCCCAACAACCTGATGCCCTACGTGGCGCAAGTGGCCGTGGGCCGCCGCCCGCAGCTGTCGGTGTTTGGCAACGACTACGACACACCCGACGGCACCGGCGTGCGCGACTACATCCACGTCACCGACCTGGCGCAAGGCCATGTTGCCGCGCTGCAGCGCCTGCTGGGACAGCCGGGCTCGGTCACCGTCAACCTGGGCACCGGCCAGGGTTACAGCGTGCTGGACGTGGTGTCAGCCTATGCCAAGGCCAGTGCTCGCGACGTGCCTTACCGAGTGCTGCCGCGCCGACCGGGCGATGTGGCCGCCTGTTATGCCGACCCTACGTTGGCGCAGCAGTTGCTGGGCTGGCGCGCGCAACACGACCTGGCCCGCATGTGCGCCGACAGCTGGCGCTGGCAATCCATGAACCCCAAGGGATTTGAAGCATGAAAGACAAAGCACCGTCCACGCTGGTCTGGCCCGTGATCATGGCTGGCGGCTCGGGTACACGTCTGTGGCCACTGTCCAGGTCGGGCTTCCCGAAGCAGTTTCTGGTGCTCTCGGGCCATACCAGCCTATTCCAGCAGGCTGTCTCACGCTTGAAGGATTTGGCCGGTGAAGACATTGCAGTGGCCGCACCCGTGGTGGTCGGCAACGAAGAACACCGTTTCCTGGTGCTGGATCAGTTGCGGGAAATCAAGACGCCGCCCTCAGCCGTGCTGCTCGAACCGGTGGGCCGCAACACCGCGCCCGCAGTGACGCTGGCGGCGCTGCAAGCCCTGGAATCGGGTGTAGACCCGGTGATGGTGGTGACACCCGCAGACCAGACCGTGACCGACCAGGTTGCGTTCACGGCCGCACTGAGACGTGCCGTGGCCAGTGCGGTGCAAGGTGCCATCGCCATCCTGGGTGTCACGCCCGACCGCCCTGAAACCGGCTACGGCTACGTGCGCGCCGATGGCCAACGCGTGGCGCAGTTTGTCGAAAAACCCGACGCGGCCACGGCACAAAAATACCTGGCGCAAGGCGGCTACTACTGGAACGCCGGGATGTTTGTGCTGAAGGCCAGCGTCTGGATGACGGCGCTGGAGCGTTTTCGTCCCGACATTGCCCAAGCCAGCCGCGATGCCTTTGCCCTACGCCAGACCGACGCGGAATTTGTGCGCCCCGACAAGGCCGCCTTTTCCGTCGTACCCAGCGAAAGCGTGGACTACGCCGTGATGGAAAAGTGCCCCGGCGTGCTGGACATCCGCATGGAGCCGCTGGACGCCGGCTGGAACGACCTGGGTGCCTGGGAAGCCGTCTGGCAAGTGGCTGAAAAAGACGCGCAGGGCAATGCCAGCGTGGGCGACGCGATGATCAGCGACAGCCGCAACACGCTGGTGCACGCCACCAGCCGACTGGTCAGCGCCGTGGGTCTGAGCGACGTCGTGGTGGTTGAAACGCCCGACGCCGTGTTTGTCAGCAGCCGCGAAAAAAGCCAGGACGTGAAAAACATCGTGGCCCAACTCGGCCGAGAGCAGCGCGGTGAGCACGCCCTGCACCGCAAGGTGCACCGGCCCTGGGGCTGGTACGACAGCATCGACAGCGGCCCGCGACACCAGGTCAAACGCATCATGGTCAAGCCCGGCGCGTCGCTGAGCCTGCAGATGCACCACCACCGCGCCGAACACTGGATTGTCGTGACCGGCACGGCTGAGGTCACCGTCGGCACCAAGGTGCTGCTGCTGGCTGAGAACCAGAGCACCTACATCCCCCTGGGCGAAACACACCGGCTGCGCAACCCGGGCAAAGTGCCACTGGAAATCATCGAGGTGCAAAGCGGCAGCTACCTGGGTGAAGACGACATCGTTCGTTTCGAAGACACCTATGGCCGGCAGTAAAGTCCACGGCCGGGCTTTTTCGCCCCGAAAGCCAAGATCATGACCCTCCTCGTCACCGGCGGTGCCGGCTTCATCGGCAGCAACTTTGTCCTGGACTGGCTGGCCAGCAGCGACGAGCCGGTTGTCAACCTGGACGCCCTGACCTACGCCGGCAACCTGCACAACCTGGACGCCCTGCAGGGCGACGACCGGCACATCTTCGTCAAGGGCGACATCACCGACCGGGGCCTGCTGGACCGGCTGTTGCAGCAGCACCGCCCCCGCGCCGTGCTGCACTTTGCGGCCGAAAGCCATGTCGACCGCAGCATCCACGGCCCGGGCGCCTTCATCAAGACCAACGTCGAGGGCAGCTTCACACTGCTCGAAGCGGTGCGCGGCTTCTGGACCGAACGGCCGGCTGACGACAAGGCCGCCTTCCGCTTTCTGCACGTCAGCACCGACGAGGTCTACGGCAGCCTGCAGCCCACCGCGCCGGCCTTCACCGAAACCCACCCCTACGAGCCCAACAGCCCCTACAGCGCCAGCAAGGCCGCCAGCGACCACCTGGTGCGCGCCTGGCACCACACCTACGGCCTGCCGGTGCTGACCACCAACTGCAGCAACAACTACGGGCCCTTCCATTTCCCGGAGAAACTCATACCGCTGATGATCGTCAACGCCCTGGCCGGCAAGGCGCTGCCCATCTACGGCGACGGCCAGCAGGTGCGCGACTGGCTTTATGTGCGCGACCATTGCAGCGCCATCCGCGCGGTGCTGGCGGGCGGCCGCACCGGCGAAACCTACAACGTGGGCGGCTGGAACGAAAAGGCCAATGTCGAGATCGTGCACACCATCTGCGCCCTGCTGAACCAGCTGCGCCCCAGTGATGCCGGCCCCTATGAACGGCTGATCACCCACGTGAAAGACCGCCCGGGCCACGACCGGCGCTACGCCATCGACGCGCGCAAGATCGAAAGTGAACTGGGCTGGCGACCGGCAGAGACCTTCGACACCGGCATCCGCAAGACGGTGCAGTGGTACCTGGACAACCCGCAATGGGTTGAACAGGTACAAAGCGGCGCCTACCGCGAATGGGTCACACAGCAGTACACCACCGCTTGAAAGCAGCACCATGAAAATTCTGCTGCTGGGCAAAAACGGGCAAGTCGGTTGGGAATTGCAGCGCGCCCTGCAGCCGCTGGGCAGCGTGGTGGCTTGTGACTTTGACAGTGCCGGCGACCTGCGCGCCGACTTCAGCGACCCCGCCAGCCTGGCCGCGCTGGTGCAGCGGGTGCAGCCCGGTCTGATCGTCAATGCCGCGGCGCACACCGCCGTCGACAAGGCCGAAACCGAGCCCGAGCTGGCGCGTGCCATCAACGCTACGGCGCCCGGTGTGCTGGCCCGCGAAGCGGCTGCCTTGAACATTCCGCTGGTGCACTACAGCACCGACTACGTATTTGACGGCAGCGGCCAGCACCACCGCAGCGAAAACGACGCCACAGCACCGCTGTCGGTGTACGGCAACACCAAGCTGGAAGGTGAAGAACTCATCCGCGCCAGCGGCTGTGCCCACCTGATCCTGCGCACCAGCTGGGTGTACGCCGCACGCGGCGGCAACTTCGCCCGCACCATGCTGCGCCTGGCGGCCGAACGCGACGAACTGCGTGTCATCAACGACCAGATCGGCGCACCCACGGGCGCCGAGTTGCTGGCCGACGTGACGGCCCACACCGCACGCCAACTGCTGGTGGACCGCAGCGCCAGCGGCACCTACCACTGCGCGGCCAGCGGCGCTACCAGTTGGCACGGTTATGCCGTGCACGTCATCGAATGGGCCCGCGCCCATGGCCAGGCCATCAAGGTGGCACCCGGTGCCGTACACGCCATCCCCACCAGCGCCTACCCCACACCCGCGCAGCGGCCCTTGAATTCCAGGCTGGACACCCATCGCCTGCAACGGCGTTTTGGCCTGCACATGCCGGCCTGGCAGGACGGCGTCGAACGCATGCTGGCCGAGGTCCTGGGCGCCTGACGCCCTGCCCCAAGAGAAAGAAGACGCTTGATGAGCAACAACACCCGCAAGGGCATCATCCTGGCCGGCGGCTCGGGCACACGGCTGCACCCGGCCACCCTGGCCATCAGCAAACAGCTGCTGCCGGTGTATGACAAGCCGATGGTGTACTACCCGCTCAGCACGCTGATGCTGGCCGGCATGCGCGACGTGCTGATCATCAGCACCCCGCAGGACACGCCCCGCTTCCAGGCCCTGCTGGGTGACGGCAGCCGCTGGGGCATGAACCTGAGCTACTGCGTGCAGCCCAGCCCCGACGGCCTGGCACAGGCCTTCATCCTGGGTCGCCAGTTTGTGGGCGGCGCCCCCAGCGCGCTGGTGCTGGGCGACAACATCTTCTACGGCCACGACTTTGCCCCGCTGATGTCGCGCGCCCAAGCCCGAACCGACGGCGCCACCGTGTTTGCCTACCATGTGAACGACCCTGAACGGTATGGCGTCGTGGCCTTCGACGCGCACAAGCGCGCGCAAAGCATCGAAGAAAAGCCCCAACAGCCCAAG
>JAHECB010000120.1 GCA_024641925.1 Betaproteobacteria bacterium
ACGCTGGGCAGTTGCACACCCGCACGCTGCAGTCCGCACCAGACTGCTTGCAAGGACGCCGTCACGATGTTGCCGTTCAGGCCCACCCCAAACAGCGTGTTGCGGTCATCGATGCGCATTTCAAGATAGGCCGCGGCACGCGCCTGGGCGCCTGAGCCGATGGCGTGCTCATGGTAGTCGAGGACACGCACGGCCCGGCCCGACAAGGCCGTCAGCCCGGCCACAAAGGCATCGACGGGTCCGTTGCCTTCACCCACTACCACCCATGAGGTGGCACCCTGGTGAACGGTGGCGCTGAGGCGCACACGGCCAGCATCCACTTCGCTGATGTTGACGTGATCGATGGCGCCCACATCCTGCAACCGGTATTCACGCTCGAAGATGGACCACAGGTCAGACGCCGCCAACTCCTGGCCCTGCAGGTCCATCACCGCCTGAACGGCTGCGCCCAGCTCGATCTGCAGGCGGCGTGGCAACTCCAGGCCATAGTGGGCTTCCAGAAGATAAGCCATGCCGCCCTTGCCCGATTGGCTGTTGACGCGGATGACGGCGTCATAGCTGCGCCCCAGGTCCTTGGGGTCGATCGGCAGGTAGGGCATGTCCCAGATGTCGCCGGGTTTGCGCGCGGCAAAGGCCTTCTTGATGGCGTCCTGGTGCGAACCCGAGAACGAGGTGTAGACCAAGTCGCCCACATACGGATGGCGCGGGTGCACCGGCAACTGGTTGCAGTGTTCGACGCAGCGCCGAATATCATCGATGTCGGAGAAGTCCAGCCCCGGCGCCACACCTTGGGTGTACAGGTTCAGCGCGATGTTCACCAGGTCGACGTTGCCCGTGCGCTCGCCATTGCCGAACAAGCAGCCTTCAATGCGGTCGCACCCAGCCATCAGCGCAAACTCGCCCGCCGCCGTGCCGGTGCCGCGGTCGTTGTGCGGGTGCACCGACAGCACGATGCTGTCGCGCCGCGCCAGATGCCGGTGCATCCACTCCACCATGTCGGCAAAGATGTTGGGCGTGGAATGCTCCACCGTGGACGGCAGGTTGACGATGCACTTGTGCTGCGGCGTGGGTTGCCACACCGCCGTGACGGCGTCCACCACCCGCTTGGAAAATGCCAGTTCCGTGCCCGAGAACATCTCGGGCGAATACTGGAAAGTCCACTGCGTTTCGGGTTGGGCGACGGCGTGTCGCTGCAGCAGCTGCGCGTTGGATACCGCCAGCTCGACGATGCCGTCTTCGTCCATCCCCAGCACCACGCGGCGCATCACCGGGGCGGTGGCGTTATACAGATGCACGATGGCGCGCGGTACACCATGCAGGGCTTCAAAGGTGCGCGCAATCAGGTGGTCACGGGCCTGGGTGAGCACCTGGATGGTCACGTCATCAGGAATCAGCCGCTTTTCGATCAGTTGTCGCACGAAGTCGAAATCAGCTTGTGAAGCCGACGGAAAGCCCACTTCGATTTCCTTGAAGCCGATGCGCACCAACTGCTCAAACATGCGCCGCTTGCGCTCGGGGTCCATGGGCTCGATCAGGGCTTGGTTGCCGTCACGCAGGTCGACGCTGCACCACAACGGTGGGTTTTCCAGCACGTTGTCAGGCCAGGTGCGGTCTTTCAGAGCCACGGGCTTGAAGGCGCGGTATTTAGTAGATGGTTGGCTGAGCATGGACATCGGGGTCTCCTGACGGGTTCATGAAGCTGGACAGTGGATGCAATGGCAGGTTTGCAACGGCACCGCGCTCCGCAGAAGGCCGACCAGACATGAAAACGGCCCGCTGCTTTGCGCTGGCGGGCCGGTGATCGGATCAAAACCATGGACAACAACGATCAGCGCACCCGCAAGTCTCCTAGGGGTGCTAGCAGCAGGCTGCTGATGAAAAAGGTTGAATGAGTCACCGGTGGAATGTAGCACGCCCGCCTCAGGGGTGCAGCCCTTTTTCCTCGGGCTCGTCGGTTGAGGTGGCGATCACGCTGGCGCGGTGGCCATGTGTTCGGCGCCAGGCGTAAACGGCGTAACCGGAGAGTCCATAGGCGCAGAACACTGCAAACAATACCCGCGGCGGGTCCAGCGCCACCACCGCCATCCCCAACACGATGGCCACCAGCACCACAAAGGGCACCGTGCGCCGGCTGCCCACCACCTTGAAGCTGTAGAAGGGCGCGTTGGTGACCATGCTCAGGCCTGCAAACAGCGTCACGCCAAACGCCGTCCACACCAGCCACGGAATCTGCGACGCGTTTTTGTAGCCCAGGTCGTCCATGACCCAGATCAGCCCCATCACCACCGCCGCCGCCGCCGGGCTGGGCAGCCCCTGGAAAAAGCGCTTGTCGACCACACCGATGTTGACGTTGAAGCGCGCCAGACGAAGTGCCGCGCCGGCGATGTAGACAAAAGCCGGAATCCATCCGGCCTTGCCCATGTCCTTCAAGGCCCAGATATAGACGATGAGTGCTGGCGCGGCGCCAAAGCTCACCATGTCGCTCAGGCTGTCCATCTGTTCGCCAAAAGCGCTCTGGGCATTGGTCATGCGCGCCACGCGGCCATCCAGACTATCCAGCACCGCCGCGCAGAACACGGCGATGCACGCGGCTTCGAAGCGGCCGTTCATGGCCGCGACGATGCCGTAGAAGCCCGAGAACAGTGCCGCCAGGGTGATGGCGTTGGGCAGTATGTAGATCCCGCGCCGCCGCAGCATGGTCTCGTTGGGGCCGGTGGGGCTCGCCGGCCTGGCGTCCGGAGTGTCTTCGTTCATGTGAGAAGGATAACGCCGCGATCAGGGCATTCCGGTGCAACAGTAAAACGCCCCGGTGACACGGGGTCATCCGGTGCGTTGCGCCTCAACGGAACACGCTTCAGTTGCGTGAGCGGTCCACCAGCTTGTTGGCCTTGATCCAGGGCATCATGGCGCGCAGCTTTTCACCCACCACCTCGATGGAGTGCTCGCTGTTCAAGCGTCGACGGCTGGTCAGCGTGGGGGCGCCAGCCTTGTTTTCCAGAATGAAACTCTTGGCGTATTCACCGGTCTGGATGTCCGTCAGGACCTGCTTCATCACGGCCTTGGACTCGGCGTTGATGATGCGCGGGCCGGTGACGTATTCGCCGTATTCCGCATTGTTCGAGATCGAGTAGTTCATGTTCGCGATGCCGCCCTCGTAAATCAGGTCGACGATCAGCTTCAGTTCGTGCAGGCATTCGAAGTACGCCATCTCGGGCGCGTAACCGGCCTCGATCAGCGTTTCGTAGCCGGCCTTGATGAGCTCGACCGTGCCGCCACACAAAACGGCCTGTTCGCCGAACAGGTCAGTCTCGGTCTCTTCGCGGAAGTTGGTCTCGATGATGCCGGCCTTGCCGCCGCCGTTGGCCGCAGCGTAGCTCAGCGCCATGTCACGCGCCTTGCCGGTCTTGTCGGCATGCACGGCAATCAGGTGCGGCACGCCGCCACCCTGGGTGTAGGTGCTGCGCACCGTGTGACCTGGGGCCTTGGGGGCGACCATCCACACGTCCAGATCTTCACGCGGCACGACCTGGCCGTAGTGCACGTTGAAGCCGTGGGCAAAGGCCAGCGATGCACCCTTCTTGATGTACGGCTCGACGTCGTTCTTGTACACGGTTGCGATCTGCTCGTCGGGCAACAGGATCATCACCACGTCGGCCTTCTTCACGGCGTCGGCAACCTCAGCCACCTTCAGGCCGGCCTTGCCGACCTTGTTCCAGCTGGCACCGCCCTTGCGCAGGCCGACGGTGACCTTGACACCACTGTCGTTCAGGTTCTGTGCGTGGGCATGGCCTTGTGAACCGTAGCCGATGATGGCGACGTTTTTGCCTTTGATCAGGCGCAGGTCAGCGTCTTTGTCGTAATAGACCTTCATGGAATCTCCGTTGCGAATTTTGGTGGGGAAGTGGACAAGAAAAGCGGCGAATGACAGCGAGTCACACGCGCAGGATGCGCTCTCCACGCCCGATGCCGCTGGTGCCGGTTCGGACGGTTTCAAGGATGGCGCTGCGGTCGATGGCGACCAGGAATGCATCAAGCTTGCTGGCATCGCCGGTCAGCTCGATGGTGTAACTCTTGTCAGTGACGTCGATGATGCGGCCGCGGAAGATCTCGGCCATGCGCGTCATCTCTTCGCGCTCCTTGCCAACCGCGCGCACCTTGATCAGCATCAGTTCGCGCTCGGTGAACGGGCCTTCAGTCAGGTCGACCACCTTGACCACCTCGATCAGGCGGTTCAGGTGCTTGGTGATCTGCTCGATCACCTCGTCGCTGCCTGTGGTGACGATGGTCATGCGCGACAGCGACGGGTCTTCGGTGGTGGCCACCGTCAGGCTTTCGATGTTGTAGCCACGGGCTGAAAACAGCGCCACCACACGCGACAGGGCGCCTGCCTCGTTTTCGAGCAGCACCGCAATGATGTGTTTCATGGGAATACTTTTCTGCGCGCTCTTCAAACCCCGGGGCGGTAACCCCGAGGCCCTTGGCCACGCCGTTGATGACAGTGATGAAAAGGGGCTTACCCGGTTCCAGCTGGTGACACCGCTGGCGCTGCGGCGCCCTGCCCCCACGCGGTAACGCGGGTTGACGGCGACTCAGCGCACGGACGGGTCAGAGGTCCTCGGACCCCAGCAGCATTTCCGAGATGCCCTTGCCGGCCTGCACCATGGGCCAGACGTTTTCCGTGGGGTCGGTGCGGATGTCCAGGAACACCGTGCGGTCGCGCAGCCGGATGGCTTCGCGCAGCGCAGGTTCAACATCCGACGGTTTTTCGACCAGCAGGCCGACATGCCCGTAGGCCTCGGCCAGCTTGACGAAGTCCGGCAGCGCGTCCATATAGCTGTGTGAGTACCGGCCACCGTAGTCGATCTGCTGCCATTGCCGCACCATGCCCAGGTAGCGGTTGTTCAAGGACACGATCTTCACCGGGGTCTTGTATTGAAGGCAGGTGGACAGTTCCTGGATGCACATCTGGATGCTGCCCTCGCCAGTGATGCAGAACACATCGCTGTCAGGCTTGGCCAGCTTGATGCCCATGGCGTAAGGCAGACCCACACCCATGGTGCCCAGGCCGCCGGAATTAATCCACCGCCGCGGCTCTTCAAAGCGGTAGTACTGCGCCGCCCACATCTGGTGCTGGCCCACATCGGACGTGATGTAGGTGTCGCGGTCGCGCGTCAGCTGCCACAGCTTGTCCACCACCATCTGGGGCTTGATGACGTCGGCGCTGTCCTTGAAAGCCAGGCATTCACGCTGGCGCCACTCGTTGATCTGGCTCCACCAAGCCGACAGCGCAGGCGCGTCGGGCTGGGACTGGGCGTCCTTGATCTGCGTGATGAGTTCCTGGAGCACTTCCTTGACATCACCCACGATGGGGATGTCGACCTTCACGCGCTTTGAAATCGAGGAGGGGTCGATGTCCACGTGGATGATCTTGCGCTGCACCGACGCAAAGTGCTTGGGATTGCCAATGACGCGGTCGTCAAAGCGCGCGCCCACGGCCAGCAGGACGTCGCAGTTCTGCATCGTCATATTGGCTTCGTAGGTGCCGTGCATGCCCAGCATGCCCAGGAAACGGGGGTCGCTGGCGGCCACGGCGCCCAACCCCATCAGGGTGTTGGTGCACGGGAAACCCACCAAGTCGACCAGTTGCCGCAGTTCGGCCGAGGCATTGCCCAGGATCACGCCGCCGCCGGTGTAGATGTAGGGCCGCTTGGCTTGCAGCAGCAGTTGCACGGCCTTGCGGATCTGGCCGCCATGGCCCTTTTTCACCGGGTTGTACGAGCGCATTTCAACGCTCTCCGGGTAGGCGAAAGTGGCCGTGTTCAGCGACACGTCCTTGGGCACGTCCACCACCACCGGGCCGGGGCGACCGGTGCGCGCAATGTGGAAGGCCTTTTTCATCGTCATGGCCAGGTCGCGAACGTCCTTGACCAGGAAATTGTGTTTGACGATGGGGCGGGTGATGCCCACGGTGTCGCACTCCTGGAAAGCGTCCAGGCCGATGGCGGGCGTGGGCACCTGGCCGGTCACGATCACCATCGGGATCGAGTCCATGTAGGCCGTGGCGATACCGGTGATGGCATTCGTGACGCCAGGGCCTGAGGTGACCAGCGCGACGCCAACGTCGCCAGTGGCGCGGGCGTAACCGTCGGCCGCATGCACGGCGGCCTGTTCGTGGCGTACCAGTACATGTTCGATGCTGTCCTGCTTGTACAGCGCATCGTAGATGTAAAGCACGGCGCCGCCTGGATAGCCCCAGAGGTACTTGACCCCCTCGGCTTGCAGACATCGAACCAGTATTTCAGAGCCGTTGAGCTCGGCCGGGGGAGAAGAAGGCTGTGCCGATGCGGCACGCTTGACTTCCGCTGCAGACATGTCCATTTTCGAACCTTTGTGAATTTCTCTGACGAAAAACCATTGGTGCTCCTTCTCGCGCCCTCGTGAGGCGGAATCGAAGCCTGCGCGGCCAGATGAAGCCGGCGCCCAGGTCGGGCGCGCGGTCAGCAAGACCCTGTACCAAGTTGGTGCAGGGCAGCATTATGCACGCTCGACCTCCGCAGCCCCACCCCCGGGTCAAGCGAGGCAGGGGTGCAACAAGGTGCGGTGACATAATGCTGAGGGTCCAAGCCGGGCCAAACGGAGCGGTTGCGTTCCTCACTGCGTTGGCATCAGAAAAAGAACTCTCCGACTTTCTAAAGAGCATCGAAAAACGGGCTTTCAAGCGCACCGTTTTTACGGTGAGGAATGACGAAGCCGCCTTGGACATCGTCCAGGACGCCATGATTCGCCTGGCCGACAAATACGGTGATCGCCCACCCGCGGAACTGCCCTTGGTGTTCCAGCGCATCCTGTCCAACGCCACCATGGACTGGTTCCGCCGCGAAAAGGTGCGTGGCGTGGTGCAGAATTTTTCGGAATTCAGCACGTCGGACGATGACGGCGAGTTCGACATCCTGGAGGCTCTGCAGGCCGTGGACGGCTCGCTGGGCACAGAAAGTGCTTCAGATGCAGTGTCGCGCACACAGATTCTGCGCTTGATAGAAACCGCAGTTGGTGAGCTGCCAGCCCGTCAACGAGAAGCCTTCCTGCTGCGTTACTGGGAAGAATTTGACGTCGAAGAAACCGCCGCCGCCATGGGCTGTTCGCAGGGCAGTGTGAAAACACACTGCTCCCGCGCCGTACACGCTCTGGCCAAGGCATTGAGATCTCAGGGAATCACGCTATGAAACCGCTGCACATGCCGATGGACCACCAGGCGCTAGAGGCCCGCTTGGCGGCCCGGCTGGCCAGCAGCTTGACCATGGCCAATGCACAACTGCCGCACGACATTGCCGAGCGGTTGCGCGCTTCGCGAGAGCGTGCCCTGCACCGCGCTCGCAACAGCCACAAGCTGGCGGCGACGGGCGCAACCGAGATGGCTGCCACGCCGGCAGCGTTGGGCGGCAGTGTCACCTTGGGTGGTCCTTCTGCCTGGTCCGGTCTGCCCGCCTGGCTTTCGGCCCTCTTGCCGCTGCTGTTGCTGCTGGCCGGCCTGTGGTCCATCAGCCACCTGACCCAGCGCGAACAGATCAAGGCCACCGCCGACATCGACGCCCAGTTGCTGTCTGACGATTTGCCGCCCGCCGCCTACGCCGACCCGGGGTTTGTGCAATACCTGCGCCGAGGGTCGTCGCAGTGACTCGCAGCGCGGCGGCGCTGCTGGTGGCCGCGCTGGCCACTTTTTGTGGCCTGAGCCACGGCGCCGATCAGCACGCGGGTAGATCCGCGCAGCCAACAAGCACGCCAGCGCCGGATACCGTTTCGTGGGCTGCACTGACGCCGGCGCAGAACGCCGCGCTGGCGCCACTGCGATCGGACTGGAATACGCTGGACGCCACGCATCAGCAAAAATGGCTGCAGATGGCGCAGCGCATGGCCGCCATGCCGGCGGTCGAGCGGCGGCGGATTCAGCAACGCATGGCACAGTGGTCGCAGTTGTCCCCTGAAAAGCGCGGCCAGGCCCGGCAGCGGTTCCTGGAGGCCCGCCAGTTGCCGTCGCCCCAGCGCCACGCGCGCTGGTTGGAGTACCAGGCACTGAGCGACGAACAAAAAGGTCGTCTGGCGGCACAGGCGCGCGCCACCTATGCGGCTGACCGCGCACCTGGTGCGGGCGGTCTTCGACAAGGGTTTTACGCGCCTGCAGGCAAACCCAGCACGCCAGACCTGCCACAAGGCGCCAAGCCCAGAGCCACATCGGCCCCGGTGCTGCAAGCCAAACCCGGCGCGACCACTCGCGCCTTGACCACGCCATCGGCGCCGCCCGTGCACCACCAGCCCGGCATGCCCAAGATTGTCGCCACCGATGGTTTTGTGGACCCCGCAACCCTGTTGCCCAAGCGCGGCGCCCAGGGCGCCGCGGTGCGTTCAGCGCTCACCGTCGACAAACCGTCGGGCAAGCCCAGCAAAAAACCGTGACGCGGCAATCTGGTGCCGAAACAGCGGCTGACGACGCCATGGCGCCCCCGCTGCCGCGCCGCTTGCTGTGCATGTTGTACGAAGGCGTGCTGTTGTTTGGTGTGCTGATGTTTGCCGGCCTCGTTTACGGCCTGGTCACCCAGCAGCGACACGCATTGGTGGGCTCCAACGGCCTGAAGGCTTTTCTGTTTGTGGTTCTGGGTCTGTACTTTGTCTACTTCTGGACCCGCAATGGGCAGACCCTGGCCATGTTGACCTGGCGCCTCAAACTGCTGGGCCCCGAAGGCCGGCCACCCAGCCCGGCCCGCGCCTGCGCGCGCTACCTGCTGGCCTGGCTGTGGTTTGTGCCCGCGCTGCTGGTGCTGCGTTTGCTGGGCTTCAGCAATGGCTGGGTCGCCGTCGCCGTGGTGGTGGGTGGTGTGTTGCTGTACGCTTTGCTCAGCCATTTCGCCGCCGGCAAGCAGTTCTGGCACGACGTGCTCTGCCAGACCCGGCTCGTAGACAGCCCCTTGAACAAGTCCAAATCGTGAAAACAGCCAACCCGCCTTTCAGCGTCTGTGTCTACTGTGGCTCACGCCCCGGCGCGCGTCCCGCCTACACCGCCGCTGCGCAAGCGCTGGGCCAGGCCATTGGTCAGCGCGGCTGGCAATTGGTTTACGGCGGCGGCAAGGTGGGTCTGATGGGCGAAGTGGCCGACGCGACCTTGGCCGCAGGCGGGCGAGTGGTGGGCGTCATCCCGGAATCCCTGCGATTGCGCGAGGTCGGGCACCAGGGACTGGACGAGTTGCACGTGGTGCCGACCATGCATGTGCGCAAGCAGATGATGGCCGAGCGTGCACAGGCTTTCATTGCCCTGCCCGGCGGCATCGGCACGCTTGAAGAACTGTACGAGGTGCTGACCTGGCACCAGCTGGGTTACCACGACCAGCCCATCGGGCTGTTGAATGTCGAGGGCTACTACGACCGGCTGTTGCAGTTCATGGAGCACAGCGTGGACGAAGGCTTCCTGGCGGCCAGTCAGTACGCGGTGCTGCGCGTGCGCACCGACCCCGTGGCCTTGCTGACGGAACTGGCGGCTGCGGCGGGTCAGGCCAGCGCGCCTGACGACTATTCTCGGGTCTGAACGGGGCGGCTGTGGAACGTGCCCCGAAGCCGGGGCTCAAACCGCCGCTTCGTCGATTTCGCCCGTGCGGATGCGCACCACCTGGTCAACGTGTGTGACAAAGATCTTGCCGTCGCCAATCTTGCCGGTCTTGGCAGCCTTGACGATGGCTTCGATGCAGCGCTCAACATCGCTTTCCTTGACCACCACCTCGACCTTCACCTTGGGCAGAAAGTCCACCACGTACTCGGCGCCCCGGTACAGCTCGGTGTGACCCTTCTGGCGCCCAAAACCCTTCACCTCGGTCACGGTCAGGCCGGACACGCCCACGTCGCCCAGGGCTTCGCGCACTTCTTCCAGCTTGAACGGCTTGATGACGGCTGTGATCTGTTTCATGTCGGGACTCCGATGGCAATGTCTGACGATAAAGGAACGGTTGCTCAGATTTAAGCACGGAACCCGTGACACATGGCATCCGGGCCCGTCCAACCGGTGATGCACCCAAAAGCACCTCGCCCTGCCCCCCACCGGTCACCATGCCCATGCCTATTCCCCCTGCAATCCCGGGCGCGGAAAGCCACACCGCAACAAGCCATCAGCCATGGCGTTAGTCTTGGCGACATGCGCCGCCCGTACGCCCTGCCCGCCTGAATGTCGCCCTCCGCCGACCAAGATGAACAAGCGTTTGTTGTCCGGGTGGTTGATGACCCAGCGCTGATTGACGCCCGCGCCTGGGACACGCTGTTGGCCACGCAAACCGCCAGCAATCCCTTCATGCAACATGCCTACCTGGCGGCACTGCACCAATCGGGCAGCGCCGTGCCCAGCACCGGCTGGCAGCCGCAGTTTGTGCTGATCGAGTCGACACAGGGCTTGCAGGCGGCCTGCGCCTTGTACCTGAAGGCGCACTCTTATGGCGAGTACGTGTTCGATTGGGCCTGGGCGGATGCGTACCAGCGACATGGCTTGCGCTATTACCCCAAGCTGCTGGGGGCTGTGCCATTCACGCCGGTGCCTGGAGCGCGCTTGCTGGCCAGCAACGCGGCTTGGCGCGCGCGCCTGGTTCAGGCGCTGGTGGCGTTGGCCACGCAGCGCAAGCTGTCGTCGGTGCACCTGCTGTTTCTGAACGAAGCGGACCAAAAAGCACTGGCCCGGGCCGGGTGGATGATGCGCAACGGCGTGCAGTTCCATTGGCAACAGGACCCCGTCAACCCTGCCAGCAACTTCAGGGATTTCCTGGCACGTCTGCAGCGCGACAAGCGCAAGAAGATCCAGCAGGAACAGCGACGGGTCGTCGAAGCGGGCGTGAGCTTTGAAGTCTGCGTCGGCGCCGCCATCACCCCCGCGCATTGGGACTTCTTCTACGACTGCTATGTGCTGACCTACGCCGCGCACCACAGCACGCCGTATTTGAGCCGCCGTTTTTTCGGCGCCATGGCGCGCGACATGCCCGACAACTGGGTCATGTTCGTCGCTCAACGCAACGGCCAGCCTGTGGCCGCTTCGCTGGTTGCCGTGGACGCCGCGTCAGGCACCGCCTGGGGTCGCTACTGGGGCTGCGTCGAGCCCATAGCCTGTCTGCACTTTGATGCTTGTTACTACCAGCCGCTGGCCTGGTGCCTGGCCCAGGGCTACCAGCGGTTTGAAGGCGGCGCACAGGGCGAACACAAGATGGCGCGCGGCCTGCTGCCGGTGGTCACGCATTCGGCGCACTGGCTGGCCGATGAGCGATTTGCAAATGCCGTGGCCGATTTCCTGACCGCTGAGGGCCAGGGCATCGAGCAGTACGTTGACGAGCTGCGCGAGCGCAATCCCTTCAAGACCGCGTCAAGCGACTGAACCGATCGGGACGGGCTGACTGGCAGCGGTATCGTCCCGCAAAATCGCGCCCGTCATTGTTATATGTGCTTGATGGCCGCAAAGCGTGCGATGCCTTCAGCCACCTCGGCCACCGCGGAATCCACACCTTCCCAGCCGACCACCTTGACCCATTTGCCCGGTTCCAGGTCTTTGTAGTGCTCAAAAAAGTGCTGGATGGTCTTCAGCCGCATGGGATTCAGGTCATCGGCCTTTTTCCATTGGCTGTAGATGGACAGGATCTTGTCGATGGGCACGGCCAGCAACTTGTTGTCGCCGCCGGCTTCGTCTTCCATGCGCAGCAGGCCCAGCGGGCGGCAGGTCACCACCACACCCGGGATCAAGGGCACAGGCGTGACCACCAGCACGTCCACCGGATCGCCGTCGTCGGACAGCGTGTTGGGGATGTAGCCATAGTTGCAGGGATAGTTCATTGACGTGCTCATGAAGCGGTCAACAAACAGGGCGCCGGTTTCGTGGTCAACCTCGTACTTGATGGGGTCGGCATTCATCGGAATTTCGATGATGACGTTGAATTCGCCAGGGGCTTTGGGGCCGGGCGTCACGTTGTGAAGGCTCATGGGTTCCTTTGGGGCGCCCGTCAGCGGGCAAATCAGGCGGCCCAGTCAGGCTGACCGGTGCCACTCCTTATTCTATGTAGAGGCCTTGCCCAGCCCTGACGCGTGCAGTCAACCGCTGGCAAACCCCGTTCAGTTCGTCACAGCCCATCCTGTAGCATCCGCCCCGCACCGTTATTTGACGGCCCTGAGTCGGGTGCCAGCGTCGAGAGGCTGGCGTGGCGCCAACATCAAAAGACCACAACGAGGAAGGAGCATTCTCCATGTCCACCACCACAGCGCTCTATGTTGCGCTGGCTTGCGGCTTGGCCGCGGTCATCTACGGCTTCGTACAGCGAAGCTGGATCTTGTCGCAAGACGCCGGCAACGCGCGAATGCAGGAAATCGCCGGGGCGATTCAGCAGGGCGCCGCAGCCTACCTGTCGCGGCAATACCGCACCATCGGCATCGTTGGCGTCATCCTGGCCATCCTGATCTTCTTTTTCCTCGACTCCAAGACGGCCATCGGCTTTGTGCTGGGTGCGGTGTTGTCGGGCGCCTGCGGCTTCATCGGCATGAACGTATCGGTGCGCGCCAACGTGCGCACGGCACAGGCTGCCACCAAGGGCATCGGCCCGGCGCTGGACGTGGCCTTCAAGGGCGGCGCCATCACCGGCATGCTGGTGGTGGGCCTGGGCCTGCTGGGCGTGGCGGCATTTTTCATGTTCATCGGCGGCATGGCCACACCCGATGCGGCCACGCTGAAGCCGCTGCTGGGCTTGGCATTCGGCTCATCGCTGATTTCGATCTTTGCGCGACTGGGCGGCGGTATCTTTACCAAGGGCGCTGACGTTGGCGCTGACCTGGTGGGCAAGGTTGAAGCCGGCATCCCTGAGGACGACCCGCGAAATCCGGCCGTGATCGCCGACAACGTGGGCGACAACGTGGGCGACTGCGCCGGCATGGCCGCCGACCTGTTCGAGACCTACGCCGTCACACTGATCGCCACCATGGCGCTGGGTGCGTTGGTGGTGATGAGCAACCCCGGTGCGGCCGTGGTGTACCCGCTGCTGCTGGGTGGTGTGTCGATCATCGCGTCCATCATCGGCTGCTCGTTTGTCAAGGCCAGCCCGGGCATGCGCAACGTGATGCCGGCGCTGTACAAGGGCCTGGCCATCGCCGGCGTGCTGTCGCTGATCGCCTTTTACGTCGTCACCACGGCGATGTTCCCGGAGCCGATCAAGTTCACCGGCGGCACCAGCGCCAGTGCCATGGCGCTGTGGGCATCCTGCGCCGTCGGCCTGGTGTTGACGGCTGCGCTGGTATGGATCACCGAGTTCTACACCGGCACCCAGTACAAGCCCGTGCAGCACATTGCACAGGCCTCGACCACCGGCCACGGCACCAACATCATTGCCGGTTTGGGCGTGTCCATGCGCTCCACTGCCTGGCCCGTGCTGTTTGTCTGCGCCGCCATTCTGGCCAGCTATTCGCTGGCCGGTCTGTACGGCATTGCCATCGCGGCCACCGCCATGCTCAGCATGGCCGGTATCGTGGTGGCGCTGGACGCTTACGGCCCCATCACCGACAACGCCGGTGGCATTGCTGAAATGAGCGACCTGCCCGCCAGCGTGCGCGACATCACCGACCCACTGGACGCTGTAGGCAACACCACCAAGGCCGTCACCAAAGGCTACGCCATTGGCTCCGCCGGCCTGGCAGCCCTGGTGCTGTTTGCCGACTACACCCACTCGCTGGAAGGCCGTGGCCTGAGTGTGTCGTTCGATTTGAGCGACCCCAAAGTCATCGTCGGCCTGTTCATCGGCGGCCT
>JAHECB010000382.1 GCA_024641925.1 Betaproteobacteria bacterium
GAGCTTGTCAAAGGCCGCGTCGATGTCGTATTGCGCCTTGTCCATGGGCTTGCCACTGCCCAGGTGTGCGGCCATGAACAGCGTCCACATGCCCTCGGTGTTCTGCAGCGACGGGATGATGATCTTGCCCTTGGCCGCCGGCGACCACAGGTCCGCCCAACTCGCCACGCCCTTCAGCTTCTTGCTGTTGTAGGCAATGCCGGCCCAGGGCTGCACGTAGTTGGCCCATAGGCCGTCCATGTGCACGGCACCTTTGCGCAGCTTGGCCAGGTTGGGTGCATCGGCCTTGGTGATGGGGGTCAGCAAGCCTTGTTCGACGGCCTGGATCATCACCGGGTCGTCCATCTGGACCACCGACAGGTAGGGCTTGTCCTTGTTGGAGGCCATCTTTTCGAGGTTGACGCTGGACTTGGTGCCCTCGAACAGGATATTCGCGCCGATCTTGGCCTTCATGTGCGGCGCGACCAGCTTTTCCATCCAGCTGGTGTGACTGCCGGCGCAGCCGATGACGATCTCGTTGCTGGCGGCGCGCAGCAGGCTGGGCGCGGCCAGGGACGCGGCGGCCAGCGTGCCGGCGTTGCGGACAAACTGCCGGCGGCCGGCTTGTGTGGGGGTGCGGGTGCTGTGCATGTCGGGGCCCTTCGGTTGCGGTGGATCGGGGTGGTTGAAGTCAACCGGCCAGCCCTGGTACGCAAGTTGCGTGCCGAGCGCGCGCGGCGCCGCCCCAACGGTATTGCACCATCATCGTGCATCGTGCACCATCCCGGATACCCCCATGACCGACGCGCTCCTGATCGACAACGTGCACCTCGTCAGCCCCGGCCGGGCGCTTCAGCGGCAGGCTGCGGTGCGCATAGAGGCGGGCCGCATCACCTGGACCGGCCCGCGTGAGCAGGCTTCACAGGCGGTGCGCACCGTGCACGGTCATGGTGCCTTGTGCCTGCCGGGCTTCGTCAACACGCACAACCACACGCCGCTGACGATCGTGCGCGGCATGGTCGAGGACCTGGGTTTTGCACCCGCCTACACACCGGGTATTCCGCAGGGGCATTGGTTGTCGGAAGAAGAGACCTACCTGCTGGCACGCCTGGGTCAGATGGAGCTGCTGATGGCGGGTTGCACCACCGTGGTCGACTACTACCGTGCGCCCGATGCGCTGGCCCGCGCGGCCCTGGAGACCGGTCTGCGTGCCTTCATCGGCGGTCGCGTGATGGATGCCGACACCGCTGCGCTGGCCGAGGGCCGCTTCGAGCGCGATGCCGCCCTGGGTGAACGCAGCTTGCGCGACAGCATGGACCTGATCACGCATTGGGACGGCGCCGACGGCGGCCGCATCCGCGCCGTGCACGCGCCGCACGCGCCCGATACCTGCTCGCGGGGCCTGCTGCAGGAAGTCGCTCGCCTGGCGGCGGCCGATGGCCGGCCGGTGCATACGCACCTGGCGCAGTCGCCGCTGGAAGTTGACCATGTGCGGGCCCGCGAAGGCATGAGCCCGGTGGCCTTGCTGGACGACGTCGGGCTGCTGAATCCGAACCTGTTTGCGGCCCACGGCATTTACATGGATGACGCCGACATCGCTCTTGCAGGCCGCGCCGGTATCAAGCTGTGCCACGCGCCCATCGGCAATGCCGCGTTTGGCGCCACGGCGCCGGTGCTGGCACTTCAGGCAGCCGGCGTTCAGGTGACGCTGTGCACCGACACCAAGTCGGCCGACATGTTCGAGACCATGCGCATGGCCATCGTGGCAGCGCGTGTGCGTGCGCAGCGTTTTGTGCTGGATGCCGTCACGGTGTTCGGCTGGGCCACCGAAGGAGGTGCACAAGCCCTGGGCCTGCCCGACCTGGGCCGACTGGAGCCCGGCTGCCGCGCCGACCTGGTGCTGCTGGACCCGCAGGCGCCGAACCTCGTGCCGGTGGTGGATGGCGCTGGCATCCTGGTGCATGCCGGCAACGCGGCCAACGTGCGCCATGTGTTCCGCGACGGCGAACACCTGGTGGCTGAAGGCCGGCCCACGCGGCTGGACCAGCAGGCCGTGCTGCGCGACGCCCAGGCTGTGGCCGACCGACTGTGGGCACGCGCCCGCGCCGGCTGAGAGTGTGAGAGGCAATCCCATGCGCCGCATGGGATTGCCTCTCACACTCTGAGTGCCCGCACAATGTGCACATGGACCCCCAAGCACAAGCCATTGCCGAGACCACCGCCCGATTGCTGACGGCCCGCCGAACCGGCGCCCAGCAGCCCGCTGGCGCACTGCCCGATGCCGACAGCGCCTACGCGGTGCAGGCGGCGGTGGCCAGCGCCATGGGCTGGTTCAAGGCGGGTGTGCCCATGCACTGGAAGTCGGGCGGCGCCGGCCGCGAATCGGTGCTGACCCACGCGGCCTTGCCGCCCTCAGGCGTGCACATCAGCCCGGCCGATTTGAGCGCTGTGCCATTTCACATCCGGGGCATCGAAGCGGAAATTGCGCTGCGCATCGGTGAGCCGATCGATGCCGCACGCGCTGCGACGGGCCAGCCCTTGAGGGTTGACGCCATGTGTGTGGCCATCGAGGTGGTCGACACGCGGTGGGCTGAAGGCCTGCAGGCGCCGCCCCTGGCCAAGCTGGCCGACTTGCAGTCTCACGGCGCCCTGGTGCTGGGCGCCTGGATACCCTTCAAGGCGCTGGACTGGGCCGCGCAGCCTGTGCGTGTCGAGATCGGCCGGACGCTGCGTGAATTCACCGGCACGCATGCATTCGGCGACCCGACTTGGGGCCTGGCGACCTGGGCGCGGCACGCCACCCGTCACGGTGCGGTGTTGCCCGCCGGTACCGTGGTCACCACCGGAACCTGGTGCGGCTTGCCGCTGGCAGAGCGCGGTGACGCGGTGCGGGTTGCCTTCGACGGCATCGGCGAGGTGCAGGTGCGTTTTTAGAGGTCCCGGACGGGCCTGACTGCTGGCGTGTTCAAACCGCCAGTGCCGGGTTCTGTGTGGCGTCCCAGGCCCCTTTCACTTTTCCAAGGTAAAGAAGGCTCGCGGCAGGACGAGCCGTGGAAGGCGGTGTCGGCGTAGCCGGCATCACGCACCTGCTGGATCACTTCCTTCAGCGAAGGGTCGGGCATACCGCGATTGTGGCGGATGGTGATGATGTCCAGGTCGTCGTGTGCGCGTTTCATGCTGGCCATGTCGGACTCGCGAAACCCATGCTCAGCAGTTCGTCCGTGGTCACGCCAAAACCTTCGATGTCCTGGTCGCTTTCTTTGGTGCCGCCGTGTTTGGCGCCCTGGAACTTGCTCAGGCCATAGTCCTGGCGGTTGCCCGCACTCAGTTCTTCCAGCGGATTGACTTCGCCATGGATCACCGGCAACAGGTCCGGGTCGGTGAGCAGATAGCCATGCGGCCCGTCAAAATAGAACTTCACGCCTGCCGGCACTGCAAAGGTCGAATTGATGATGGGCTGGCCACCGCGCGCGCTGATCACGGCCTGTGTGTTTTTCTTGTCGCCAATCGTCCAGACGTCAATGCGTTGTCCCACTTCGTGTTTGCTGTACATCCTGGCCCGTTGATTGTTTGGTTTTGGCGTTTGAGCATCGAATGGCGGGTCTCGTGCGTCCATGGCGATTTATGCCGACCCAGAACGGTCATGATCGACCCAAT
>JAHECB010000383.1 GCA_024641925.1 Betaproteobacteria bacterium
TAGGCACTGTCCAGGATGTCAGGGCGGCGCCCACCGTAACTCTCGTCCAGATGGTTCACGCGCTGCCCGCCGCTGGCGAACACGCGCAACGGTTGTTCGCGCAGGATCAGGTCCATCAGGTTGAAATAATGGCAGCACTTTTCCACCAGCGTGCCGCCGGTGTTGTCGCTGAAGCGGTTCCAGTCGCCCACTTTGGGATAAAACGGTTCGCGGTGTTCGCGGATGCCCACCTGGTGGATGCGCCCCACACCGCCTTCGTGCGCAATGCGCACCATCTCGGCCACCGGCGGCATGTAGCGGTATTCCTGCGCCACCCAGACGATGCCGTGCCGGTTCTTGGCGCGCTGCAGCAGGTCGACTCCGTCTTCCATGCGCGTGACCAGCGGTTTTTCGACCAGGATGTGCAGGTCGGTGGCCAGCGCAGCACGCAGCATCTCAGCGTGCGTGAAGTTGGGCGTGGCAATCACCACCGCGTCACACAGGCCACTGGCCAGCAACTCGGTGTGGCTTTCAAACACCTGCACCGGGTTGCGGCACAGCGCCTGGGCGGCGTCGCGGCTGGCGGCCACGGTGTCGGCCAGCGCGGTGACGCTGACACCCGCGCTGGGCCCCATGGCGTTCAGGTTTTCAATGTGTTCGCGACCCATGCTGCCGCAACCGATGATGCCGTAGCGAATCATGTTCTGTTCACGCCTTCAACCTTTGAGACCGCCCTGTGTCAACCCGCCCACCACCCGTTCCTGGAACAGGGCAATCACCACGGCAATGGGCACGATGGACACCACCAGCGCCGCCGAGATGATGGGCCAGGGAAAGGAAAACTCGCCCTGGTACAGCGTGACCCCCACCGGCAGCGTGCGCATGCTGGCGCTGGCGTTCAGTGACAGCGCCAGCAGGAATTCGTCCCAAGCGTTCACAAAGGCCAGGATGCCCGCGGTGAACACACCGGGCGCGGCCAGCGGCACCACCACACGCCACAGCGCGCCGATGCGGGTGCAGCCGTCGATCATGGCGGCGTTTTCCAGGTCCTTCGGAATACTCTGGAAAAAGCTGACCAGCACCAGCGTGCACACCGGCAGGTTCAGCACCGTGTAGGGCACGATCAAGGCGGTGTAGGTGTTCAGCAGGCCCAGCGCGCGCATGGTTTCGAAAATGGGCACCAGCAGCGTCACCAGCGGGAACATGCTGCTGGCCACGATGCAGGTCAGGATCAGCTTGCGGTTTGCCAGGTTCAGCCGCGCAATGGCATACGCCGCCAGCGACGCCACCAGCAGCGACAACACCGTGGACCCGATGGCCACCAGCGCGCTGTTGGTCATGTAGGTCAGCAGCGGCTGGCCGGTGAAGGCCTTGACGTAGTTCTGCAGCGTGGCGTTTTCCGGCAGCCAGGTGATGGGCTTGCTGACCAGCTCGACCTCGGTCTTCAGTGACGTCAGCAAGATCCACAGCGCCGGGAAGAAGCCGTTGATGACCACCACGCCGGCGGCGATCAGGCGCAAGGCGCGGGGGCTGAAGTTGGGCAGGCTGTTCATGCGGCCATCAACCTGCATTCGCGCCGACGCGCTTCAGGTACAGCATCGTGACGCCCAGCGACAGCACAAACATGCACACCGCCAGCGTGCTGCCGTAGCCCACGTCCAGGTATTCGATGGTGGTCTTGTGGATCAGCATGGCCAGGGTTTCGGTGGCGTTGCCCGGTCCGCCGCGCGTCATGGTGTACGGAATGTCAAAGGTCTGCAGCGCGGTGATGGTGCGAAAGATCATCGCCACCACGATGCTGGGCATCAGCATGGGAATGGTGATGCCCCAGAACTGCTGCCAGCGCGACGCGCCGTCCACATCAGCGGCTTCGTACAGACTTTTGGGAATCATCTGCAAGCCGGCCAGCAGGATCAGCGCCACGAAGGAACTGGACTTCCAGATGATGGTGATGCAGATGGCCGCCATGGCCCAGCTTGGGCGCAGCAGCCACATGGTGGGTTCGCTGCCGCCCAGGCGGCGGGCAATGTCGTTGACCACGCCGTATTCAGTGTGGAAGAACCAGGCAAAAATCAAGCCGGCAAAGGACAACGGCAGCGCCCACGGCAGCAACAAGGCCAACCGCACCGGCCACTGGCGCTTGAACGGCATGTTGGCCAGCATGGCCAGTCCCAGGCCCACCACCAAGGCACCGGGAACGGTGATCAGCGTGATCAGCACGGTGTTCCAGGCGGCATTCCAGAACTCGCCGTCCGACAGCACCAGGCGGTAGTTTTCCAGCCCGGCAAACTTGGCGCCGCCGCCACCACCCGACAGCCGCAGGTCAAAGAAGCTGTTGACGATGAGCTTGCCGATGGGGTAGACCACCACCAGCAGCAGCATCAGAAAAGCAGGTGCCAGCAGCAGCACCCCCAGCGTTTTTTCGCTGGGGTCACGCAGGCGGTCCAGCCAGGTGCGGTTGGGTGCTGAACTCACCACGGGCCTGCCTGTTTCACCTGCGGGGCTGCTGCTGGCAAGGCCATCAACGCATCACGCGCGCCAGGCGCGAGCCGATCTCGCCCACGCCTTCTTCCGGCGTCTTGGTGCGGGCCAGCACGGCGCTGGTGGTGGTGCGGATGACGTCACTCACCTGGCCGTAGTCGGCACTCATCGGGCGGCCCTTGCCGGCCACCACGACCTTGCCCGCGTCCTTGAACCAGGGCACGGCCTTGACCACATCAGGGTCGGTGTAGACGCTGGCGTAGGTGGGCAGCAGCGAACCTTCGATGGCCAGGAACTTGCTGGACTCAGGGCTGGACATGAAACGCACCAGCTTGGCGGCATCGGCCTTGCTCTTGCTGAAGGCACTGACGGCCCATTGCCAACCGCCGATGCAGGTGGCGCTTTTGCCACCGGCCACCGCCGGCAGCGGCATCACGCCCACGTTGCCTTTGACC
The DNA here is from genome assembly GCA_024641925.1 of Betaproteobacteria bacterium. Classification (GTDB taxonomy): domain Bacteria; phylum Pseudomonadota; class Gammaproteobacteria; order Burkholderiales; family Burkholderiaceae_C; genus Rubrivivax. Next base: position 2,916 of record JAHECB010000383.1, read on the forward strand.
TTGGTGTCTTCATCGGTCTGAAAACGGTTCCAGGCAAAACCCCAGTTGATGGCAAACAGCACCTGGCCGGCCTTGAATTCGTTCAGCGTGTCGCCGGTTTTCACCTCGGCCACGTTTTTCTTGATGACACCCGCGTCCACCAGGCTCAGCCACTGCTGCATGCCCTTGGCGGCCGCGGCCTTGTCCAGGGTGAGCTTGCCGCCGGCGTCGTTGAACTCCTTGCCCATGCTCCAGTACGGCAGCAAGAAGGTGCAGACCGCGCCTTCGATGGGTGCACCCTGGATGGACAGGCCCTGCAGGTTGGGGTTGCCTTCGGCCGCCATCACCTTCTTGGCCGCCGCACTCAGCTCGTCCCAGGTCTTGGGCTCGGCAATGCCGTGTTTGGTCAGCAGGTCCTTGCGGTAGTACATGAACATGCTGTCGGCAAAAGCCGGCATGGCGGCAATCTTGCCGTCGACCACGTCGGCCGTGCCGTACACGGGCAGGTAAGGCTTCAAGGCCGAGGCGGTGTCGCCCATCGTGGCGTTCAAGGGCTCCAGCCAACCGGCGCCGTAGTACTGCGCCGGGTTGACGATGTCGATCAGGTAGATGTCGATCGTCGAGTCCTTGGCGTTGAGCACCGTGCTCAGGTACTGGCGCTGAAGGTCGCTGGTGGCCCCCCCGGTTTCGATGTCGATGGTGACACCGGGGTTGGCGGCCTGGTACTTGTCAAACAGCTTGC
>JAHECB010000121.1 GCA_024641925.1 Betaproteobacteria bacterium
CGACGGGCCCTTCAGGCCGTGGACGAGACGGCGACTACTCGCCGCCATTCATAATCGCCGGCAATTCGCCATCTGTGACCAACGCCAGCCCGCCGCGCAACACATGACCCCGCATCCACCCCCATGAAGTCACGCGGTCAGGCCCTGCGCGATTACATCGTGCGCCGATTGCTGCTGATGATCCCGACCTTCATCGGGGTCACCTTCGCCACCTTCTTGCTGTGTCAGTTCGTGCCCGGTGGCCAGATCGACCAGATGCGCATGGCCTTGGCCGGTGCAGGCGGCGGCGGCGAAGCGGGTGGCGGCGGCGGTGGTGCGGCCCGGGTGCAGCTGGACATTCCCGAAGAACAGTTGGCGCGGCTGCGCGCCTATTACGGCTTTGACAAGCCGCTGCCCGTGGCCTACGGAAGCTGGCTGCTCGACACCGTGCAGCTCGACCTGGGCACCTCGTTCCGCTACAACGAGCCGGTGCTGCGCGTCATTGCCGACCGGCTGCCCGTGTCCATCTACTACGGCATCATCACGGCGCTGTTCACCTATGGCATCTGCATCCCGCTGGGCATCCTGAAGGCCATACGGCACCGCACCAGGGTCGACACCTGGACCTCGGTGCTGATCTTTGTGGGCTACGCGGTGCCCGGCTTTGCGCTGGGTGCGGTGATGTCCAACCTGCTGGCGGTGCGCTGGGAGCTGTTTCCGTTGGGCGGTTTCATGTCGCAGGGTGCTGCCAGCCTGCCCTGGGCCGAACGCTGGCTGGACATCGTCTGGCACTCGGTGCTGCCTCTGGTGGCCTACCTGGCCGGTGCGTTTGCGGTGACGACCATGCTGATGAAAAACAGCCTGCTCGAGAACATGAGCGCCGACTACGTGAAAACCGCCCTGGCCAAGGGCCTGAGCTGGCGCCGCGCGGTGTTTGTGCATGCGCTGCGCAATTCGCTGATCCCCATGGCCACGACGGTGGGCGGCCTGCTGGGCATCTTCCTGACGGGCAGTTTCCTGATCGAGCGGGTGTTCAACATCCCGGGCGTGGGACTGCTGGCATTCGAGGCGATTCAGACACGTGACTTCCCGGTGGTGCTGGGTTTCCTGGTCATTTCCAGCGTGCTGCTGCTGCTGGGCAACCTGCTGTCCGACCTGGTGGTGGCGCTGGTCGACCCGCGGGTGCGCTTCGAGTGAAAGCGCACTGACACCATGGCCTGGATGCGCCTGGACCCCGTCACCCGCAAGCGGCTGCAGCGCTTTCGGCAGATCAAGCGTGGCTACGGGTCCTTCATCATCCTGGTGGCCGCCATCGTGCTGTCGGTCTTTTCGCCCTATCTGGCGGAAAGCCGTGCGCTCGCGGTGTGGTACCAGGGGCAGCTTTACCTGCCCACTTTCCAGTTTCTGCCGATGCGCACCTTCGGCCAGAAGCCCCCGCCGGCCTGGGACACGGCCGAGATCGAGACCGAATACTTCAGGTTGCAGCGCGAGTGGGACGCCGAGCGTTTCCTGCACGCCCGCGCGCGGGCCGCAGCCGGCGTTGATCCCGCTGCGCTGGCCGCGGTCGATGCGAAATACCCGAACCGCGACAACCGCGTGTTCATGCCGCTCATCCCCTGGAACCCTTACCAGAACGACTTCTGGTCCAACGAGATCCTGTTCGAGATTCAGGCGGCGCTGGACGCCGGGGACACCGCCCGCGCCGAATTTGTGGCCCGCCGTGACCGGCTGCCGGCGCTGGCCGACGCCATTCACCAGGGCACGCTCGTGGCCCTGCTGGCCGACCCGGAAAAGTCGCCCAACGGCAAGCTGGCGGGCCTGGCCAAGACCGGCGCCATGCCGTCCATCGCCCACCTGGGCCAGGCGCCGCCCATCGCCCCCGATCTTGGCCGCGCCCATGTCCTGGGCACCGACGCGCAGGGCCGCGACGTGGCTGCGCGGCTGCTCTACGGCTTTCGCATCTCGATCTTCTTTGCGCTGTTCCTGGTGCTGACGGGCCAGGTCATCGGCACCGTCATCGGCAGCCTGCAGGGTTACCTGGGCGGGCGCTTCGACATGCTCAGCCAGCGTTTCATCGAGGTGCTGCTGTCGATCCCGTTCCTGTACGTGGTGATCGTGCTGGCCGCGCTGTTCCAGCCCAGCTTCTGGATGCTGCTGGCCATCATGGCCATCTTCCAGTGGATCGGCATCACGTTTTTCATGCGCACCGAGATGTACCGCGAAAAGACCCGTGAATACTGCCTGGCGGCGCGGTCCTACGGCGCTTCGCATTGGCGCATCGTGTTCCGCCACCTGCTGCCCAACTGCCTGACGCCGTTGGTCACCTTCACGCCGTTTGCCGTCGTCGGCGCCATTTTTGCGCTGACCGGTCTGGATTACCTGGGTTACGGCCTGCCGGCGCCCACGCCCAGCTGGGGCGAAATGATCGACCAGGCGCTGCAGATCGAAAACCGCAAGAAGCTGTGGCTGATCCTGGCGCCGTTCACGGCGCTGACCATCACGCTGGTGCTGGTGGTCTTCATTGGTGAGTCGGTGCGAGAAGCCTTCGATCCGAAACGATATGCACGTTATGAGTAGGCGTTGGGGCGGGAAATTTCGCGGCCTGCTGGCGTTGCTGGCACTGCTGGTGTCGATGACCGCCGTGTCGGCCGCCGACCAGCCCGCGGTCGCCTCGGCGCGCGTCACCCTGCCGGCCGACGTGGTGTGGCAGACCAATCAGGACGACCCGCCCATCGGTTCGGCGCAGGCGTTGCGCGGTGGCACGCTCAACGAGTCCATCGGTGCCTACCCGCTGACGCTGCGCTTGATGGGCCCGAACTCGAACGACGCCTTCGCCAGCTGGAACCGGCTGTTCACTTTCAATTTCACGCTGGTGATCCGCCACCCGGTGAGTGACCGATTCATCCCCTGGATGGCCACGCACTGGGCCGTGATGCCCGACCAGCGCACGCTGTTCTTCAAGCTCGACCCCGATGCCCGCTGGAGCGACGGCCGTCCCGTCACCGCCAAGGACTATGTCTTCACGTTGACGATGATGCGCTCGGAGCACATCGTCGACCCGTTCTATCCCAGCTACGCCGAGCGTTTTTTCGAGTCCATCGACGCCATCGACGACCACACCTTGCGCATCGTCGGGACCCGTCCAAGCTGGCGTGCGCTGTTCGACTATGCGCAGCTCTGGCCGACGCCCGCGCATGTGCACACGCTGGACGCCGACTGGGTCAAGCGCACCACCAACATCCCGCAGGTGGCGCCCGGGCCTTACGTGATCAGCCAGCAGGTGCGCGGCGAACGCGTGGTGTTTCAGCGCGCGGCGACATGGTGGGGCGACGGCAAGCCTCGGTTCCGCGGCCTGTACAACTTTGACCAGATCGCGTTGCGCGTGGTGCCCGGCGAGCGGCGCCTGGACTACCTGCGCCGTGGTGAGCTGGACATGATGGCCGGCACCTCGGCGCGGTCGTGGAACGAGGACTTCACGTTCCCGGCCGTGCGCAACGGCTGGATCAAGCGCGCCCGCATCATGACCGACTGGCCTTCGGGCATGAACGGGCTGCACATGAACGTGAACGCGCCGATCTTCCGCAACAAGGACTTTCGCAAGGCGATGCAGTACCTGGTCAACTTCGACCGCGTCAACAACAACCTGATGTACGGCGAATACGTTCGCCTGGTGTCGTTTTTCGAGGGCACCGAGTACCGCAGCCCCAAGGTCAAGCCCTATGGCTTCGACCCCGTCAAGGCCCGCGAGCACCTGGCCAAGGCCGGCTACCGCCGGCCTTCGGAACTGGCCGCCACCTCGTGGTGGGGCAAGCTCATGAATGCGCTGCGCGGCCTGCTGTTCACACGCTCCGACAGCGATGACATCCTGGTCAACGAGCGCGGCGAAAAGGCCAGCTTCAGCCTGATCTACGGCAGCAAGGGGCTGGAACGCCACCTGACCGTGATGCAGCAGGAATTCCGGCGTGCGGGTGTCGACCTGCAGTTGCGGCTGCTGGAGCCGGGAACGGCTTTCGAGCGCGGCCTGGAGCGCAAGTACGAGATGACGCTGACCAACCGCACGACCAGCTTCTACCCCGACCCGCGCCAGTACTTCCATTCCAGTTTCAAGCCGGTCACCAACAACAACGCCATCTGGGGTTTCGGCAACGCCGAGGTCGACGCCCTGATCAAGATCTTCGAAGAAGACCCGGACGCCGACAGGCGTCGCGCGGCCATGTGGCGCATCGACGAGATCGTGCACGACGAGGCCTTCTACATCCCGTTCTGGCAGGCGCCATACCTGCGCGTGGTGTATTGGGACCACCTGCGATTCCCCGACACCTGGATGCCGCCACGCACCGAGCAGATGACCGACTACTTGGTGTACTGGATCGACCCTGCGCGCAAGGCGGCCCTGGACCAGGCCATGAAAGACAACAGGCCCTTGCCGGTGGACCCTTCGCTGGACAAGGACCCCTACGGCCTGCGTGCCAAGGCTGGCGGGGGCTGAACGGCATGCCGCTGCTGGACATCGACAACCTGCAGGTTGGCTTCGACACCGAAGCCGGGCTGCTGCGCGCGGTCGACGGCGTGTCGATGGCCGTCGAGGCCGGCCGCACGCTGGGCGTGGTGGGCGAATCGGGCTGCGGCAAGAGTGTCACGGCCTCGTCGGTGCTGCGACTGGTGCCCAGCCCGCCGGGTGTGATGCTGGGCGGCAGCATCCGCTTCGACGGCCGCGACATCCTGCAGATGCCTCGGGCCGATCTGCAGCAGCTGCGCGGGCGTGACATCGCCATGATCTTCCAGGACCCGATGACCTCGCTGAACCCCGTGTTCACCATCGAACGCCAGCTGTTTGAAGTGTTGTCGCTGCGTTTCGGGCTGGACCGTGCCGCGGCGCGGCTGCGTTCGGCCGAGATGCTGCGCACGGTGGGCATCGCCGACCCCGATGCGCGGCTGGACGTCTACCCCCATGAACTCTCGGGCGGTATGAAACAGCGCGTGATGATTGCCATGGCGCTGCTGTGCGAACCCCGGGTGCTGATCGCCGACGAACCGACGACGGCGCTGGACGTGACGGTGCAGGCGCAGATCCTGCATCTGATGCGCGAGCTGCAGCGCAAGACCGGCACCGCGCTGCTGTTCATCACCCACGACATGGGCGTCATCGCCGAAATGTGCGACGACGTGGTCGTGATGTATGCCGGTCGCGTGGTCGAAAGCCGACCGGTCGTCGCGCTGTTCGAGGCCCCGCGCCACCCCTACACCCACGGCCTGCTGTCCAGCATTCCGCGCAAGGGCGTGGGCCACAAGGCGGCGCTGCCCACCATTGAGGGCACCGTGCCTTCGCTGCTGAATCCGCCGCCGGGTTGCCGATTTGCCGACCGCTGCACCCACCGGCACAGCCTGCCGCCCGAGTCGCAGCAGCGCTGCCGCAGCCACGACCCGGCGCTGGCGGCCGACGACAACGGCTGGGTGGCCTGCCACTTTCCGCTTGCTGTGCCGCGGGTCGCACCTGGCGAGTCACCTGCTGGAGCGTCGGCATGACGGCGCCGCTGCTGGAGGTTACCGACCTGCACAAGCACTACCCCGTGCGCGGCGGCATCTTCGGGCGCACGCAGGCGGTGGTGCGGGCGGTCAACGGCGTCAGCCTGCAACTGATGCCGGGGCAGACGCTGGGTCTGGTGGGCGAATCCGGCTGCGGCAAATCCACGCTGGGCCGCACGCTGATGCTTCTGGAAGAACCCACCTGTGGCACGGTGCATTTCGACGGCCACGACCTGTCGAAGGCCCGGGGTGCGGAGCTGTTTCGCCTGCGGCGCGAGATCCAGATGGTCTTCCAGGACCCGTATTCGTCGATCAACCCGCGCATGACCGTCGGCGAGATCGTGCGCGAGCCGCTGGTGGTGCACGGCATCGGCAGCAAGGCCGAGCAGATCGAACGGGTGCGCAGTCTGTTGGAAACCGTGGGATTGATGGGCGACATGAGCACGCGCTACCCCAACGAGTTTTCCGGCGGCCAGCGCCAGCGCATCGGCGTGGCCCGCGCACTGGCGCTGAACCCGCGGCTGGTGATTGCCGACGAACCGGTGTCGGCCCTGGACGTGTCGGTGCAGAGCCAGGTGCTGAACCTGATGGTGCAGTTGCAGCAGGAACGCGGCCTGTCTTATGTGTTCATCAGCCACGACCTGTCGGTGGTGGAGCACGTGAGCGACCTCGTCGCCATCATGTATCTGGGCCGCATCGTCGAGACGGGCCCGGTCGAGCGCATCTTCGGCCAGCCGGCTCATCCCTACACACGCGCGCTGATGCAGGCCATCCCGGCGGGGAACCCACGCCAGCGGCGCGAAAGCGTGCCGCTGCAAGGTGAAACGCCCAGCCCCACCGACGCGCCGCCGGGCTGCGCTTTTTCCAGCCGCTGTCCGCATGTGACCGACGATTGCCGGCAGGCACCGCCCAGGCTGGAGCCGGTGGGGCCGGTGCCGCAGGGCGTGGGCGTGTCGCATCAGGTCGCCTGCATCCGCGTCGACCAGATTGGCGGCATCTGACCGGGCCTTCTTGGTGGCTGGGCGGGGTGAAAGTTGCCGAAGCACGTTCGGTCGCCTTGGCCTGAGCCCGGGCGGCGCAGAACAGGGCCACCAACACGGCCGCCAATGGGGCGGCCAGACCGTGCAGGACCCCTCTGCGAATTACGGAGCGGCCTGATTCAGGCATTGCATGGCAACTCGCCTTTCAAGAACTGTTGGCCGCGCGCCGGCAGGTCGGAACCGGGTGAAAAAATTTGCAACCCGGTCGTTCAACCATCAGGCCATCGCTGAATACATTCCGTTTGAGGAGTTCAGGATCCGCCTGCCGTACGGCCGCTTTCGCGGGGTGGTCAATCAGGCGCTGGCCTTGACCGGTCCGGGCATTGCGCTGCCCTTGCCGGGTCATGCGGTGTGGCCTTGGTGGCCGCGGGGGGTGCTGTTGCGCCGGTCGATCAAAAGCCAGGCACCGCGATTGCTGCTTCACCTGGCCAGCCGCCTGCTTTCGGTGTACGAACAGGCCACTGAACATGGGGTGGTGGAAGGGCGTCGCGCCTGAACCTTGGGCCAGCGTCGCGCTGTTGCGGGTTCGGTTCGGCCGTTCTGTGGGTCCAGATGGCGTGTGAGCCTGGCTCGCGCCCGCACCGAATTTGTTGCGGGATTATTTTGGTGTCGGTGGAGGGCTCAATCCGGCAGCCGGCGAGGGGGCCGCGCCCACGGCAGTGCCATGACGCGCGGCGCGTGCCGACAGCGCACCCGGAAAGTACAGGGCCGTCAGGCTCTTGCTGTGCACGGGCTGGGCTTGAATGGTTTCGGCCCGCGTGCGCCCATCGGTTTCATCACCATGGCGGCGCCAGTCGCGGATCCAGTGGATGTGGTCGCAGACTTCGAGCATGCCCATGGTTTCACGGTCGCCCACCAGCACACCGTGCACCGCCAGGCCGAGTTCACTGCGCGCGGCGTCCAGGCGGTCCAGCGTGGCGGGCACGCAGCCGAATTCGCCGTCACTGACGATCAGGACATCGGCGTTTTGCCAGGCAGCGTCGTGCACGCTGTCGATCGCACGCTCGATGGGCGTCTGCACATCGGTGCCGCCGTCGAAGGCCTGGCCCATCAACTGCATGACGGCGTGCAGGCCGCCGCGGTCGGTCAAGTCCTGTTGCAGCAGTTCGCCCGGCCCGCCGAAGGCGATCAGGCGGCAGCGGCGGCCGGCCGCTTGGGCAAAACGCAGTGCTGCGATCACCACCGCCTTGGCAATGTTTTCAGGCGCGCCGCGCATCGAGCCGGACGTGTCCAGGCACAGCACCAGCGGGCCCTGTGCCAAGGGCTGTGCAGTGCGGTGGTCGCTGGCGGCCTGCTGACGGGCTGCGGGGTCGGCGCGCCAGTCGGTCAACACCGCTTCGCTGTCATAGGCCAGCAGCCGCGCTTCGGCCCAGCGGGCGCGCCACAGGCGCCGGCCCACGGGGTGCCGCAGCAGGCTGGCCTCGGCCGGCAGCATGCGTTCCAGACTGGCGGCAAAACGCACGCCGGTCAGCTCGCCGGGTGCGCCCGCGATGCGTGTCTGCACGGCTTGCAAGGGCGCGCGCGAAGGGCCGCTTTGCGGCGGCGGCGCGCGGCGTGGGGGCGCGTTGCTGCGATCCTGGCTGCGGCCCAGCTGGCGCAACAGTTCGGCCAGCGCGGGCAGCTGCGCCAGCCGGTCGGCTGCGCGGCGCGCCGTTTGCCATTCGCGGCTGCGCAGCTGGCCGGTGAGTTCGCCCCAGCTCAGGTTGACACCTGCCGTCAGTTCACGCAGCAACTGCCAGTCGTCCTGCGTGCCGGTGTGGTCGATGCGCCAGGCCTGTTTGAACGAGTCTGTCATGTGCTCGATGGCCGCCGCGCGTGACAGATCCGGCTGCAGATCGTTCAGCTGGTCCAGGTGCCACAACACGGTGCGCACCACCTGCTCGGCCAGCGCGGGCAGGGCCCGGGTGCCGTTGTGCAAGGCCAGTTCGGCCACGAGTTGGCGCAGCGGGCTGGTGGCCTCGGCTTCGCCAAAGTCTGCGCAGCTTGCGGGCAGTTCACCCTGCAACAGCGCCTCCAGCCATGCCGCAACGTGCTGCAGACGCTGTTCCGCCGTGCCCGCCGCGCACACCAGCGCAGGCAGCCAGACGGCGCGCGGCAACGTGACCAGCTGGTGGTAGGGGTGGTCCGGATCGGGTGTCCGGTGCGGCGCCAGGGCAGCCGCCAGCGGCATCATTCCGTCACGGCCCAGGCCACTGGTGGCGGCACGGCTTCGCCATCAACGGACGCCGTCTCAGCGGGTGTGCTGCAGGGCAGGTCGGCAAAACCCTGGCGGGTATGGGCCAGCCGGTCAGCCACGTGTCGCAGGTGCTGTTCGGCGCTTTCATAGGGCCCCAGCAATGACTGGCGCAGCGCAGGCGGCATCCACAGACGGTTTGTCATGGCCGTGCGCAGGCGGTTGTGATCCGCCGCCCACGCCTGCCGCGCCTGGGTCACCTGCGTTTCGATCTCTTGCACTTGCTCAACCCGGGCCTGGATGTGCACGCTGCTCCAGCGGCGCCTTTGCTCGGCCTGCAAGCGTTCGGACACCAGGCGCGGCATGGCCGTGTGGGTGAGGTCATCCGCCGGCCCGGTTTCGGTCAGGCCGATGGCGCGGGCCAGAGCGATCTTGCCGGCACCGTCGTCGCCCAGGGCGTCTTCGCGGGGCGCGCGTTGTTCAATGTCCAGCTGGTGCTCAAACGCCTCCACGGCTCGGGCCAGCCACGGCGCGCTGCTGGCGGGCAGGGCCAGGGCATCGTTCAGGAACCATTGCTGCAAGGCCGGCGCATCGTCGGGTTTGCTGCTGGCGACATAGGGCACCAGCCACAGGTCCAGCACATCCAGGGTGGGGCGGTTTTCGCTGGCGGCTGCCGTGCGCGCCAAGCCAACAAAACGGCGCCAACGGCGGTCTGACAGGGGTGCCTTGCGCTTTTCCAACCATTGGCGCAAGGCCGCGCAGCCTGCGACAAAGTCGTCGCCCAGCGCCACCTGCTGTGCAGCTGCGGCCAGGGCCTGGCAGGCCGCTGTGGTCAGGGGCTGCAACACGCGCGGTGCTTCGGGGTCGGACAGTGACAGCAGCGCCTGGAATGACGACTCACCCACCGGCGACACCGGCACCCGCACCAGGAAGCGGTCGTAAAAGGCCTGCAGCGCCTCGTCGGCGGGCACTTCGTTGCTGGCCGCCACCACCGCCACCAGTGGGGCGCGCAGGCGCTGCGTGCCATTGTCGAACTCGCGCTCGTTCAACAAGGTCAGCAAGGCGTTGAGGATGGCCGAATTGGCCTTGAAGACTTCGTCCAGGAAGGCGATGCCGGCGGTGGGCAAAAAACCATCCACCAGGCGTTCGTAGCGGTCATGTTCCAGCGCCTTCAGAGACAGCGGCCCAAACAGTTCTTCAGGTGTCGAAAAGCGCGTCAGCAGACGTTCGAAATAGGGGCCGGCATCAAAGGCTGCGTGCAAGCGGCGCGCCAGTGCACTCTTGGCCGTGCCGGGTGGGCCGATGAGCAGCACATGCTCACCGGCCAGCGCCGCCAGCAGCGCCAGGTGCACGGCGGTGTCGCGCTCAAGCAGGCCCCGCCCCAGCGTGTTCAGCAGGTCTTGCAGCTGGGTGGGTGTGGGCGGGTGGGCGGTGGGCGGTGTGCTCATGCCGATGTCTGCCGGTTCGGGTTCAAGGGGCCGCCGTCGTGTTGCCGGCGCAGCGTGCAGCGCCTGTCTTCCGACGCTTGTTCCAGGTGCTCGCAGCCTCTGATTCTGAACCAGCACCCGAGCTGGGGCACAGCGACACACAGGCCGCGCCGCGCACTGGCGTGACGTGCGCTTGTTCACGACCACACAGGGCGTGCAGCACCGACTGCGCAGCAGGGGCCTTTTCCGCCCCCGATGGACTGCGCCGTCAAGAACTGGCGCGCACTTCCTCGATGGTGCTCACGCCGGCCAGTACCTTTTCGATGCCGTCCTGGCGCAAGGTGCGCATGCCTTCGGTCAGGGCGTGGCGCAGCAGATCATCGGCACGGGCGCCGGTCTGGATGAGGTGGCGCATGCCTCGCGACACCACCATCAGTTCATGGATGCCGGCACGGCCGCGAAAGCCGGTCTTGGTGCACTGCTCGCAGCCCACCGGGCGGTACAGCGTGATCCGTCCGCGGGTGGCGCCGCCCTGGGCGCTGTCGTCGGTGCTGCCAAAACGGCGGCGCCAGTCGGACAGCACCACGTTGGCAGCGGGCGCGTGTTCGACACCGGCCAGCACATGCATGTAGTCCTGCAGCAGTTCTTCTTCTTCTTCGGCGCTGGCGGTGTGCGCGGCGCGGCAGTGCATGCACAGCTTGCGCACCAGGCGCTGTGCCAGCACGCCCAGCAAGGCATCGGCAAAGTTGAAGGGGTCCATGCCCATGTCCAACAGCCGCGTCACGGTTTCCGGCGCGCTGTTGGTGTGCAGGGTGCTGAGCACCAGGTGGCCGGTGAGCGAGGCTTCCACCGACACCTGGGCCGTTTCGCCGTCGCGGATCTCGCCGACCATGATGACGTCGGGGTCGGCGCGCAGGAAGGCCCGCAAGGCCTTGGCAAAGGTCCAGTCGATCTTGGGATTCACCTGCACCTGGCGCAGGCCGGCCTGGGTGATTTCAACCGGGTCTTCGGCGGTCCAGATCTTGCGCTCGGGGGTGTTGATGAAACCCATGGCCGAATGCAGCGTGGTGGTCTTGCCCGAGCCCGTGGGGCCCACGCACAGCAGCATGCCGTAGGGGCGTTGAACGGCGGTCTTGAAACGTTCCAGGTTCGACGGGCTCAGGCCCAGGTTGTCCAGCGGAATCGGCTTGGAGCTTTGCAGCAGGCGCAGCACGGCGTCTTCCTGGCCGCCGTTGGTGGGGATGGTGGCCACGCGCAGTTCCAGACGCACGTTCTGCACAAACTTGGCAAAGTTGATCTTGCCGTCCTGCGGCTTGCGCTTTTCACTGATGTCCAGGTCGCACATGATCTTGATGCGTGCAATCAGGGCGTTGCGGTAGGTCTGCGGCAGCTCCAGGTAGCGGCGCAGCTGGCCGTCGCGGCGGAAGCGGATGCGCACCTTTTCCTTGCCGGCGGGGCATTCGATGTGGATGTCGGACACACCCTGCGAATGCGCTTCCAGAATCATGGAGTTGATCAGGCGCACCAGCGAGTTGTCGCTTTGCTGGATGCCGGCGTCGTCGCTGTCGTCCAGGTTGGCATCGACCTGTTCCAGGGATGCCAGCAGTTTGCTCGCGTCGTCGGCGTCGCTGTGATCGGGCGACCAGGCCGCGGCGTCGCTGGCTGATTGCGCCTGTGCGGTGACAGCCCCCAGCTTTTCGTAGGCTTTTTGCACCATGCCTTGCAGCACACCGGCACGCGCCAGCACCGGCACCACCTTGCATTGCGCGGCAAATTCCAGTTCGTCGAGCTTGCCGCGGTCAGAGGGGTCCTCAACGGCCACCACCAGACGGCCTGCGCGGCGCATCAGCGGCAGCGCGGGCAGCCGCGTGGCCACGGCAAAAGGCAAACGCGCCAATGCATCGGTGTCGGACGGAAAGTTCTGCACGTCCACCAGCGGATAGCCCATCTTGCGGGACAGCGCCGTTTGCAGGTCGGCGCGTGAGACCACACCGTTGCGCACCAGCAGTTCGCCCAGCGGTGTGCTGCGGTCGCTGCGCTGCTGCTGCAATGCGTCCTCCAGCTGGGCGTCGGTCACATAGCCCAGCGCGCACAGCGCTTCGCCAATGCGCACCATGGGCATCTTGGCCTGCTGCTCGATGGCTTCGGCCAGTTCCTGGGCCGTGATGATCTGCCGCACCACCAGCATGTCGCCCAGCTTCTGGGCGCGCAGTTTTTCCTGTTCGGCCAGCGCCACGCGGATCTCGTCCGGTGATGCCGAATGCTGGTCGACCAGGGTCTCGCCGATCTTCATGCCCAGGCTGGCCTGGGTGTAGCTGCTGCGGGGGATGAACCAGCGCTGCACAGCGCCCTGGTCGTCCAGCGGCTGGAACAGGAACAGGCCGCAGGGCATTTCGCGGTAGCCCACGGTGCGGCCTTCCCAGACGGGCGCTTGTTTGAACTCGATGTTGAAGGGCACCGCGGGGCGCTGGGTGGCCAACGGCGGTTCGCCCTTGCCGGCCGGGACCGGGCGCAGCGGTTCGACCAGTCGCATGCGGCGAAACTGCTCCAGGCGCAGCGGCAGGGTCTTGCGGGGCTCCAGGATCGCCAGCTGCAACACGCCGCGCTCGGGCGAAAACAGCACCAGCGCGCCGCTGAGCAGCTTGCCGTTGTGGCCTTCGATTTCGCACAGCGGTGGCGGCATAGCGGTGCTGGCGCCTGCGTAGGCGGGCAGATCGGGCGTCGGCCAGTTAAAAGCCTGGTCGGGTGACGCCAGTGTCTGCGCGGTGGGCTGTGATAAGTCGGACATGGACGGCTTTCTGACCCACAAGCCAACAGCAGGCGCAGGTCTGGTCATCCCGGTAACGGGGTTGGAGCCATCCTAGGCATTGCGCAGGCGCGGCAGGCCGCGAAATGCGGTGCCAACCCGGGCCAGTTCGGCGCTGCGGGTGCGCGGCGCGCTGGCCTGCGTTTTTCTGCAGCCCCTGCCGCGAAGCTGTCTGAAACCCTGCACCATCCGCGGGCCGGGCGTTGCTCAGGTCAGCCGCTCATCTTCTGCGGCAGAAAGGTCACGATCTGCGGGAAGATGTAGATCAAGGCCACGGCCGCAATCATCAGCAGGAAAAAGGGAAATGTCACTCTGGCGATCCAGCCGATGTCGCGCCCCGTCATCCCCTGCATCACAAACAGGTTGAAGCCCACGGGCGGTGTGATCTGTGCCATCTCGACCACCAGCACCACGTAGATGCCGAACCACAGCGGGTCGATGCCGGCTTTCTGGATGGTGGGCAGGATGACGCCCATGGTCAGCACCACCATGCTGATGCCGTCCAAAAAACAGCCCAGCATGATGAAAAACAGCATCAGGGCCAGCAGCAGCTGCCACTGCGACAACCCCAGCGAGCCGATCCATTCGGCCAGGTGGCGGGGCAGGCCGATGTAGCCCATGCTCAATGTCAGGAAGGCGGCGCCGGCCAGGATCAGCGCAATCATGCAGTACAGGCGGGTGCCGCCCAGCAGGCTTTCCTTGAAGGTCTGCCAGGTCAAGGAGCCTTGCGCGGCTGAAATGATCAGTGCGCCCAGCACACCCACGGCGGCGGCTTCGGTGGCGGTGGCCAGGCC
>JAHECB010000384.1 GCA_024641925.1 Betaproteobacteria bacterium
CAGGACCGCCATAACCCCAAGAGTCCTGGCGGTCCCAAAGACATTTGCCGATCCACCGTCGATGGTCTGCACCGCCGCACCTGAATTCATGCCGCACCCCTTCACCCAGAAGGTCTTGTCAAGCCCGCGTTTGCAGGGACATGGACTGTCAATTGTGAAAAATTACACAATCAGAGGGCGTTGTCCAACCCTAGTTCATGGGATGACTTCGACCCTGGGATAGGGCAGGTCGAGCAGGGCGCCGCTGCACCAGTCCTGAAAAAAAAGGCCCCGGCAGGCTGCCAGTACACCGGCGCGTCACAGCCTCAGCACCAACAAGGTGCGCCCGGAGTCGGGTTCAGGCGTTCTGGCGGTTGCTCGAAGGGTATGACCCCAACGACCCGGCAGCGCTCAGTCCAGCGCGCCCGGCTTGAAATTGGCCCCGCACAGCACCAGCGCCACACGGTCTGCCGCATCGGGGCGCACAGCGCCCGACATCAAGGCCGCCAGCGGCAGCGCGGCAGCGGGCTCCACCGCCAGGCGCAGCTCGTCCCACAGGCGGCGCTGCGCGGCGGCGATGTCGGCATCGGCCAGCAGGTGCGAAGCGGCCACGAACTGCTGCGTCAGCGGCCACGCGATGGCACCGATGCGTCGCGCGCCCAGCGCGTCAGCGGCCAGGCCCGAGACGTCCACATCAACCGGCTGCCCCGCCTGGCGCGCAGCGTGCAGCGTGGGTGAGCCCACGGGCTCCAGCGCATGCACCTGGCAGCGGCCTGCGGTCCAGGCGGCGATGCCGCCGATCAGACCACCCCCACCCACGCTGACCAGCAGATGATCCGGCAGTCCGGCTTCGTCTTCGATTTCGGCGGCCAGCGTGCCGGCGCCGGCTACCACCTCGGGCTGGTCGTAGGCATGCATCAGCAGCGCACCGCTGGCCTGTTGCCGCGCCAGACAGGCGGCCAGCGCGTCGCCGTACGTGGCGCCCCCGACCACCACGGTGGCGTTCAGGGCATGCAGCGCCGCGCGTTTGGCCGCGGGTGAAAGTTCGGGCAGAAAAACCTCGCAGGGCATGCCCAAGGCCCGGGCTGCTTGCGCCACCGCGATACCGGCATTGCCGCCCGAGGCGATCACCACCCCTGCGGCAGGCACAGGCATGGACAGCATGCGGTTGAACATGCCACGCGCCTTGAAGCTGCCGCCCAACTGCAGGTGTTCCAGTTTCAGCCAGACTTCGGCGCAGGGCAGGCCCAGCTGCGCGCCGGGCAGCCGCCACAAGGGCGTGCGCCGCACGTGGCCCTGGATGCGGCGTTGTGCGGCACGAATGCTCGCCGTGTCGATAGGGGTCGGGTTTTCCAGATTCATGGCACCACTTTAGCGGCAACAGGCCTTCAAATCGGCAGGCCAGCCGCTACAGTGCAGGCCATGAACACACCCACATCCGACGGCCTGGCCTGGGCGCAACGCCTGGTGCAATTCAACACCGTCAGCCACCTCAGCAACCTGGCCTTGATCACCTGCATCGCCGACCATCTGCGCGGCTTGCAGGTGCCCTTGCGGCTGACCTATGACGAAACGCGCCAGAAGGCCAACCTGTTTGCCACCTTGGGCACCGGCAAGCCCGGCGGTGTGGTCTTTTCAGGCCACACCGACACCGTGCCCTGGGACGGTCAGGCCTGGACCAGCGATCCCTTGTCGGCCCATGTCGCCCAGGGTCGGCTGTACGGGCGCGGCAGTGCCGACATGAAGGGCTGGATCGGCCTGGTGGTGGCGCAAGCCCGGGCCTGGCTGGAAGCCGACCTGCCCCAGGCGGTGCACCTGGCCTTCAGCTATGACGAAGAGGTGGGCGGCTTTGGCGTCATGAACCTGATCGCGGATCTGAAAGAAGCCGGCATTCAGCCCACGCTGTGTGTTGTGGGTGAACCCACCGAGATGGTGCCGGCCATCGCCCACAAGGGTGTGCACCGCTGGCGGTGCTGCGTGCGCGGCAAGGCAGCCCACTCGTCACAGACGCCGCTGGCGGTGAACGCAGTCGAGGCCGCCGCCCGGCTGGTGGACCATATTCGCGGCATTGCCGAAGAACTGCGGCTGCACGAGCCGCGCCAAGGCGGTTTTGATGTGCCCTACTCCACCGCAGCCACCTGCCGCCTTGAAGGTGGCATTGCCGACAATGTGGTGCCCGAGGCCTGCCGTGTGCATTACGAATTTCGCGACCTGCCGGGCAGCGACGCCGAAGCCTGGCAGACCCGTGTACAGGCCTACGCCGACAGCCTGACCCCAGCCATGCAGGCGGTAGAACCCAGCGCCGGCTTCAGCTTCGAGCGCTTTGCGACCATGCCCGCTTTCCAGGCGCGCCTGGACGACCCGGCCGTGAAGCTGGCGCAGCAGCTCAGTGGCCGGCGCGACACCACGCTGGTGGCCTTTGGCACTGAAGCGGGCTTGTTCCAGCGCGCCGGCATGTCCACCGTGGTTTGTGGACCGGGCAGCATCCAGCAGGCACACCAGGCCGACGAATTTGTCAGCCTGGACCAACTGGCCCAGGCCGAACGCTTCTTGCAGGGTCTGGGGCAGGCCCTGGCTTGATTACGGTCGCACCGCGCGTTGTGATGCCGCCAGGTAACGCGCCGCGCGGTCGGTGCCAGCCAGTTGGTCAACCCTCTGCAAGGCCGCATGGCACAGGTCCCAGGCCTTGGCCACATGGTGGGCCAGCAGGGCCAGCCGTTGTGCGCTGTCCACGCTGAGCGCCTGCACGCGCTCGGGCGTCGGCACGTACAGCGCGTCGCCCCACAGATGCTGTTGGCCGGGCGGCACGGGTGCCGTTTGCTGCGGCCAGCTCGCCAGGGCGCGCTGCGACAGCGAGTAGAAACACTGGAACTGCAAACCGTGACGGCGCAGGTGCTGATCAACCTCGGCAAACAGGGGTTGGCCTCGGTACAGCGGCAAGAACGACACCTCGGTCCACACCATCAGGCATTCGTCCAGGCGCTGGCGGGCACCTTCGAACACCTGCAGTTCTGCGCCCTGCACGTCTATCTTCAGCAGGTCCATGCCCCCCGCGGGCAACAGGTCGTCCAGCCGGACGGTGTTGACCGTGTTGCAGCCGGTCTCGACGGTATAGGCGCCCAGGTCGTGGTAACGGTCCAGCACCGGGCGGTTGGGCGGCAGCAACGACCCGGTCAAGGACCATTCGGTGCTGTGAAAACGGGCCGGCTGGCCATTGCCCACCACATGCGGGAAATAGCGGCGCGTGGGGCTGCCCACATGCTGCTGCTGCAGTTCGGCCAAGGCCTTCGGGCAAGGCTCGAAACCGATGACGTTGCAGCGGCCCGCCTGCAGCAGGCTGTCATAGGGCGTGATGCTGGTGCTGAGCGCGCTGGCGCCCACGTCCACGACACTCACCGGCCCCACGGGCAAATCCTGCAGCACCTGCAACGGCGTGGCCACCGGTGACGCGGCCTGGCCCATGGCGCGCATGGACTTCAGCAGCCCCAGCCACAGCGTGGCATTGCGGTCGGCCGTCGGGTTCAGCTGCTGCAGGCGGCTGAGTTTGTTCAAGCCGGCCACGGGTGCCACGCGGTCGCTCTGCACATGCGACAGCAGATAGCGGCGCTCCACCTCGGCGCTGTGGTCGGGATGG
>JAHECB010000122.1 GCA_024641925.1 Betaproteobacteria bacterium
CATGAATCGTGAACGTCTGGGAGTTGGATATGGCCTGGATCAAATGGCTCAGTTTGGGGCTTGGGGTGCTGGCGGTGCTGGCGGTCGGGCTGAACGCCTATGGCGCGTGGCGCTGGGCCGCGGGCACGCAGGCCCTGGTGTCACGCTTGCAGGCTACGGGTGTGGCCACGGCAACCCACCACTGCAACGCAAGCGAACTCGAGGGCCTGCCCGCCCCGGTGCAACGCTACTTTCGAGCTGCTCTCCAGGACGGTCAGCCGATCATCACCGCCGTCGACCTTCAACACCACGGCAGCTTCAATGTGGGCGAAAGCACCGATCGATGGAAGCCCTTCTTCTCCAACCAGCAGGTGGTGACGCACCCGCCGGGCTTTGTCTGGGACGGCCGGGTGATGGTGATGCCGGGACTGCCGGTGCGGGTGCACGACGCTTACGTCGCTGGCGAAGGCATCCTGCATCCGTCCATCCTGGGCCTGGTCACGCTGAACGACCTGCAGGGAACGGGCGACGTGGCCGAAGGCGAGTTGATGCGCTACCTGGCCGAGGCCAGCTGGTACCCGACGGCCCTGCTGCCCAGCCAAGGTGTGCGCTGGGAGGCCGTGGACGACCACACCGCGCGGGCCACGCTGGTGGACGGCACGGTCAGCGTGACGCTGCTGTTCCGGTTTGGCGCGCATGGGCTGATCGACTCGGTGCTGGCGCAGTCGCGTGGACGCACCGTGGGCAGGCACATCGTCATGACGCCCTGGGAGGGGCGGTGGTCCGACTACCAGGAATGCCATGGCATGCGCGTGCCGATGACCGGTGAGGTGGCCTGGCTCGCCCCCGAGGGTCGCAAGCCCTACTGGCGCGGAACCATCACGTCGTTGGCCTACCGCTTCGCGAGTTGAAGCCGTCCAGCACGACCTGCTGCCCTGCACCGTGGGCATGCAAGACAGGGTGTCTGGCATCGAAAGCCGATGGAGGGCCCGCGTCAGCTCTGCGGCCCATGGACCGACCGCACAGCGAGAGGCGCCATGAACTCGCCATGAGTGCGGTCATCGTCCTCATGCTCTTGATCGTCACGTCGACGCTGCTCTACCTTGTGCAAAGGTCAGGCCAGCAAAGGTCAATGTCCTGGCCTGGCCGCGAACTTTTTGGCCCGGCCATCAGCAGGCGGCTACTGTCGGCTGGTCCACGGCAGGCGACGTCTTCGGTGCGACCCTTGAAACACCACTCATCCAAGAGATGCGCCCGAACGAGCGACTGAGGGCCCATGCGCTGCCACGGGCGTTGGCGGGCGAGCAGACGCTGTCATGTATCGCCTGCGTGTTCAGGACCCATCAGGCTTCAAACGGCCCAGCGCGGGCATTGATGCCGGCGCATCAGGCCAGGGCCGGCTTGCTGCTGCGCAGCACCAGCCAAGGCTGGCGCACCAACGACAGCAGCACCAATGCGGCGGCGGCCGGCACGGCGTCATAAAGCAGGTCGAGTTGTGGCCACCAGCGGCGCACGTACATGGCCAACAGCAGCGGCGCCAGCACCAGGCCCAGCCGGCCCGCCAGGCGAGCGCTGGCGCCCAGCGTGGCCACCGCAGCCGCCAGGTAGACCGCCGTGGCCACAAACACCAGCGTGAACAGCGTCTCAAAGATGGGGCCGGCCGCGCCGGCGTCATAGACACCCGCGCGGTAGGGCACCCAGGCCACGCAGCCCGCGGCCAGAATCAGCGCCAGCAGGCGCGCCCGCCTCGCGCCACCACCATCACCGGCCGGCGTCGCGCTGGGTTTGATGAAGGGCAGCACGCCCAGGCAGAGGAGGCCGATGACGCCGTCGATGAGCAAGGTCTTGGGGTAGCCCAGGGCTTCGATGGCGATGCCCTGCCAGGTGGCGCTGTAGGCAATGGCCAAGTTCATCATCGCCATGTAGGCGGTGAACTGGGTCGCCGCCACCGCCGGGTTGGTGACGTCCATCATGATCGCCGAGCGGGTGCCATACATCAGCCCATTGGCCGCCGCGTACAGCAGGGTGGCCACCCACACCGCGGTGACCAGTGCCGCCGGCGCGGTGCGACGCAGATCGGCTGCCACGGGCATGATCCATTGGTGCTCGGTCAGCGCGGTCATCAGGTAAAAAACCGGCAGGCTCATCAGTGCCAGATAGAGCGCGAGCATGCGTCGCCGGCCCCATCGGTCGGACAACCAGCCGCCGATGACCATGCAAGCGGCGCCGATCACCGACATCCACAGCGTCAACCAGGCCACACTGTCGTCGTCCATGCCGACCTCCACCGACAGGTTGGACTGCAGCGCCAGACCCAGGCTCATGGCGCCGGCGGGGAGCAGCGAGAACCACAGGCCCGACCAGGCCCCGCGTGTGCCGACGAAGCTGCGAAAAGCCTCGACCGCAAAATGGCGCATTTCGCGCCCGGCACTCGCCAGGCCGACGGCACGCTCCTCGACGTCAGGTGAAGCGGGCTCCTTCAGCGGCAGCACCACCAAAAGCGTGACCAGCGCGATGCACCCCGCGACAAAAACAAAACCGCCCTTGAGCCCGATCAGCGGCATCAGGAAAAGAACGCCGCTGCCGCCCATCGCCATGCCGATGGAGGCGCCGGCGAACATCACGCCGTTGGCCAGCCCGCGTTCATCTTCGTGCAGCGTGCTCACCGCCAGCGCGTCGATGGCCACGTCCTGCATGGCCCCGAAACTGTTGTGGATGAGCAGCACCCCGGTGAGCAGACCCAGCTGCGCCGGCAGGTCGAGCACCGTGCAGGACAGCAGCGTGATGACGAGCATGACCTGGGTGCCAAGAATCCAACCCCGGCGCTTGCCGAGCCGCTTGCTGGTAAAGACGTCGATGAAGGGGCCGAACGCCCACTTGAAAGCCCACGGCAGGTAAAACGATGCCACGAAGGCGCCGATCTCTGCAGGCCCCACGTCTTGCCGGCGCAGCTGCGTGGCCACCGCGGTGGCCGCGAAGCCCAGCGGGATGCCCTCGGTGACGTAGAGAAAAAAGAAGGCCGTCAACCGACCGCGGCGAGAGGCAAGCAGATCGGGCAGGCGCATGGGGCGCAGTGTCGCACGCGCTACCGACTGCGTTGCGGTGATCAATCCGGCATCGTGAATGTCGCTCACGGGTCGGGTCGCGGCGGTGATCGCCCGTCACAGCAGTCGTTCGGTCGATCTCGCCGCCAAGGTCAGCTGACGGTCACTGACATCACTGTCCCGGCCAGAAACCGACCCTGGCCAAGGTCAGCCATCCCGAACCGCAGGTACACCTTGGGCACCGGGCGCTGGCCGCTTGAGCAGGCCGCAATGGTGAGGCCTCACCAGGCGAGGACCCGACGCCCTTCGCCGTGCCATCGCGTCGGGGTGCTGGCGTTTTTACCCCGTGGCGGCACAGATGTCGCGTAGGAAGCGGGTCAGGTCATGCGGATCGTCTACACCAGGCCGAGTTGCAGCAAACTCTCGGCCATCGCCGGTCCTGATTCTGTATGTGGCCTGAATTGCACGCCCAGCGCCTTGCAGGTTGCCGCGTTGTCAATGCGATATTCGATCCCCAGATCGGGCACGACGGGCCGCGAGGCGGGGTCGAAAATGGCCTCCAGCTTGACCATGAAATCTGGTAACTCGCGCGTCGGCACCTTGCGCGCCCGAATGCCCAGCTTGTCCTTGATGGGGGACATCAGGTCCTTGAACCAGACCGCGCCCGATGTGGCCAGATAGCGTGCGCCGGACGGCGCGCCCGATTCCAGTGCCATGCGGTGTACGTGCGCCACGTCGCGCACGTCGACAACGGGAAGCGACAGACACGGGCAGCCCGGGTACTTGCCGCGCAGACAGCTGGCGATGAGGTCGGCGGAACTGCCGACATCGCGATCGAGCAGCGGCCCCAGCACCAGACCTGGGTTGACCGATGCATAGTGAAGCTCAGGACATTCCTTGGCTACGAATTCACGCGCCGAGCGCTCCGCCAGCGTCTTGCAAGGTCGGGCCGGGCGGTGATTTGATGCGCTAAGCAAGTGACGCCTCACATCCGACAAGCTGCGTTAAGCGTCAATCGGTATCGGCGATGCCGCTGGGCAGCCGACCCAACAGCTCAGACAGCGTCTTGACCTCGGCGTCAGACAAGCGGGCCGTCCACAGCGCCAGTCGTGAGAAGTCCTGCGGGTTGCGTTTTGCCCAGAAGGTGTGGTGGTGCGCCGTCAAGACCAGCCTGCGCGCTCTGCGGTCCTGCGTGTCCACTTCAATCTGCAGGAAGGCTTTTCGCGCCAGTGCGCTTGCGATTTGTTTCACGTTTTGATGGGTCATGCGCAGGCCAGCAGCAACCGCCGAGAGGGTAGGCGGTGAGGGCTGAGCCTCTATCCACTGCAGCATGGCGCCCTGCTGGGTGGTGATGCCGCTCGGGGCCAGTTCGCGGTCGAGCCGCGTTCGCAACACGACAGCCTTGGCCAGCAGCAATCGGAACATCTTCACACGCGCACCCGTGCCGGGCGTATGGCCTTCCAGGCCTCGCTCAAGCCATTGACTGTCTTCTGACATATCCAATATATTACATAAATTCGAACATCACCCGTCAACTCGAACGCTGGAGGGAGGCCCACGTGATTGCCTTGTTCCCGAACTGTGGCTTTCTGTCGGAGACATCTCGCATGTTGCACATCGCCCGTGCACTGCAGGACCGCGGTGAACAGGTCTGCATCGCCACCCATGGTGGACCGTACACCCGGGTGCTGGATCAAGCCGGCATGCCCTACACGCTGCTGGAACCCCGGATGGATGACACGCGCTGTCAACAGTACCTGCGTGATCTGACACAAATCGGTCGCCCCGGCGTACGTCTCCAGGCGGCCGACGAAGTCCACGGCAGCGTGGCGGCGGAGGTGGCATTTCTGAGGGCGCAGAACGCCCGCCTGCTGGTCATCGGATTCACCCTGACGGGCTTTTTGTCTTCCAGAGTCGTGGGCATCCCCTTGGCAACTTCACATGGTGCGTCCTATGTCCCGCCGGTTTTCGAGCGGGGCCTTGCACCCGTACCCACGACCATGTCGATTCCAGGGACCGAATGGCTGCCCGCCTGGCTCAAGCGCAAGATCGCCAATGGTGGCGCACGGCGCCTGACAGATCCGGTTCGTTTCCTCAATGATGTGGCACAAGTTCTGGGCGTGGAACCCGTGCCTACACTGGCCGCCCTGATGCTGGGTGATCTGACCCTGGTCACGGATGTGCCCGAGGTCTTGGGTATCCCGGCGGCCGAACTGGAGGCGTGGCGTCCCAAGCGCTCAAAGGCCTACAGGTCCGGCACACGGCTCGTTTACACCGGGCCGCTGTTTGCCAAGCTCGATCTGCCGATTCCCGCGCACGTGCAGCCTTTCCTGGACGGCGCGCGCCCTACCGCCTACGTGGCGCTCTCGTCAGCCTCGCCACGCATGCTGCGGACTGTGGTGCAACGGGTCAGGCAGGCCGGCGTGCGGGTCATCGTCGGCGCGACCATTCACGACTACGGTCCTGTAGAGGATCCTGAAATCGTTGTTGGCGGCATCCTGCCCAGCCACCTGATCATGCCCGGGGTGAATGTCGCCGTCACCATGGGCGGCCAGGGATCGGTGCAGACGGCCATGAGCAGCGGTACGCCCGTGATCGGCATTCCTTTGCACGCGGAGCAGGAACTGAATGTCGACCTGGCGGCACGCCACGGCGCGGGCCTGGCCATCGCACCACGCCATGTACACGGCACAGCACTCACGGCTGCCGTTCGCCGGGTGGTCGGTGATGTGCGCTTTGCAGCCCAAGCCGCCAAGGTGCGGGCCTTGTATGCCCGTGTGGACGGTGCAGCAACGGCAGCGCAGGCGATTCAAACCTACCTGAACGCCCTGGAACCACCGTACCAGCGCGCCGCTGCGTGATGATGGCCACTGCCGCAGGCGAACTTGGAGCATGTCACCGCTCCCCTGCGCCGCCCGAACGCAGGCCATGCGAGCCAGCAGATCGTTCAGAATTTAATTGCGAATGATTCGTGTTTACATTAAAGTGTGGGCTTGACTGGTGGGCATTTAGCCCCTTCAGTCGAAACAATCCACCATTTCTTGAGGACCGATGAAACTGCTGCACCAACCCCTTCGATTGCTGGCGGCCGCGCTGGCCCTCTTCACGTCGTTGACCACACCCGGCTGGGCGCAGGACAACGCGGTGCTGAACCTGTACAGCGCACGCCACTACCCCACCGACGAAGCGCTGTACGAAGGCTTCACCAAGGCCACCGGCATCACGGTGCGCCGCGTTGAAACCGACGACGCCAGCCTGCTGGCGCGCCTGAAGGCCGAAGGCAGCGCCAGCCCGGCCGACGTGGTGCTGCTGGTGGACGCTTCCAGGCTGTGGCGCGCTGAAGTGGACGGCCTGTTCCAGCCCGTGAAGAGCAAGCTGCTTGAATCCCGGGTACCCGCCACCCTGCGGGGCAAGGACAGCGGCCAGGGGCCGATGTGGTTTGGCCTGTCCACACGTGCCCGTGTCATCGTCTACAACAAGGCCCTCATCAAGGCCGAAGACGTGGCCACTTACGAAAGCCTGGTCCAACCGAAGTTGCGCGGCGGCGTGTGCACACGTTCGGGCTCACACCCGTACAACCTGTCCCTGTTTGGCGCCATGACCGAACACCTGGGTCCCGCCAAGACCGAAGACTGGTTGCGCGGCCTGGTGGCCAACATGGCTCGCACGCCCAAGGGCGGCGACACTGACCAGATCAAGGCCGTGGCCAGTGGTGAATGCCAGGTGGCCCTGACCAACACCTACTACCTGGCGCGGCTGATGCGGTCCACAAAACCCGAAGACCAGGCGGTGATGGGCAAGGTGGGTGTCGTGTTTCCCAACCAGGCCAGCTGGGGTACGCATGTCAACGTGGCGGGCGGCGCCGTGGCACGGCATGCCAAGCACCCGGAAGCAGCGGTGCGTTTCCTGGAATACCTGGTCAGTGACGCAGCGCAGGCGCACTTTGCCGGCGGCAACAACGAATGGCCGGTGGTCAAGGGCGTGGTGCTGGACAACCCTGCGCTGGCCGCTATGGGCCCGTTCAAGTCCGAAACCATTCCCGTGTCCATCGTGGGCATGAACCAGGTGAAGGTGCAGCAGATGCTGGACCGGGTGGGCTACCGCTGAGGCGCGGGCCGCGACGATCGCGGCCACAGGTTTCAGACTGCCGCTGAGCGGGGCACCCGATCGAAGGTGACCACGTGGTCGACCTCGGCGCGGATGCCGATCCATTCGCCGATCTGGTGGTCGTGGTGTGAGGGCACATGCGCCAGCACCTGTTCTCCACTGTGCAGGCGCAGCGTGTACAGGAACTCCGAACCGCGAAAGGTCTTGCGCTCGATGCGGGCCTTCACCGGCGCGTTATCGTCGTGCACGATGTCGTCGGCGCGCAGCAGCACGTCGCACAGGCCATCGGGAAAGGCCGACGGCAAGGCACAGGCCGCCGCGTCGCGCAGATCGCCCAAGGCCGTGCGCACCACCGGGCCCGACGGCAAGTCCATCACCTGCGCCGGCGCAAACACGCCGTGGCCGATGAAGTCGGCGACAAAACGCGTGGCCGGACGGTGGTACAGCGCGTAGGCGTCGTCCCATTGTTCAAGCAAGCCGCCACGCATGACGCCGATGACGTCGCCGATGGCAAAGGCCTCCATCTGATCGTGGGTGACAAACAGGGCCGTGGTGCCGGTGTTGTGCAGGATGGCGCGCACCTCGTGGGCCAGACGCTCCCGCAGGTCGACATCCAGATTCGAAAAAGGCTCGTCCAGCAACAGCAGGCGCGGCGCCGGTGCCAGCGCCCTTGCCAGCGAGATGCGTTGCTGCTGCCCACCCGAAAGCTGGTGCGGCGCACGCTCCGCTGCGTCAGCCAGGCCCACCAGTTCCAGCATCTCCTGCGTGCGCTGGGCGCGCTGCGGCGCCGGCAGGTGGCGGATACCGAAGTCGACATTGCGCGCCACCGACAGGTGCGGAAACAGCGCGTAGTCCTGGAACACCATGCCGATGCGGCGGGCTTGTGGCGCAGCATGTACACCGGTTGCCGCGTCGGCCACGGTGTCGCCCGCCAATTCGATGCGCCCGGCGCTGAGCCGCTCCAGCCCGGCCACCGCCCGCAGCAGCGTGGTCTTGCCGCAGCCCGACGGGCCGATCAGCACGCCGATCTGGCCGCGCTGCAGGCCCAGCGATACCGCGGAAACCGCCGCGCGCGACGGATCGCCGTAGTGCACCGAGGTGGTCTGAAGGTTCAGGAACATCGCACCTATCATAGCCAGGCAATGAAAATGAGGATCGTTCGTATTGACGCCGCGTATGGCCTGCCGCCCGGAGCGCCGGGCTGCCGCCAGGCCACGCATTTGGCAATCGACCGCCTGCAGCGGCACGCCTGAGCACCGGCATGCTGTTGTCGCGAAGCCTGGTCGTCGTGGGTGTGCTGCTGTCCCTGCCGGTGCTGGGCG
The DNA here is from genome assembly GCA_024641925.1 of Betaproteobacteria bacterium. GTDB lineage: Bacteria > Pseudomonadota > Gammaproteobacteria > Burkholderiales > Burkholderiaceae_C > Rubrivivax. The sequence continues at coordinate 8,453 of JAHECB010000122.1, forward strand.
TGCTGGCCTCGTGGCTGCAACTCGATGCCGCCCGCGTGCAGGCGCTGGTGCACATGGCCACCACCACCTTGCCGCTGTATGCCGGCACCTCGCTGCTGCTGGTGCTGGGCGTTGCCCTGGGCGCCGGGCTGCTGGGCGGTGCCATGGCGGTCCTGGTCACGCTGTTTGACTTTCCGCTGCGCCGCACCGCCGAATGGGCGCTGCTGCTGCCACTGGCCATGCCGGCCTATGTGCTGGCTTATGCGTATACCGACTTCCTGCAGTACAGCGGCCCGCTGCAGACGGCCCTGCGTGCCCAACTGGGCTTGCAGGGCGCGCTGTGGCCCGACGTGCGCAGCCTGGGCGGTGCCGTGCTGCTGTTTGTGCTGTGCCTGTACCCGTATGTCTATGTGCTGACCCGCGCGGCACTGTCCGACCGCGGCGTGGCGCTGATGGAAGCCGCCAGCCTGCTGGGCGCCAGCACCACGCGCCGCCTGCGCGAAGTGGCACTGCCCATGGCGCGCCCGGCCGTGGTGGCCGGCGTGGCGCTGGCCGTGATGGAAACCCTGGCCGACTACGGCGTCGGCGCCTATTTTGGCCTGGCCACCTTCACCACCGGCATCTACAAGGCCTGGCTGGTGATGGACGACCGCCCCGCCGCCGCGCAACTGTCGTCGGCGCTGCTGCTGCTGGTAGCGGCGGCCTTGTGGCTGGAGCACCGGTCACGCCGCGACATGCGTTTTGTGGCCACACGCGGCGGCGCCCGCCAAGGGCACGAAGCGCAACCGATACGCCTGTATGGCCGCGCCGCGGCGCTGGCCCTGCTGCTGGCGGCATTGCCGGTGCTGCTGGGTTTTGTGCTGCCGGTGGCGGTGCTGGTGCACCTGCTGGTGCAACAGCTAACCACCGAGGCAACAGCCCTGCCCTTGCAGCGCTTTGCCGACTGGGCCTGGGCCAGCTTCAAGCTGTCAGGCCTGGCGGCGCTGGCAGCCACGGCGCTGGCGCTGGCCATGGGGTTTGCGCTGCGCACAGCACCGCGCGCCCGGAATGCGGACACCACCGCCCTGCGCGCGGCCACCGCCGCCGTTTCGCTGGGTTACGCCGTGCCCGGCGCGGTGATTGCAGTGGGCATCCTGCTGCCATTGGGGTGGGTGCAGGCCCAGTGGCCGGCCAGCGGTGCCGGTGTCTGGGTGACCGGCACGGTGCTGGGTGTGCTGTACGCCTACCTGGTGCGCTTTGGCGCCGCGGCGCTGCAGTCGGTGCAGGCCGGTTATGCACGGGTACCGGGCAGCGTGGACGAAGCAGCGCGCATGCTGGGCACCGGGCGCTGGCGGCTGCTGTCTGAACTGCACATGCCCTTGCTGCAGCGGTCGCTGCTGGCGGCGGCGCTGCTGGTGTTTGTCGACGCCATGAAAGAACTGCCCGCCACGCTGGTGTTGCGCCCCTTTGACAGCGACACACTGGCCGTGGTGGCCTTTCAGCTGGCACGCGACGAACGCCTGGCCGAAGCAGCGCTGCCGTCACTGGCCATCGTGCTGGTGGGCCTGCTGCCGGTGGTGGTGTTGTCGCGGGCCATGCGGCGGTAGGGCACATGTGCCCGTCAGTGCGCCCGTCAACTTGCCTAGACTCTGTCGAACCCTGAACCTGGTCCGCCCATGAAATTTCACTTCGCTGAACTGGCCTGCACGCTGGCACTGGTGTTGTGCACCGCCAGCGCAAGCGCGCAAACCCCCGACCCCCGCCGCCTGAATGAATCCGTCAACGTCACCGGCGACGTGGTCAGCGGCGCGCAGAACCTGAAACACCGGCTGCGCATCACCTACCGGCAGGCGCCGCCGCAGGATCTGGCCATCGACGCCGTCAGCGAAACCGTGTTTGCCAACCTGCAGGCGGCTTATGTGGCCTACCGCAACCGCGACTCGGCTTCGAAGGACTTTGCCACCGTGGTGTCGCCCACGGGTTGGGTGCTGGTGGTGTACTGGCCCGAGGTCGTGTCGCTGATGCGCTGGACCGAAAAGCCCTGACGGCGGCGCCTTACAGCACGGCGTTCCAGCCGCTGTTCCAGCCATCGCACCAGATACCGCCTGCCTAGACTGGGTGTCCCTACCGGACCCGGCGCCGCCATGGCGTGCGCCAACCCACACCATGGCTGGCACACCTGCGGTTCACCTGCACCTGATTGCATATTCAGACGAGACTTGGGCCCAGGTGCAGGCGCCCTGGCTGCCACTGGACAACCGCAGCAACCCGCGCCCGGACTGGTTCGAGTACTGGCCCGTGCGACAAAGGCTGCTGCAGGGCGACCTGGACGACGACGCGTTCTACGGCTTCTTTTCGCCCAAGTTCAGCAGCAAGACGAGCCTGAGCCCGGTGCAGGTCCAGCAGTTTGTGGCACGACACGCCGACAGCGCTGACGTGCTGCTGTTTTCGCCGCAACCCGACATGGGCGCGTTTTTTCTGAACGTGTTTGAGCAGGCCGAGACCTTTGACCCGGGCCTGATCGACGCCTACAACGAATTTCTGCAAACCCTGGGGCGCGGCGCACCCTTGCGCCACATGGTGATGGACACACGCCAGGTGTGTTTTTCAAACTACTTCGTGGCCCGGCCCGCGTTCTGGCGCGAATGGCTGCAGCTGAACGAAGCCCTGTTCAAGGCCTGTGAAGGACCGGCCACAGCTTTGCAGCAAGCCCTGACAGTGGCCACCAGTTATGCCGGGCCGCACGGCGGCGTGCAGCGCAAGGTTTTTTTGCAGGAACGCGCGGTGTCGTTTCTGCTGGCCACACAGCCGCGCTGGCGCGCCGTGCCTTACGACCCGTTTGGCATGGGTTGGTCGGTGTCGCGCTTTCGCGACCATCCGCAGGACGCCTTCATCAGCGACGCCCTGAAACGCGCCTACCGCGACACCGGCTGGCCCGAATACCTGAGCGGCTTTGCCGCGACACGCCAACGTTTTCTGGCGCCGGTGCATCCCGCGGCCTGAACGGGGCCGGGCCGGCGCGGCCCCAGGCCTCAACGCGGCGCAGCGTCTGCAGGCGCTGGGGCTTCGCCCAGGCGTGCAGTCCAGGCACCGGCACCGGACTGCCAGGTCAGCACATCAGCTTGCAACCAGAGTTGCCCCAACACCTGTCCTTGTGCGTCCTTCACCGGCATGCCCGGCTCTGCCGGCACGGCATGGGCAGACCGCCAACGGCCTTTGGCGGCGCGCTGCAGCTGCAGCAGGCGCGCATGCTGTGGGTCCGCGCCGGCATCGGCAACACCCGCGGCGCCACCCGCGGCTTCGGCCAGTCGCCTGAGCACGGGCGCCAAGGGGTCTGCAGCCAGCAGGCGCTGGGCGAGCAGCTTGCCGCAGGCGTCGTTGAACGCGGCGGCCGCCTGGGCTTGGGCAGGGAGCGCGCTGGTCGCAGGTGCCTTGTCCACGCAGTTCTTGGCGACGGCGTCTTCGGTCACCACCGAGGGCGTCGAATCCCCGGCCGCGTCCGCGGTGCGTGCCTTGCTCGCGGGCATCGCCTGCCGGGAACGGGCCATCGCGGGCGGGGCGGCTCCAGCCAGATTGGCAGCAGGTGGCGCTACAGGGCCTTTCACCCGTGGCGCAGCGGGACTGGGTGCAGCAGCAGGTGCGCCATCAAGTACGGGCGCTGCGGGTACAGGCGCTGCGGTTGGTGCCGCGGCTGCACCAACCGCTGGCGCAGCGGCTGGTGCCAGACTCGGCGCTGAGTCCTTCGCGGGTGCCATTTCCAATCTGGGCGATTCCGGCGCACGCTGCACTCGAGGGACTGCTCCAGCCGAACGCACAGCGGCTGGCCCTTGCGCCGCCGGTAAGGGCTCCACGGCCGGCGGTGCGGCTGGGGTGGGCCGCTGGGGCGGCGGTAGACGGCGCAGGGACTCTGCCTTGTCCTGGGCAGCAGCCGCACTGGACAGCCGCGCTTCATCGTCGCGCCTGGTTTGGCGCGCCTTGGCAACCTGTGCCGGCGGGTCAACGGGCCTGGCTGCTTGCACCGGCGCGGCCGGCAGGGCAACCGCGGTTTCTGCCGCAGCCGGCTCACGCTCTGCCCGGTTGGCTTGGGTCGGCGGCGCTGCTGGCACCACAGCAGGCGCCTCGGCGCCCGGCACGGCTTCGGGTGGCACGCCGTAGCGCCAGACCAGTGCAATCACCCCGGCCAGCAGCACGCTGCCCAAAGCGCCAGCAGCAGCGGGCTGGCCCATCCAGGCCCAGGCCTGAGCGATCCAGCGCCACACAGGGGTCTCTGCACTGGGGCGAGCCATGCGCGCCTGGGCCGACGCCCGGGCCTGGGCCAGGATGGCGCTGGCCAGCGCGGGCGGCGGCCGCACGTCATGGTCCGGTGCATGGCGCAAGGCCGCCAGCAGGTGCGGGTCGCGCCGGCTGCCGGCGTCGGCGCCAGTGTCGATGTCATCGCGGTCTGCGGTCATGGTGTCTCCTGGCCGGCCGGCAGGTAAGCGCCCATGCACTGGCGCAACTTGCCCATGGCGTAGCGAAGCCGGCTCTTGGCGGTTTCAAAGCCCAGTTCCAGCGCTGACGACAATTCGTCCAGCGACAGGCCGTCTTCGTGGTGCAGCAAAAACACCGCGCGCTGGGCGGCGGGCAAGGCGTCCAGACAATCCAGCAGGCGCTGGCCGGCGGCGCGCCAGAAAGCCTGGTCAGCGGGCTGAACGCCGGCGTCGGGCCACTGTGCCCAAGGCTTGTGGTCGGGCTGCCAGGGTTCGCTGTCGTCCGTCATGTCCAGACTGAGTTCGCGTCCACTCTTGCGCAGGCAATCGATCGCGCGGTGGTGTGCCAGGGTGAAAAGCCAGGTGCGAAACGCGGCGCCCTGCGGCAACCACGTGTCCCGATGCTGGATGACACGCGCCCACGTGTCCTGAAACACTTCATCGGCCTGCGCACTGCAAGTGCTGCCCAGCACGCGGCGCACAAAGCGGTACAGCGGGCCCTGATGGCGCTGGTACAGCTGCTCAAACGCGCTGGCGTCGCCGGCGGCGTAGGCACGCATCAGGTGGTCATCGTCGGATGCTTCGGGGTCATGCATGCGGGTGTTGTGCGGGCGCAGGTGTGCAAATCCCGCCCCAAAGTTTCAGTCAGCCTTGTACGTGCCAGCGCCTGATTCGGGGTCAAGTGCGGGCAGAAAAAATTTCTTCACCCGTATTCAACCCCATACCGGAACGTGGGCCGTATCAGGTGGAC
>JAHECB010000385.1:0-1930 GCA_024641925.1 Betaproteobacteria bacterium
AAGCAACGCCTCGCGGTCCTCGTCGCTGCCCAGGTGAAAGTCTTCCCACCAATCGGCCAGATCCACGCCGCCATCGCCCAGTTCGCCGCTTTCGGCTCGCAGGCGCAAAAAGTCATAACCCGCACGAAACCGTGCCTGCCCGGCCAGCGACAAGGCGGTGTTGGCTGTTCGGCGCTCAAATCGCGGTTGCATCAGCCAGATTTCGCGCATGTCGGCGGCCAGCTTGCCCCGTCCCGAAATGTCGCCAATGCGCGCCTCAAACACCGCGTCCACCGCCTGCTGGAGCGCGGGCGTGGGTGCCAGGCCGGTGCCGCGAAGCGTCGCCCAGCGTTGCTGCACGTCGTACCACAACAGGCACGCCAGCATGAAGCTCGGCGCCACGGCGCGGCCTTCCGCCACACGCAGGTCGGTGTCCTGCAGGGCCTTGCTGACAAAAGCATCGCGTTGTGCGCTGGGCGGGTTTGTCACCAGCGCGGCCTCCAGCACGGCAAAAGGCCCCGGCTTGCTGGCGCCGACCAGACCAAAGCGCTTGAGCTGCTCGATGCTGGACAGCGCATGGCCGGTCTGCAGCAGCTTGACCATTTCGTCAAACAGGCGCGACGGCGGCACGTTGTCCAGCAGCGGCACCATGGCGCGCAGCGGTTTTTCGGTACCCGCGTCCAGCGCAAAACCCAACTTGGCGGCAAAGCGCACCACGCGGATGATGCGCACCGGGTCTTCGCGGTAGCGCGCCTCGGGATCGCCGATCATGCGCAGCACGCGGGCCCGGCCATCGGCCAGGCCGTTGTGGTAATCGACCACGGTCTGCGTCAGGGGATCGTAGTACAGCGCGTTGACGGTGAAATCGCGCCGCGCCGCGTCTTCGATCTGCGGGCCCCAGACGTTGTCGCGCAGCACCCGGCCGCTGGCATCCACCACGTGCGACTTGTTGGCCATGGCCTTGTTCGAGGTCTTTTCATTGCCCGCCACCTGGTCCGCCGCAGCCGATTCCAGGTAGGCGCGGAAAGTCGACACCTCGATGGTTTCGTGCTCGCGACCGCGGCCAAACACCACGTGCACGATGCGAAAACGACGGCCGATGATGAAGGCCCGCCGGAACAGCGTCTTGACCTGTTCCGGCGTGGCGTTGGTGGCCACGTCAAAGTCCTTGGGCCGCATGCCGACCAGCAGGTCACGCACGGCGCCGCCCACGACGTAGGCTTCGTAACCGGCGTCTTTCAGCGTCTTGACCACGCGTACGGCATTGGCGTCCAGCAAGTCGGGGTTGATGCCGTGTTCTGCAACGGGCACTTCAACCCGAACGCCCTTGGGCATGGCGGGCACGGCGGGTGTGGCCTTGGAGGCTGGCGCGGCATCAGGGCCGCCCTGCCCCAACAATCGTTTGATGAATTTTTTGATCATGTGAAAAGTTTCAAGATGGGCCAGCCCCGCTGCAGCGCCAAACGCTCCAGGGCAGGCGAAGGGTTGGTGGCCACGGGGTGGCTGACACGTTCCAGCAGCGGCAGGTCGTTGGTGGAATCACTGTAGAACGTACTGCGCTCAAAGTCGCCCCAGCGGTGGCCCTGCGCCGCCAGCCAGTCAGCCACGCGCTGGATCTTGCCTTCGCGAAACGACGGCACACCGCGAATGACCCCTGTGACGCGGCCCTGTCCGTCGCGTTCAAGTTCGGTGGCAATGAGGTGGTCCACGCCCAGCGCAGCCGCGATCGGGCGCGTGACAAATTCATTGGTGGCTGTGACGATCGCCACCAGGTCACCGTCGGCCTGATGGCGCTGCACCAGCGCATGGGCAGCCGGCAGCAGCATGGGCACCACCTGCTTCGCCATGAAGTCCGCACTGGCGGCAGCCAGTTCCTGCGCGCTGCGCCAGCGCCACGCGGCGGTGGCGAAGTCCACATACGCGTTCATGTCCAGCGTGCCGGCCTGGTAGT
>JAHECB010000385.1:1940-3608 GCA_024641925.1 Betaproteobacteria bacterium
GTCGGCAAAAAAGGCGTCGTTGCGACGCTTGAATTCGGCGCCGTCGGTCCAGCCGCGCGCCTGCTGGAACTCGCCGAAGGCGTGGTCGGAGTCCTGCGGGATCAGGGTGCCGTCAAGGTCGAACAGGGTCAGTTTCATGAGGATGGAGATGACAACTTGGTGTCTGCCGATCCAACAGGCACTTCGGACCGCTGCGCCAGCATGTCGCGGATCAGCGGCACCGTCAGGCGGCGTTGTGTGGACAGGCCATGGTGATCCAGACTGGCCAACACGGCCATCAAGGTACCCAGGTCGCGTGGGAAGCGGCTGAGCAGGTAGTTCAGCACGTCTTCGGGCAGGTCGACCAGGCGGCGGCGGGCTTCGGCATTCAGTGCCCGGCGGGTATCGCTTTCGCTCAAGGGCTGCAGGGCAAAGACATGCCCCCAGGCCAGCCGGGTGCGCAAGTCTTCTCGAAGCGGCAAGTCGGCGGGCGGCAGCGCGCCAGCCGCTGCAAACGCCACACCGTGGGTTGTGGCCTCGGTGAACAGCACAAATGCCGCGTGCTGCTGCGACTCGTCCAACTGGTGGCAACTGTCCACCACCACCAAAGTCCAGACCGGATCAAAGCACCAGGGCGCGGTGTCGAATGCGCTGAAAGTTGCTGCACTGCCACCACCATCGCGGCAACGGGCCACCAGCGCCTGCAGCAGGTGTGTCTTGCCACTGCCGGTGTCACCCCACAGGTACAGCGGTGGTGGTGGCGCCGCCACCTGCAAAAAGCTGCGCACATGGTTCAGCACGGCGGCGTTGTCGCCCACGACGAAGTTGTCCAGCGTGGGCTGTGGCAAGGGCGTCAGGGCCAGCGGCATCTGCATCATGTCAGCCTCGCTGCCAGCAGCCACGGGTCACGGCAAGGGCGCTCAATGCAGTCCGCGCCAACGAACCAGGTGACGGCGCAAGGCCACCACATCCGGGCCGGTGGGGTTGTGCTGCAGATAGGTATCCATGGCCGTGGCCGCCTCTCCGTGGTGGCCCAGTTCGGCCAGCGCCAGCGCGTGATCACGGTGTTCTTCCCAGACCTGCGGCAGCAGCACCACCAGCCGCCGCTGCACCATGGCCAGGCGCTGCCAGTCCAGTGCGCTGCGGTGGATTTCTTTCAGGTTGCGCAGCAACCGGGCCACGATTTCGCGCGGCGGCGCCGGCTGCAAAAACAAGCCTAACGGCACCTCGTCTGCCGGCGGCAGCGCCTGGCGCTGGCGGAAGGGCAGCAGGCGCTCTTCCAGCGATTCACGCGACAAGGATTCGCCATTGAAGGGGTCGATCACCACCTCGCCACGCGGCAGCTTCACCTTGATCAGGAAGTGCCCCGGGAATGAAACACCCACCGCCGGCAACCCCACCTGGGACGCCAGCTCGATGTACAGGATGGCCAGCGAAATCGGAATACCGCGCCTGCTCTCCAGTACCGCCGGCATCAGGCTGTTGTGCGGGTCGTAGTAGTTGTTGACGTTGCCGGCAAAACCCATGTCCTGGAAAAAGAACCCGTTCAGGTGCCGCAGCCGCTGAATAGGCACCGCGTCGGCCGGCACGCGGCGACGCAGACGCAGCGCCAGCGCGTCGACCTTGGCCAGCTCGGACTGCACGTCCAGCTCGGGCATGTCGTCCTGCGCCACGGCAGTAGCCGCTTCA
>JAHECB010000002.1 GCA_024641925.1 Betaproteobacteria bacterium
GGACGTGCCGCCGCTGGCGGTGATCGTGATGATCTGCCTGATCTACGTGGTGCTGGGCATGGCGATGGAAAGCCTGTCGATGATGCTGCTGACGGTGCCGATCTTCTTTCCGCTGGTCACGGCGATGGGTTTTGACCCCGTGTGGTTCGGCATCATCGTGGTGTGCGTGATCGAGATCAGCCTGATCACGCCCCCTGTGGGCATGAACATCTTTGTCCTGTCCAGCGTGGTGCCCGAGGTGCCCACCACCGCCATCTGGCGCGGCGTGATGCCCTTCATCGCTGCCGACGTGCTGCGCATGGCCACGCTGATCGCCTTCCCGGCCATCAGCCTGTTGCTGCCCCGCTGGTTTGGCCTGTAGACGGGCTTGGTTGCGTTCTGCAACCTCGTGAAGGGCTTGGCGCGTGAATTGATGGCTGTAGCGGGGTCGCGGCACCCCTGAGTTGCGGGAAGGCAAAAACGGGTGCAGAACCTAGCATGGGTGTCAGACCAAGACATTCACGGGCCACCATGACACCGCACACGCTCAGCCTCACGCCCGCTCAAGACAAGGCCTTGAACCAGGCCCTGCAAGCACATCAGCAAGCCCACACCAGCGGCCAGGCCTGGGCCGTGGCCGAATCCAGCCTGCGCCTGGCGCGCTGGTACCGTGAAGTCGGTGCGCTGGACATGGCCCTGCCGCTGCTGTCACAAGGGCTGGTTTCCGCACCCGGTGTTGACCAACGCGTGGAAATGCTGTGCGAGGCCGTCAACGTGCTGGTACAGCAGTCTCGGCAACAGGAAACACAGATGAGCGGCAGCGGTCGCACAGCACGTGACCAGGTGCGTGACCATGTTTTTGAAATCAGCCGCCTGACGCCGCAGTTGGCCGACGCCGCCTGGGAAGCCAAGGTGCTGCTGCACCTGTCGGATGTGCTGGAGCGCTTTGGCGACCGCGGCGACGCCGCAAAACTGCAGCACCGTGCGATGTCGCTGATGGGTTCGGCCGGTCAGCCGGCCCAGCCTGCGTTCAATCCGAACCTGATGCCGGGCCTGGGACGCCTGGCCGACATCTGAGAGCGTCGCGTGCAGGGCCGTTGTTGTGACCGGCCAAAAATCCAAGTCTTCGCAATCTACTGCCGCGCCAGCACCGGCTTCAACGCTACCCCTGTGTGAGAACCGCTGGCCACCACCGCTTCGGGTGCGCCCTGCACCACCACACGGCCGCCTTCATGCCCGCCATCAGGGCCCAGGTCCAGTACCCAGTCGGCCTCGGCGATCACGTCCAGGTCGTGTTCGATCACGATCACGCTGTGGCCGCCTTCCACCAGGCGGTGCAGCACGCGGATGAGTTTTTCCACGTCAGCCATGTGCAGCCCCACGGTGGGTTCGTCCAGCACGTACAAGGTGCGCGGCGCGCGCTGACCGCGACGGGTGATGTCGTCGCGGACCTTGCTGAGTTCGGTCACCAGCTTGATGCGCTGCGCCTCGCCACCGCTCAGGGTGGGGGACGGCTGACCCAGCGTCAGGTAACCCAGGCCCACGTCTTTCAGCAACTGCAGCGGGTGCGCGATGCTGGGCATGGCGCCAAAGAAATCCACCGCCTCGTCCACTTCCATCTGCAGCACGTCGCCGATGCTCTTGCCACGCCAGCTGACCGCCAGGGTTTCGGGGTTGAAACGCGCGCCGCGGCAGGTATCGCACAGCACCTTGACGTCGGGCAAAAAACTCATGGCAATGGTTTTCATGCCCTGGCCTTCACAGCCCGGGCAACGGCCCTCGCCCGTGTTGAAGGAAAAGCGTGCCGTGCCGTATCCACGGGCTTTGGCTTCCAGCGTTTCGGTGAAGAGCTTGCGGATGTTGTCCCAGAAGCCGATGTAGGTGGCCGGGCAGGACCGGGGCGTCTTGCCGATGGGCGTCTGGTCCACTTCCAGCACGCGGTCGATGCCTTCAAACCCTTCAAGGCCGGTGCAGCCGATCAGCGCCGGCAGCCTGCCGCCACTGCGGCCTTCGGCAATGGCATCGCGCCCGGCACGGCTGACCTTCAGCGCGACCACGTTGGCCACGTTGGTCAGCAGCACATCACGCGCGAAGGTACTTTTGCCGGAACCCGAAACACCGGTGACCGCGACCAGGCGGCCCAGCGGCAGGCTGACGTCCAGTTGCCGCAGGTTGTGCAGATGGGCGCCGCGCACCGTCAGCCATGTGCTGTCGCCGTCAGGTGCGGCAACCGCACCGCGCAGGCGCGGCACCACTTCACGCCGCGCCTGCAACGGGTGCACCAGCGGGTGTGCCAGCAAGCGCCCGGTGACGCTGTCGGCCTGTGCTGATAGGTCGGCCACCGTGCCTTGCGCCACCAGCTGGCCGCCACGTTTGCCGGCACCCGGCCCGATATCGATGACGTGTTCGGCGCGGCGGATGGTGTCTTCGTCGTGCTCCACCACCACCAGCGTGTTGCCCGCCGCACCCAGCTTGGCCAAGGCACCCAGCAGGATGCCGTTGTCGCGCGGGTGCAGGCCGATGGTGGGCTCGTCCAGCACGTAACACACGCCCTGCAGGTTGCTGCCCAGTTGCGCCGCCAGGCGGATGCGCTGCGCTTCGCCGCCGCTGAGCGTGGGCGCAGCGCGGTCCAGCGTCAGGTAACCCAGGCCCACGTCGGCCAGGAATTCCAGCCGGCTGCGAATTTCAGACACCACGTCACGTGCGATGTCGCCGTCGCGCCCGGTCAGCACCAGCTGCTGCACCCAGGCCCGCGTTTCATGCACGGACAGACGGGCGATGTCGCTGATGGCGCGGTCTTCAAACGTCACGCCGCGTGAGGCCTTGTTCAGACGAGCACCGTCGCATTCGGTGCAGGTTTCACCGGCCAGGCCCTCGACGTCGGGTTCTTCGCTGGGAAAGTCCTGCTCACGGCCCTTGCGGTCGTCGTCACGCACGCTGTCGTCAAAGGCTTTGCGCTGTTCCCGCGTCAGGTTCAGGCCCGTGCCCACACAGCCGCTGCACCAGCCGTGTTTGCTGTTGTAGCTGAACATGCGCGGGTCCAGTTCGGGGTAGCTGGTGCCGCAGGTGGGGCAGGCCCGTTTGGTGGAAAACACCTTGACGTCGCCCACGCCTTTGCCCTGACTGCCGTCGGGCAGCATGGCCGTATCCAGCCCGTCCAGCGGGTGGAGCAGGTGCAGCACACCCTTGCCCAGCTCCAGGGCCTTGCTCAGCATCGCGCGCAGTTCCGCTTCGTTTTCGGGCGTGATGACGATGTCACCCACCGGCAGTTCCAGTGTGTGTTCCTTGAAGCGGTCGATGCGGGGAAACGGGTTCAGCGACAGGAATTCGCCGTCCACGCGCAGGTGCGTGTGGCCGCGCGCCTTGGCCCACTTGGCCAGGTCGGTGTAGACACCCTTGCGGTTGACCACCAGCGGCGCCAGCAGGCCCACGTGCTGGCCCTTGTGGTCACGCAGCAGCTGCGCGGCAATGCTTTCGGCGCTTTGCGCCTTCACCGGCGCGCCGTCATGCACACAGTGCTGCAGGCCCAGTTTCACCCACAGCAGGCGCAGGAAGTGCCAGACCTCGGTGGTGGTCGCAACCGTGCTCTTGCGACCGCCCCGGCTCAGGCGCTGTTCAATGGCCACGGTGGGCGGAATACCGTACACCGCATCCACTTCCGGCCGGCCGGCAGGCTGCACGATGCTGCGAGCGTAGGCGTTCAGGCTTTCCAGATAACGCCGCTGGCCTTCATTGAACAGGATGTCAAACGCCAGCGTGCTTTTGCCCGAACCCGACACGCCGGTGACGACACTGAATTTGCCGCGCGGAATGTCCACACTCAGGCTTTTCAGGTTGTGTTCCTTGGCGTTGACGATGCGGATGGACTCGTCGCCCAACTGGCGCTCCTTGCGCGCGGCACGCAGCACCGTCTGCAGGGCGCGGCCTTCGGCAGCCTTGGGCGTGCCAAAACCCAGCGCCTGTTCGTAGTCGCGCAGCGCGGCGCCGGTGTGCGTGGTGCTGTGCTGCATCACGTCTTCCGGCGTGCCGGTGCACACCACGTGGCCGCCGTCTTCGCCCCCTTCGGGGCCCAGGTCGACGATCCAGTCTGCCGCGCGAATGACGTCCAGGTTGTGTTCGATCACCAGCAGCGAATGGCCCGCGTCCTGCAGCTTGCGCAGCGCCCGCATCAGCTTGGCGATGTCGTCGAAGTGCAAGCCCGTCGTGGGCTCGTCGAACATGAAGAGTGTGCCCTTGCGCGCCACCCGCTGGCTGGGTGACGACGCCGCGTCGGCCAGAAAACCCGCCAGCTTCAGTCGCTGCGCCTCGCCGCCCGACAGCGTGGGCACGGGCTGGCCCAGGCGCACATAGTCCAGGCCCACGTCGATGATGGGCTGCAGGCGGGCGACCACTTCGCGGTCGTTCTGGAACCAATGCGCGGCTTCTGCCACGGTCAGGTCCAGCACGTCGGCGATGGACAGCCGCATGGGGCCACGCACGATCTTCACGTCCAGCAGTTCGGCGCGGTAGCGGCGGCCGTCGCAGTCCGGGCAGCGCAGGTAGACGTCGCTGAGGAACTGCATTTCGACATGTTCAAAGCCGCTGCCGGTGCAGGTGGGGCAGCGGCCGTCGCCGGCGTTGAAGCTGAAGGTGCCGGCGGTGTAGCTGCGTTCGCGCGCCAAGGGCAGGTCGGCAAACAACTTGCGCAGTTCGTCAAAGGCGCCCACGTAGCTGGCCGGATTGCTGCGCGCGGTCTTGCCGATGGGGCTCTGGTCGACAAACACGGCGTCGCTCAGGTGGTCGGCGCCCAGCAGGCGGTCGTGCTCGCCCGGGGTTTCAGTGGGCTTGCCGAAGTGCCGCGCCAGCGCCGGGAACAGCACGTCCTGGATCAGTGTGCTCTTGCCCGAACCGCTGACGCCGGTGACGCACACCAGGCGCTGCAAGGGCAGCGCCACCGACACGTTCTGCAGGTTGTGGTCGCGTGCACCTTCCAGCACCAGCTTGGGCGTGGATTCGGCCACCAGGCGGCGGAAACCGGCGCTGACCTGCTTGCGGCCACCCAGGTAGGCACCCGTCAAGGTGTCGGCCTGGCGCGCCGCTTCGGGTGTGCCGTCAAACACGATCTGGCCGCCGCGTTCTCCCGGGCCCGGGCCCATGTCGATCAGGCGGTCGGCCGCCAGCATCACTGCGGGGTCATGCTCTACCACAACCAGCGTGTTGCCGGCATCGCGAAGGCGCAGCATGGCTTCGTTGATGCGGTTCATGTCGCGCGGGTGCAGGCCGATGCTGGGTTCGTCCAGCACAAACAGCGTGTTGACCAGGCTGGTGCCCAGCGCCGTGGTCAGGTTGATGCGCTGCACTTCGCCGCCGCTGAGCGTGCGGCTCTGGCGGTCCAGCGTCAGGTACTGCAGACCCACGTCGCACAGGTATTTCAGGCGGGTGCGCACCTCGTCCAGCAGCAGTTTCAACGCATCGTCCAGCACGGTGCTGGGCAGCGTCAGGTTGTCGAAAAACCGGCGCAGGCGTTCGATGGACAGCTGCATCAGGTCGTGCAGGCTCAGGCCAGGCAGCGCCTGGAGTTGCTCGGCCGACCAGTTCGCGCCAACCGGCAGGTGGCGCTTTTCAGGCGGCAGCACGGCGTCAGCGTCGGCCTGGCTGCCCAGGCGCCACAGCAGCGATTCCAGCTTCAGGCGTGCGCCGCCGCACGTGGGGCACGGGGTGTAGCTGCGGTACTTGGACAAGAGCACACGGATGTGCATCTTGTAGGCCTTGCTTTCCAGGTAGCCGAAAAAGCGGCGCACACCGTACCACTGCCTGTTCCAGTTGCCGGCCCAGTTGGGATTGCCCTCGATCACCCAGTCGCGCTGGGCTTGGCTGAGCTGGCTCCAGGCGGTGTCGCGGGGAATACCGGCCTCGCCGGCGTACTTCAGCAGATCGGCCTGGCAACTTTCCCAGGCGGGAGTCTGGATGGGTTTGATGGCGCCGTTGCGCAGCGTCTTGCGGCCATCGGGAATGACCAGACCCAGATCAACACCGATGACCCGGCCAAAACCGCGGCAGGTGTCGCAGGCCCCATAGGCGCTGTTGAAGCTGAACAGGCTGGGCTGCGGGTCGGCATAACGCAGGTCACTTTCGGGGCAGTGCAGGCCGGTGCTGTAGCGCCAGGGTGTGCTTTCTTCGCCCACATAGACGGTCAGGCGGCCACTGCCGCGTTTCAACGACAGCTCGATGGCTTCGAGCACGCGCGACTTTTCTGCGCCCGCCAGACGCAGGCGGTCGGCCACCACGTCCAGCACCTTGACGGTGCTGGACGCTGCCTCCTTGGCCTTGCCCTTCTTGGGGGTGGGTGCTGTGGGGGGCGCTTCGCGCGCCACCAACCGTTCGGCATGCACCCGCGTGAAGCCGGCGGCCGACAACCACTGCGCCTGCTGCTCTTCGCTGGTGTCCGCCGGCAATTCGGCCGGGAAAGTGAACACCAGACGCGGATCACCAGCCGCGGCGGCGCGCTGCAGCAGGTCGGCATAGATGCTCTGCGGCGTGTCGTGCTGCACCGGCAAGGCCGTCTGGCGGTCGAACAATTGCGCCCCGCGCGCCACCAGCAGCTTCAAGTGGTCGTTCAGCTCGGTCATCGTGCCCACGGTGCTGCGGCTGGTGCGCACCGGGTTGGTCTGGTCGATGGCGATGGCCGGAGGCACACCGTCTACCCGGTCCACCGCCGGACGGTCCATGCGGTCCAGAAACTGGCGCGCGTAAGCGCTGAAAGTCTCGACGTAGCGGCGCTGGCCTTCGGCGTACAGCGTGTCGAACACCAGGCTGCTCTTGCCACTGCCGCTGGGGCCGGTGACCACCGTCAGCTCGCCGGTGCGGATGTCCAGGTCCAGATTCTTGAGGTTGTGCTGACGAGCACCGCGGATTCTGATGACACCAGACGACATGGAGGCCTTCGGTTGGGTGAAGGCGGAGCATTCTACGGATCGACGCTTCGCCCTGACCCCAGCAAGGCCGGGGCCACGGCGGGCCTCAGCCGGGTGCCAGCGTGAAGCCGACGCTGGTGGTGCCTTGTGAAGACTCGGCCACGGTACGCCCGGCGTGCATGCGTGCAATGGCGGCCACGATGGCCAGGCCCAGACCATGGTGCTGCACCTCGGTATCGCAACATCTAGACCCGTCGTCGGCACGGAAAAAACGGTCGAACAGCCGCGGTACGGCCTGCGCCGTGATGGCCTGGCCTTCATTGCGCACTTCAACACGCACCTGCCTGTCGGGCAAGGCGGTGATGGCCACCACCACGGCGCTGCCCCGGTTGGCAAACCGCGTGGCATTGCCCACGAGGTTGGACAGCGCGCGCTTGAACAGCGATTCGTCCACAGCCAGCTGTGCATCGCCTTCAACGTGCAGCGTCAGGCCCGCGTCCTCCAGCGGACCTTCGTGAAACTCCACCACCTGGAGCGCCAGCTCGGCCAGGCTCACGGGCTGACCGCGCCGCGCCACCGCGCCGCGGTCGGCCTGCGACAGAAACAGCATGTCGTTGACCATGGCGGACAGGCGCTGCATCTCCTCCAGGTTGGACACCAGCATGTCGCGCAGTTCTTCAACCGGCCGCTCACGCGACAACACGACCTCGGTCTGGCCGATGACGTTGGCCAGCGGCGTGCGCAGCTCGTGCGCCACATCGGCGTTGAAGCCTTCCAACTGCGCGTAGGACTGCTCCAAGCGTTGCATCAGCGCATTGAACTGCTCGATCCAGGGCAGCAACTCTTCGGCCGGGTCCACCAGGTCAAGACGGCGGTTCAGGTCTTGCGGCGAGATGGCGCGTGTTTGCGCCGCCAGCGCAATCAGCGGCTTGAGTTCCCGACGCACGCGCCAGCGCACGCCCATGGACACCACCGCGCCGGCTGCCAGCGTCAAGGCCACCAGGATCAACGCCCAGCGCTGCCCCATGGCGTTGTCCTGGCTGTAGTCCACCGTATAGCGTCCAAACAGCGTGTCGCCCGGCAGGCCTGCTACCGCCAGTTGGAATTCACTGCTGTGGCGGTGCGCAGCCGACATCTTGTCCGGAAAGGGTGCGTCGGCGTGCAGCATCTTGCCGTCCTGGGTCCACACTTCAATGCGGTTGGTGCCCCGCATGGGTGCGTCTGAACGTAAACGGCCCAGCACGGCGTTCAGGCCGCCGTTGCGCGATTCCTGTTTCAGCACATCCACCACGACCTCACAGCGCTGATCCAGGTCTTGCGAATTACGGGTCTGGATCAGTCGGCTGGTGGCAAACCACGAGCTGGCCAGCAAGGCGCCCAGCACGACCATGGTAAAAATGGCCAGCTTGTTGGACAGGCGCGCACTGATCGAATGCGAACAGGGCGAATCCACGGTGCAAGGCTTGGCCATCAGTCTCGCTCCTCGAGCACATAGCCCATGCCGCGCACGGTGTGCAGCAGCTTGGCGTCAAAAGGGTCGTCCAATTTGACGCGCAGGCGGCGCACGGCCACTTCAACGACATTGGTGTCGGAATCAAAGTTCATGTCCCACACCTGCTCGGCCAGCGTGGTGCGCGACAGGATCTGGCCGCGCCGGCGCAGCAGCAGGGACAGCAGGTTGAATTCCTTCACCGTCAGGACCAGCCGCTGCTCGGCCCGCTGGGCCTTGCGGGCAACCAGATCGAGTTCAAGGTCGCCCAGGCGAAGTTGCGTGGCCGCCTGGGCCGTGCTGGGTGCACCGCGTCGCAGCAGCGCGGTTACGCGTGCCAGCAACTCTGAAAACGCAAAGGGCTTGACCAGGTAGTCGTCAGCACCCTGCTCCAGGCCGCGCACGCGGTCTTCAACCTTGTCGCGCGCCGTGAGCATCAGCACCGGCGTGTAGCGCTGCTGCGCACGCAAGGCCGACAGCACACCAAACCCGTCCACGCCCGGCAGCATCAGATCCAGCAGCACCAGGTCGTAGTCGCCGCCCGTGGCCAGGCGCCGACCTTCAATGCCGTCTCGCGCCACATCAACGACATGACCGTTTTCGCACAGGCCCTTGTGCAGGTACTGAGCCAGTTTGGCTTCGTCTTCGATGACCAGGAGTCTCATGGCTTTCAGGTGAGGGGCAAACGGAACAGGCCAACATGGTCGCACTTTTTGCCGCATGGCGGGATTACGAATTTGTCATCTGGCTGTCCGGCAACGGTGGTTTTGGGTTTCCACAATTCATTTCGTGGTCGGCGAAGAGCCGGCCCCGTAACACCAGCCTGTACCCCCAAGACATCTCACTGACCCAACCCAAAGGAAACCACCATGAACACCAACCAACTGTTTGCCGCCGTCGCCATCAGCCTTGCCGCCACCGGCAGCGCATGGGCCCAGGAAGCCACCATTGACTCGGCGCCGCAGGCCGTCTCAAGCCAGACACGCGCTCAAGTGCAATCCAACGCGCTGGCTGCCCGTTCCAACGGGTCGCTGGCACAGATCGACGCCCGCGTGCCCGGCTGGACCACAACCAGCAGCAATACCAGCCGCGCCGCGGTTCGCGCCGAAACCCTGCGCGCCATCGCCAGTGGTGAAGCACAGCTGCTGGATGCCGAGGCCTACGGCTTCAGCACCAAGTCCATGATGGTTGCCGTCGGCGAATAAATCGTCTGACGTTTCAAGGCAAGGCGTCGCCGACAGTTCAGGTCGGCGACGCCTTTTTTTGCTGCGGGCCGCCATGACGCGACGGCTCGGCCCGCTTCAGGGAATGAGTTCGCTGATCTCGATGCGCAGGCCCTTGGCGCCCGGCGCCACAGCCGCACTCTGACCTTGCCAGTCGCCAGGCGCCGCGACGGCCGTGCCGGCCTTGCTGACACGCGCGCTGACGATGACCTGCGGCGCGCCGGACAGGCGCGCCGCAGGGCTCATGGCCATGCTGTCGTCCAGGCGGAAGTCCAGCGGCAGGTCGCCGACCTTCTTGCGCAAGATGGCCAGCGGCATCCGTGACCCGCTGGATGCGCGGGCATAGATGAACACGGTGTCGTCGGCCTGGACCTTGGCACGGGCAGCTTCGCTCAGCGACACCGTGCCGGATACCGCCGAGGCATCGTTGGCAGCCGCAGCGCCAGGGCCAGCCGGGGCAGACGGCGTCGAGCCTGCCGCAGCCAGCACGGGCAAGCCGGCGCGCTGACGCGCATCGTCCAGCGCACCTTGCAACTGGCGTGTGAATTCACTTTGTGGATCGCTGGCCGAAACGGCCTGCTGCCAGTGCGCAGCCGCCAAACGGAAGTCGGCGCGGTTGTAGGCGATCGTCCCAGCCAGCGCCAGCGCCTTGACGTTTTTCGGGTCGAGCCCCAGCGCCTTTTGGATGAGCCGTTCGGGCTCACCGTCCAACGACCGGTTGTTGGTGACGGCCAAGGCATCGGCGTAGTCCGCCAGCGCCTGTGCGTCGTCGGGTCGCAGTTCCAGCGCCTTCTTGTAGGCCGACAAGGCCAGCGCCATCTTGCCCTGCGCGTTGTAAGACCGCCCCAGCATCGACCAGCCGTCGGCGTCGTCGGGCTTTTCCTTCAAGCGCTGAGCCAGCTGTTCGATCATGGCGTCGAGCTGGACCTGCTGGGCGGATTGCGCCGCAGCCTGTTGGGCTTCTGGCGGTGTATCGGGCGCTATGCTCCACCCGGCGTGGTTGCCGCGCCAGGCATAGCCCGCAGCGCCAAAAACCACGACAAAAGCTGAAACGGCCAAAACTTGACCCAGCGAAGGTTTTGCCGCCACCGGCACCACGGGTTTGGCAGCGGTTTGGGCTGCCCCCAGCGCCGCGTCTGCGGCAGGCGGAGCCTGGAGCACGGCGCTGACCAGTTCGGCTTCGAGCTTTTCGCGGGCCTGCCGCGCAGTGTCGCCGCTGAGTGTGCCGTCAGCGATCAGCGCGTCCAGCTGCGCGATCTGCTGCTTCAGCCTATCGATGGATGTCGGGGCTGTCTGCGGCTTGTGCATCGTCGGGTAATTCGGAGTCAAATTCATCAGGGCTGGCGCGCTGGCGGCGTCGCAACACCACCACCAGCGACACCATGGCCAGCAGCATCAGGACGGCCGGGCCCGCCCACAACACAGCAGTGGTGGCCTTGAAGGGCGGTTTGTAGAGCACAAAGTCGCCGTAGCGGTCGGTCATGTACTGCCGGATCTGGTCTTCGTTCTGGCCGTTCTGCAGCATCTCGCGAATCTGCTGCCGCAGGTCCACCGCCAAGCCGGCATGAGAGCCGGCAATGGTCTCGTTCTGGCATACCAGGCACCGCAGCTCTGAGGCCAGAACCATCATCCGGTCTTCCAGCACCGGGTCGGCAGCAGCCGGTGCAGCATCCTTGGCGACAGCCGCAAACGCCATCACCAAACCCAGCAGCAGTGACAGCAGACGGCTAGCCATTGAGTTGCTTGAGCAGCGGCTCGATCTTGTCCTTCAGCACCTGATGGGTGATGGCGCCGACATGCTTGAACCGCACCATGCCCTGGCGGTCGATGACAAAGGTTTCGGGTACACCATAGACACCAAAGTCGATGCCGATACGGCCGTCAGCGTCGACCAGCGACAGTGCGTAGGGGTCGCCCAGCTGGGCGAGCCACTTGCGGGCAGCGTCGTTTTGGTCCTTGTAATTCAGGCCCACGATGGTGGTGCCGGCGTTTCGGCGTGCATAGTCCACCCACAATGGATGCTCTTCACGGCAGGGCGCACACCAACTGGCCCAGACGTTAAGCACCCAGACCTTGCCGGCCATATCCTCGCGCGTGACTTGGCGCTCAGGTTGATCCAGCACCACCGCATGAAAAGCCGGCGCGGGCTTGTCGATCAAGGGCGAAGGTACTTCACGCGGGTTCAGCGTCAGGCCAACGCCCAGAAAACCAACCAGCACGATGAACAGTGCCAGCGGCCACAAAAAGCGGTTCATGCCGGCTCGGGCTCCGCATTGGCTGCAGGCCGGCGGCTGCGCACACTGACGCGGCGGTAGCGCTTGTCGCTGATGGCCAGCACGCCACCAAGCATCATCAGCAGACAGCCGCCCCAGATCCAGGTGATGAAAGGCTTGACCTGCAGCCGCAACACCCATTCGCCGCTGGGCAACTGCTCGCCCATGGAGACATAGAGATCGCGGAACATGTTGCTGTCCACGCCAGACTCGGTCATGGGGTTCTGTTGTACGCGGTACTGGCGCTTTTCGGGCAACAGGGTGCCCACCAGCTTGTCGCCCTGCCGGACTTCGATGCTGCTTTGCGCCGCCACATAGTTGGGACCCTGCACGTCGCGCAGGCCCAGCATCTTGAAGCTGTAGCCCTCGACAACGGCGGTGTCGCCAACGGCCATCTTGACGTCGCGTTCAACGTCATAGGTTCGCACCATGGCCACGCCAAAGGCAAACACGGCAATGCCCACGTGGGCCACGAACATGCCCCACATAGCCAGCGGAATCTGGCCCATTCGGTGGCTGATCTGGCTGGCTTGCCCGCCTGCAGGCCACAGGCGCTGGCGCAGGTCGACCATCAAGGTGGTGATGATCCAGAAGGCCATCCACAAGCCGCCGGTGGTGGCCCAGCCAAATTGCCCGTACACCGCCTGCACGCCCAGGGCTGCCAGCAACGACAGCACAAAGGCCCAGCGCACCCGCCTCAGCAATGACCACGGCTCATCATCTTTCCAGCGCGTCAGCGGGCCGATGCCCATGACCACCACCAGGGGCGCCATCAGCAAGGCAAATACAACGTCGAAATAGGGCGGACCCACGCTGATCTTGCCCATGCCCAGCGCGTCCAGGAACAGCGGATACAGCGTGCCCAGCAACACCGCACCACAGGCGGCGGCCAGCATCATGTTGTTGGTCAGCAGCAGCGTTTCACGCGAGAACAGACCGAAGCGCTGACCCAGACCGATCTTGGGCGCACGCCAGGCGAACAGGGCGAGCGAGCTACCGACAGCCACGACCAGAAACGCCAGGATGAACATGCCTCGGCTCGGGTCGGTGGCAAAGGCATGCACCGAGCTCAGCACACCCGAGCGGACCAGGAAAGTGCCCAGCAGCGACAGTGAAAACGCCAGGATGGCCAGCCACACGGTCCAGGCCTTGAAACCGCCGCGTTTTTCGGTCACCGCCAGCGAATGGATGAGCGCCGTGCCCACCAGCCAAGGCATGAACGAGGCGTTTTCAACCGGGTCCCAGAACCACCAACCGCCCCAGCCCAGCTCGTTATAAGCCCACCAGCTGCCCAGACCGATGCCGAAGGTCAGGAACACCCAGGCCGCCGTGGTCCACGGCCGCGTCCAGCGCGCCCAGGCAGCATCCAAATTGCCGCCCAGCAAGGCGGCGATGGCAAAGGCGAAGGCTACCGCAAAGCCGACATAGCCCATATACAGCATGGGCGGGTGAAAGATCATGCCCGAGTCTTGCAGCAGGGGGTTCAGGTCACGCCCGTCGGCAGCCGCCGGGATGAGTCGATCAAAGGGGTTGGACGTGCCCAGTGTGAACAACAGGAAACCCACCGAGATCAGGCCCATCACCGCCAGCACGCGGGCCACAAAGGGCAGCGGCATGCGCGAACTGAACGAGGCCACGGCCAATGTCCAGCCCGCCAGCATCAACATCCACAGCAGCAGCGAGCCTTCATGACCGCCCCAGACCGCGGCAATGCGGTAATAAATGGGCAAGGCGCTATTGGAATTGCTGGCCACATACAGCACCGAGAAGTCGTCCCGAACGAACGAGATGGTCAGCAAGGCAAAGGCGATGACGACAAACACCATCTGCACCCAGGCAAGGGGGCGCGCCAGGGCCATCAGGTCAGCGCGGTCTCGGTAAGCACCCCACAGCGGCACAACACCCAACGCCAAGGCGGTCGCCAGCGTGAAAAACAGCACCAGATGGCCAAGCTCAGGAATCACTGGAAATGCCTTACTGGCCGCTGGCCAACGCTGGCAGGTTGGCGTTGCCGGCACCCGCCTTCATCTCTTTGGCACGTTTCATGGCCTCGGCGGCTTCGGGCGGCATGTAGTTTTCATCGTGCTTGGCCAGCACCTCACGCGCCACAAACACGCCGTCGGCTCCCAATTGCCCCTGGGCAACAACGCCTTTGCCTTCCTTGAACAGGTCGGGCAGCACACCTTCGTAACGCACGGGCACGGTCTTGGCCGTGTCGGTCACCAGAAAACGCACGGTGATGCCGTCGCGCACGACGGTACCTTCTTCAACCATGCCACCCACCCGGAAGGTGCGGCCCAACGGCGCTTCTTTTGCCGCGATTTGCGTGGGTGTGTAGAAAAACGTCAGATTGCTGTTGAAGGCGTTCAGCACCAGGCTCACGGCAACGCCTACCGCGGCCAGCACGCCGACCAACAAAGCAATGCGCTTGTGGCGGGGTTTCATGGCCATGCCGACCACCCCGAGGGCAATGGATTTTTGGCGATCATCTACGTCTCTGGCGTTGTGGCTGAAATCAACCAGTCGATTGTAGTGACCCTGGGGTCAAAGCCCGGCTATCCAGACTTTGACCCCTGTAAAGGGATGACAAACGGGTTGCCTGGCCTGTCAGGACGGCTGTTCCGGGGTGTTCAGCACTCAGGACGTTGCGGGATGGGCGCTCGCCAGAAAGGCCTCGACCAACGCGATCTGTTCGGCCGTGTTCAAGGCGGGCGCGTGCCCGCAACCCGCCACCGTCACCAGACGGGCTTTGGGGCCCCGCTCGCCCATGGCCCGCAACACCTCGGGCAGCAGCAGGTCTGAGGATTCGCCCCGCAGACAAAGTACCGGCAGGGTCAAAGAGTCCCATTGTGGCCACTGGTCGTAGTCGTGCGGGTGGTGTTCAAACTGCATCACCATGGCGGGGTCGTAGTGCGGCGTCACGCGGCCGTCGGGCAAGCGCCGGACGCTGCTTTCGGTGAGCAGAAGCCACTGCTCGTCGCTGAGCCAGCCATAGGGCTTGTAGACGGTGCGGAAATAGGCCTGCAGTTCAACCACGGTGGCAAAGGCCGGCGGACTGCCGGCATAACTGCGGATACGCTGCACGGCGGGGGCGGCCAGTTCCGGCCCGATGTCGTTGAGCACCAGACGCTGGATACGACCCCGAAGCG
Source organism: Betaproteobacteria bacterium (assembly GCA_024641925.1). GTDB lineage: Bacteria > Pseudomonadota > Gammaproteobacteria > Burkholderiales > Burkholderiaceae_C > Rubrivivax. The sequence goes on from JAHECB010000002.1 coordinate 15,007, forward strand.
CACCCGCCGCGGCCCGCAAGCCAATGGCGCCGCCCATGCTGGTGCCCACCCAATGCAGCTGCTGCACACCCAACTGGTCCAGCAGCGACACAGCCAGCTTTTCGTAGAAGGCCAGGCAGTACTCCTGCGCCGGCAGCGGGCTCCATTCACTCAAGCCACGGCCGATGGTGTCGGGGCAGATGACGTGGTAGCGGTCAGACAGTGCACCGGCCAGGGCGTCCATGTCGCGCCCGGTGCGGGCCAGGCCATGCCAGGCCATCAGCACGGGCAATTGCGGGTCGCCCCAGCGCATGAAATGGATCTCGCGGCCCTGGCAGACCCGATACTGCGACTGCGGCGTCATGGTGTGGCCCCTGTGTTGGATCGCAGCCGGCCAACGATGCCGGTTGGAAAGTAGTACACCGACAGCACAAACAGCAGCCCCAGCCACAGCAGCCAGCGGTCGGGCGTCAGCACCGCGCCCAGCAGGGGCACGCTGCTGAAACTCTCACCGGCCAGGCGCAGCAAGTCTTGCAGATAGTTCTGCGCGAACATGAACAGCACGCCGCCGACCACCGCGCCGTACATCGTGCCCATGCCACCGATGACGACGATGAGCAGGATGTCGAGCATGATCTCGAAGCTCAGCGTGGTGTCCGGCCCGGTGTAGCGCAGCCACAGCGCCAGCAAGGCACCGGCCGCACAGGCAAACAGCGCCGACAGCACGTTGCTCCAGGTGCGGTAGACGACGGTGCGGTAGCCCAGCGCCTCGGCGCGAAAGTCGTTTTCCCGGATCGCCTGCAGCACCCGCCCGAAGGGCGAATTGACGATGCGCAGCAGCATCAGGAACAGCACCAGCACCACGGCAAACAGCAGGTAGTAGGTGAACAGCCGGCCGTCCACGTCCACGCCGAACAGCGGCGATTCAAACGGTTCAAAAGCCGGCTGCAACCAGGGCGGGTTCTTGAAGGTCAAGCCGTCTTCGCCACCGGTGACTTCGGACAACTGCGAGGCCAGGGTCTGGAACGCCGACGCCACGGCCAGCGTGATCATGGCGTAGAAGATGGCCTTCACCCGCAGGCTGAAAAGCCCGATCACCAGCGACAGCATCAGCGACAGCACCAGCGCCGCCGCCGCCCCCCACAGCACCGCGTCCAGCCCCGGCCCCAGCCGGTTGCTGGCCACCGCCACGCCGTAAGCGCCAATGCCAAAAAACATGGTGTGCGCAAAGCTGACGATGCCGGTGTAGCCCAGCAACAGGTCGTAACTGGCCACCAGCAGGATGAACACCAGCATCTTGGCAGCCACACCCAGCGCCTTGCTGCCCGGAAAGAGGAACGGCGACAGCGCCAGGCCGACCACCACCAGCACCAGGGCCAGGGCCAGCCAGCGATTGCGCGGCAGATCGTGCGACAGCAGGCGTCGGATCAGGTTCATCGGCTGGTCAAGGCGTGTTCAAAGGGGGGTCAGCGGTTGGTGACGGGGTACAGCCCCTGCGGCCGCCACAACAGAATGGCCACCATCAGCGCAATGTTCGAAAAGAGAGCCATCTTGGGCGCCAGGTAACCGGTGTAGTTGGCCAGCAGACCCACCAGCAGGGCGCCCACCAGGCAGCCCAGCGTGCTGCCCAGCCCGCCGATGATGATGACGATGAAAATCAGCACGTTCACCTGCGCGCCGATCTGCGGCGTCACCACCTGCTGGTACAGCCCCCACATCACGCCACCCAGCCCGGCCAGCGCCGAGCCGGCCACAAACACCGCCACAAACAGGCGCCGGATGCGGTACCCCAGGCTTTCCACCATCTCGCGGTCTTGCACGCCGGCGCGGATCAGCAGGCCCAGCTTGGTGCGGTTCAGCACCCACAGCAGGGTGGCCAGCACCAACAGGCCGATGACCACAGCCAGCACCCGGTATTTTTCGATGGCCGCCGCCGCGTCGCCCATGGGCAGCAGGAACGCACCACGCAGGCCTTCGGGCATGGGCAGCGGCCGCTGTTGCGGGCCCCAAAGCAGCTTGATGAGCTCCTCGCCGACGATCATGCCGCCCATGGTGATGAGGATCTGCTTCAGGTGCTGGCCGTAGACCGGCCGCACGATGACGCGCTCGAAGGCCAGACCCACGGCGCCGGCCACCGCCATGGCCACCAGCATGGCGCAGAAGATGGCGCCCAGGTTAAACAACACGTTGGGCGACTGCGTCCAGCCCGTCATGCCCGCCAGCACCGTGGTGGCCACAAACGCGCCCAGCGCGATGAAAACCCCGTGGCCGAAGTTCAGCACGTCCATCAGGCCAAAGATCAGCGTCAGGCCTGAAGCAATGATGAAGATGATCAGACCCATGGCCAATCCGGCCACGGTCAGCGTCACCCAGGTGGACGGGCTGCCCACCAGCGGCAGCGCCGCCACCGCCAGTGCCACGACCAGCAGCAGCGGCACCACGTCGAACGGCAGCCGGGCGCTGGCCGCGGGTGCAGCAGACGACACGGCAGGCTTGGCGGTGCTCATGCGTGTTGTTTCATGAATGCGTCTCCAGCGACAAGCCCAGAAAGCGCTGCTGCAGCGCGGGGCTGGCCACCAGTTCGGCCATGCTGCCGTGGTGGATGACACGGCCATCGTCCATCACAGCCACGTCGTCGCCAAGCGCCTGCGCCACGGCGAAGTTCTGCTCCACCAGCAACACGCTGGCGCGCTGCGATTTCAGTTCACGCAGGGCGCCGATCAGGTTCTGCACGATCGACGGCGCCAGGCCCTTGCTGGGTTCGTCGATCAGCAGCAGCGCACGCGGCTCGATGATGGCGCGGGCAATGGCCAGCATCTGTTTCTGCCCACCGCTGAGCTTGCCGGCCGGGTAGAGCCAGAATTTCTGCACCGCGGGGAAGAGGCTGAAGATCCACTTCAGGCGCTCGGGGTCCAGCTCAGCGGCGCGGCGCGCCTGCCGGGCGGCCAGCAGCAGGTTGTCACGCACCGTCAGGTCGCCAAAGATGCCCATGGTCTCGGGCACGTAGGCGATGCCCAGGCGCGCGATGTCGGGCGTGGGCAGCCCTTGCAAGGCCTGGCCCTTGAAGCGGGTACTGCCCTGCGCCGTGGGCCACAGGCCCATGATGGTGCGCAGCGTGGTGGTCTTGCCCGCGCCATTGCGGCCCAGCAGCATGGTGACAGCGCCTTCACGCACGGTCAGGTCCACGCCATGCAGGATGTGATACGCCCCGATGTGGGTGTGCACGCCCTGCAACTGCAGCAGGGCATCGTCGCGCGGCAGGCCCTGGTTCATGCGGGCTCCTCGGCTGCCATGCCCAGGTAAGCCTGCTGCACCACGGGCGACGCGATCACCGCCGCGGGCTCGCCGTCGGCCACCAACTGCCCGTTGTGCAGCACCACGATGCGGTCACTGAGTTCCCGCACCACGTCCATCTTGTGTTCCACCAGCAGGATGCAGCGGTCGCGCCGCAACTTCAGGTCGCGGATCAGGTCCAGCACCACGGGCACGTCGTCCACGCTCATGCCGGCCGTGGGCTCGTCAAACATGTAGACCTGGGGGTCCAAGGCCATCAACAGCGCCACCTCGAGCTTGCGCTGGTCACCATGCGGCAGGCTGGCCGCGCTGGCCTGCGCCTTGTCGCCCAGCCGCACCTGCTGCAACAAGGCCATGGCCTCGTCGATCCAATCCTTTCGGTCCAGCCACACACGAAACAGGTCCAGGCCCGCCTTGCCGCGGCCTTGTTCCCGCGCCTGCACCGCCAAACGCAGGTTTTCCAGCACGCTGAGGTTGGGAAACAGCTGCGTCAGCTGAAACGCGCGGCCCAACCCGCGACGGGTGCGCAGCGGTGCCGGCAGGCCCGTGATGTCCTGCCCCGCCAGCAGCACCTGGCCTTCGGTGGCGGGCAGCTGCCCCGAGATCAGGTTGAAGTAGGTGGTCTTGCCCGCACCGTTGGGGCCGACGATGGCCGTCAGCGTGCCGGCTTCAAACCGGCACGAGACATGGTCGACGGCCACATGGCCACCGAAGCGGATGGTGAGCTTGCGCGTTTCAAGCATGGTGAGAAGGACGCCCGCCCCCTGCCCGCGCTCCGGCAGGAAAAGAGCGCTCTGGCCTCAGCGCTTGTTGCGGATGGGCACGTTCATTTCTTCGGCCTTGATCTCGCGCACGAGTTCGGGCACACCCCAGGCAAAGGCCGGATCCACCTTGATCTTGAAGTGGTACATGCTTTGCATGGCCTGGTGGTCTTCCTTGCGGAAGGTCATCTTGCCCTTAGGCGTGTTGAAGCTCATGCCTTCCATGGCGCTGATGAGCTTGTTGGTGGTGGTGTCGCCGTTGGTCTTTTTCAGCGCTTCGACCACTGCAATGGCCGCACTCATCCCGCCGGCCGTGAAGAAGTCGGGCGGTGCCTTGAACTCCTTGTAGTGGTTGGCCACCAGCCATTCATTGACCGGGTTCTTGGGAATGCCGAAGTAGTAGTACGCCGCACCTTCCATGCCCGGGAAGTTCTTGTACGCAGCCATGGCCGGCAGGATGTTGCCGCCCGTGGCGATCTCGATGCCATAGCGCTTCAGGTCCAGGTCGGCAATCTTGAACGGGTTGCCGCCGCCGGCCCAGATGATGAAGACCACCTTGCGGCCTGGCAGATCCTTCAGCTTGTCGATGATGCGCTGCGCACCCGCGGTGAAGTCGGTGGTGCTGGTGGGCAGGTATTCCTCGTGCACCAGCTTGGCCGTCTTGATGGCGTCGCGAAAAGCCTTGACGCCGTCACGGCCAAAGGCGTAGTCCTGCGCCAGCGTGGCGATGTGCACACCCGGCTTGTCCAGCGCCACCGCATTGCTGATGGCGTCCTGGCTGGAGTTGCGGCTGGTGCGGAAGATGTACTTGTTCCACTTCTCGCCGGTGATGCTGTCGGCCACCGCGGGCTCGACCAGCAGGATCTTCTTGTATTCCTCGGCCACAGGCAGCATGGCCAGCGCCACACCGCTGCTGGTGGGGCCCACGGCAATGTCGACCTTGTCGTCGCCATAAGCAGCGGCCAGCAGGCTCTTGCCCACATCGGGCTTGCCCTGATCGTCTTTTTCAATGACGACCAGCTTGCGCCCCGCCACCATCATGGTGCCGCCGGTGGCGTATTGCAGGCCCATGTTGAAGCCGGTGGTGGTCTGCTTGCCGTAGACCTCCAAAGGGCCGGTCAGGCTGTGGATGTGGGCAATGCGGATGTCCTTGGCCTGTGCCCAGGCAGGGGCGCCCAGTGCGGCCAGGCTGGCCAGCGCCAACAGCGCCCTGCGGGGGGTAAGCGGGCAAGTCTGCGCAGTTTTTCGGTTTTTCATGGAAGTTCCTCGACTGAAGGTCAGGTTGCACTGTAACGCCGGCCACGGTGCCGTCTGCAAAGTCTTCACCGCGGCCCCATGAAGGCCCGACGGCCACATCCAGTCACAAAAGGCGTGTCATTTTCGGCACAGCTCGAGCCTGGCGTCACAGAAAGCCTTCATATTCCCATATCGCCACCGAATGACTGTAGTTAGCCGCTGAAAATGAAAGAACGCCTCATGTTTGACGACCTGCGACGCGTCGCCGCCCGCCAGAAATCAGCCCGCGTGGTGCGCCGCATGAAGCTGGACTGCATGCGTTTGCTCGACGAAAAGGGTGAATTGGGCGGCCAGACCGTGGCCACCGAGATGCTGGCCAACCTGGACCGCCTGGAAGACGACGAACTCGACGGTTTTTTTGAGTTCCTGGCCAAGGACCTCAGCCCCGACCCGCAGGCCGTGCTGAGCCTGGCGCAGTCCTATGCAGCCAAACCCGGCGTCGCCACGCTGCTGGCACTGACTCACGCGGCCGAACCCATACGCCAAGAACTGTTCCGCCGCCTGAACCGCATGCCCGGGGGCACTGCAGCGGTGCTGCGCCTGCGCCGCGCCTTGTTGAAACGGCTCAAGAAACAACCTGAGCTGGCCGTCATCGAAGCCGACCTGCTGCACCTGCTGACGTCGTGGTTCAACCCGGGCTTCTTGCAGCTGCGCCAGGTGGACTGGAATTCACCGGCCATGCTGCTGGAAAAAATCATCCACCACGAGGCCGTGCATGTGGTCGACGGCTGGGACGATCTGCGCCGCCGCCTGCAGCCCGATCGCCGCTGTTTTGCCTTTTTCCACCCCCAGCTGGGCGAAGAACCGCTGATTTTTGTGGAGGTTGCGCTGTTGCCGGAGATGCCCTCAGCCATCGCCCCGCTGATCGACAAATTGAGCACCCCTCTGCCGCCAGACCGCTACCGCGTGGCGGCTTTCTACAGCATCAGCAACTGCGAACCCGGCCTGCGGGGTGTCAGCCTGGGCAACTTCCTGATCAAGACCGTGGCCCAGCAGCTGCAGCGTGAACTGCCGCGGCTGCGCACCTTTTGCACCCTGTCGCCCATACCCGGCTTTGCCAACTGGCTGTTGTCCGACCCCGACCTGGACACCCTGCCCGACCTGCGCAAAGCAGCCAAGCTTGAACTGGAAGCGGCCCGTGAACTGCTGCGCAAGCGCTGCAAGGGCGACCTGAAACTGCTGCAGTCGCCCGGTATCCACAACGAAATGACCGACGAAGACCACGCCGCCCTGAGCCACTTGTGCAGCGCCTACCTGTTGGGGCTTTCACCAACCTCGGCAGGTGACCCCGTGGCCCGGTTTCACCTTGACAATGGAGCCCGGCTGGAAAGACTGAACCCGCGCGGCAATCTGTCTGCCAACGGGTTGCGCCAATCGTTCGGGATGATGGTGAATTACCTGTACGACCTGGACAAGGTTGAATCCAGCCATGCCAAGTTCCGGCAAGGGGAGGTGACGCGTTCGCGGGCGATCGGCAATCCGCTGTAGCACCCCAGGCCGGGCCCTACCCGCACGCACGAGGAGTCGTGGGCGCCACACAGGTGCCCACGTGGAAAAAGATGAACAAGAACCACAACCTGTTTGCCATTCTGCGAGAGGCCTTTCCGGCCGACCTGCAGACGACCGCCGTTGAAACCGCTGACACGCCGTCGCCCTTGTTCTACACCTGGGCCGACCTGGAGCGCGGCACGGCCATGATGGCCAATCTGCTCGACTCATTGGCGCTGCCGCCGATGTCACGCGTGGCGGTGCAGACTGAAAAAAGCGTCGAAGCGCTGATGCTGTACCTGGCGGTGCTGCGTGCCGGCCATGTGTTTTTGCCCCTGAACACCGCCTACCAGGCCGCAGAGATCGAGTATTTCGTGGGCAACGCGGAGCCGGCGGTGGTGGTGTGCTCGGGCAAGAACTTTGGCTGGATCAGCAAGATCGCCTTTGTGGCCGGCACACGACATGTGTTCACGCTGAATGAGGACCGCAGCGGCACGCTGCTGGACCGCGCCGCGTTCCAGCCCACCACGCACCAGGCCGCGCAGCGCAATGCCGAGGACATGGCCGCCATCCTGTACACGAGCGGCACCACCGGGCGCAGCAAGGGCGCCATGCTGACCCACGGCAACCTGGTGTCCAACGCCCGGGTGCTGAAAGACTTCTGGGGCTGGCAGAGCAACGACGTGCTGCTGCACGCCCTGCCCATCTTCCACGTGCACGGCTTGTTTGTGGCCATTCATGGCGCGCTGATGGCCGGCTGCAAGATGATCTGGTTTTCACGTTTTGAACCCAAGGCCGTGACCACCCGGTTGCCCGAAGCCACCGTGTTCATGGGCGTGCCCACGCTGTATGTGCGGCTGCTGGGCGAACCCCGCTTCGACCAGGCGGCGTGCCGCAACATGCGCCTGTTCATCAGCGGGTCGGCACCCCTGCTGCTGGAAACCTTCAACGACTTCCAGGCGCGCACGGGCCACACCATCCTGGAACGCTACGGCATGAGCGAAACGGTGATGCTCACGTCCAACCCCTACCGGCCCGAATCGGCCCGCCGGGGTGGCACCGTGGGCCCGGCGCTGCCGGGCGTGGGCGTGCGCGTGACCAGCGAAAAGGGCGCTCCCGTGCCGGCCGGCGAGATCGGCAACATCGAGGTCAAGGGCCCGAATGTCTTCAAAGGCTACTGGCGCATGCCGGAAAAAACCGCTGATGAGTTCACGTCCGACCTGTGGTTCAAGACCGGCGACGTCGGCAAGATCGACGACAGTGGTTTTGTCACCATCGTCGGCCGCAGCAAGGACCTGATCATCAGCGGCGGCTACAACGTCTACCCGGCTGAAATCGAGGCCTGCATCAACGACATGCCCGGCGTGGCCGAAAGTGCCGTGGTCGGGGCCCCGCACCCTGACTTCGGCGAGGCCGTGGTGGCCGTGGTGGTGGCCAAACCCGGTGTGGTGCTGAAGGGGGCGGACATCGTGGCCACCCTGAAACAGCAGATCGCCAACTTCAAGGTACCCAAACTGGTACAGGTGGTGCCTGACCTGCCCCGCAACGCCATGGGCAAGGTGCAGAAGAACCTGTTGCGCGACCAGCATCGGTCGGCCTTCAAGGCTTGAAAGTCGATCCGTCCGCCCCAACGCCGGCAAGCCCGAATCGCTGCCCGCGCTGTGCCGGCGAATTCCACTGTGGCATCAAGGGTGCGGGCCCTTGCGCCTGCACCAGTGTGACGCTGGACGCTCATTTGCTGGCCGACCTGCGTCGCCAGTACGCCGGCTGCCTGTGCCTGACTTGTCTGCAGACGCTGGCGGCAGAGGGCGCGGCACCGCCCAATGGCCAGGCGTCGACAACCCGCGATCCATCAGCACGCTGATCAGTCGTCAACGGCCTGGCCGCCGCGGGGTGGCCACGGTGGCGGTGCGCAAGCGGCCGGTGGCAGCCATGCCGACGCATCCAGCCGTCTGACGCTGCGCCCCGCCGCCAGTCGGGCCATCACTGCCGGCAGCGCCTTCAGCTCGCGCCAAAACGCTGACGCGAGCGTTCACGGGCCTTGTCGGTTTCCAACTCGCGATCCTTCGGCGGCGCGCTGCTGACCAGCGACTGCAGCAAGGTGCGCGCCGCAGCGGCCACCTGCTCCACCGCCAGATCAAAGGCCGCTTCGTTGGCCTTGGACGGCACGGCAAAGCCGCTGAGCTTGCGCACAAACTGCAGTGACGCGTCGCGCACCTCCAGCTCGCTGGCCGGCGGCTCAAAATTGAACAAGGTCTTGATGTTTCGGCACATGGCCTGCCTCCAGGTGGGCCCGGCGCACAACCCAATCCGCGCCACGGTCAGTCAACGCTTGTTTCAGCCGCGGACCACGCCGCCTCTGGGCGCAGCAGCGTCTGCCCAGGCCGGGCCCTGGAACCAGTCACCGCCCTGCATCGCATCTCGCAGCATGGGCAACGCGTCCAAGCCCCAGAACAGGCGGCCCTGCCATTCAAAGGTGGGCACGCCAAACAGGCCGGCGGCCAAGGCCGCATCGGTATTGGCACGCAATTCGGCCTTCACCTCCTCGCTGTCGGGGTCGCGTGGCGGTGCCAGTTGTAGACGCAAATCGGCCAGGCGCTGGGGGTCGTTGGCGTCAAGACCGCCGTGCCAGACATGGTCCAGCACCGCCTGCGTCACGCGCCGGTTGGGGCCTGCGGCCACCGCCAAACGCAGCAGCGCCAAGGGGTTGAAGGGGTGCTGCGCCGGCGTCTGCAGCCTGATGCCGTGCTGCTGCGCCAGCCAGCGCACGTGGCGAAACGTCCAGGCTCGCTTGGGCTCGATTTCCGCCGGGCCCTTGTGGCCCCACTGCCTGAGCATCGCGGCAAACAGCACTGGCCGGTAGTCCACGCTGTAGCTGCAGCCTTCCAGCACCTCGGGCAGGCGGTGGAAGGCCAGGTTGACGTAGGGCGAAATGGGGTCGAAATGAAACGTGATGGCGTGCATGGCTGGGCCCGTGGCGATCAAGGCGCGCCAGCATCGGGCGACAGGCCCTCTGCCTTTTCCCGCCGCAGGTTGCGCCAGTGCACGCGCCGGCGGCCCAGCGCCAACCAGGTGGCCTGTTTCTGCGCTTCCGTCATGCTGCCCCAGGACGCAATTTCATCCAGCGTGCGCAGGCAGCCGGTACACCAGCCGGTGCCGCTGTCCATCTGGCACACGCTGATGCAGGGACTGGCAACGGACGTCGTGCTCATGCCAGGACCTGCACCACGTCGACCACGGGCGCACCCGTGAGCCGCACCAGCTGCTGCGGCGACAGTTGAAAGACGCCGTTGGGATGGCCGGCTGCGGCCCAGATCACCTCAAATCGGAACAGATCACGATCGATCAGCAGCACCGGCTTGCCGGTGTGCGCCAGCGGTGACACGCCGCCAATGGAGAAGCCGGTACTGGCCTTGACAAACTCCGCGTCGGCACGGCCCAGCTTGCCCGTCAGGGCGGCCACGCGCTGGTCGTCGACACGGCGGTCGCCGGAAGTGACCACCAGCACGGCCGCGTCGTCGGCCTTGCGACGGAACACCACACTCTTGGCGATCTGACCCACCGTGACACCCAGGGCCTGTGCCGCTTCGGCCGCCGTGCGGGCCGGCACGGCCAGCCATACCGGCGCGTGCGGGTGTGCTTGTTCGGCCAAGGCCTGGCGCACCCGATGAAAGCCTTCAGGGCGCTCGCCAGCATCCGCCGACGGATGCCGCGGAGCTTGCGTCTGCACGGTGTGAGCTTCGCTCATGTGCTCAAGCGGACGCCACCTGGGGCGCCTCCAGCGCCAAACCGCGCTTGGCCAGCAGCGCACGCGACACGCGCGACACCGGCGCGCGACCCAGCACCTGCGAGATCCAGGCACCGGCGTCCACCAGCGCGTGCAGGTCCAGCCCGGTCTCGATGCCCATGCCATGCAGCATGAACACCACGTCTTCGGTGGCCACGTTGCCGGTGGCGCCCTTGGCATAAGGGCAGCCGCCCAGGCCGGCAATGCTGCTGTCGAAGACATGAATGCCCATTTCCAGGCAGACCAGAATGTTGGCCAGCGCCTGGCCGTAGGTGTCGTGGAAGTGTCCACTCACCTCGTGCAGCGGAAAATGTTTCAGCGCACGCTCCATGGCCGCGGCCACGCGCAGCGGCGTGCCGACGCCGATGGTGTCGGCCACGCCACAGTGGTCAACGCCGATGTCTTTCATCAGCTGCGCCACCCGTTCGACCTCGTCGGCCGAAACCTCACCCTGGTAGGGGCAGCCCACGGCGCAGGAGATGGCAGCGCGCACCTTCAGGCCCGCCTCGTGTGCCGCAGCCACCACGGGCGCAAAACGTTCCACGCTTTGCGCAATGCTGCAATTGATGTTGCGCTGGCTGAAGGCCTCGCTGGCGGCGGCAAACACCACCACCTCGTGCGGCCAATGCGCTCGCGGCGCCGCCAGAGCCGCTTCCAGGCCCTTCATGTTGGGTGTCAGCACGCTGTAACGCACGCCGCTGGCACGCTGGATGCCGGCCAGCACCTGGGCGTTGTCGGCCATTTGCGGCACCCACTTGGGGCTGACAAAACTGGTGACTTCGATCTCGGTGCAGCCCGCGGCCTGCAGGCGGTGCACCAGTTCGATCTTGTGGACGGCCGCCACAGGCTGCGCTTCGTTTTGCAGGCCGTCGCGCGGGCCCACGTCGACCAGGGTGACTTGTTCGGGCAATTTCATGGCTTCATGTTTCCTTGCGCTGTTCCAGGCGCAGCAGTTCGCCACCTTCAGCGACCTGGTCGCCCACGGTGTACATCAGTTCCTCCACCACGCCGTCGTGAGGGGCACTGATGGTGTGTTCCATTTTCATGGCTTCCATCACCGCCAGGGGTTGGCCGCGTTTCACACGGTCGCCCACCTGGGCCAGGAAGCTGACGACCTTGCCGGGCATGGGTGCCGTCAGGCGGCCATCAGCGCCGCCCTGCACACCCGCCTGCGCCCAGGCGTCCACTTCGGTGACGAGCGCCATGCCGCCATCGGCAAACACGCCACATTGAGCGCCATGGGTGTACACGCTGACCGTGTGGCGTTCACGGCCCAGACGGATCTGGTAACGGTCGTCGCCCAGCCCACGGTAGTCAAAGGCCTGTGCGGCGCGCGGGGCTGCACCCACCGCCAGCGTGACGCTGCCGTCGTGCTGGTGCTGCAACACGGCAGGCAAGGTATCGGCATCACGCCGCCACTCGAAGTGGCGCTGCGCACCGCCGTGCAGTCGCCATCCGTCGCGACGGGACCAGGGGTCGGCATCCTGCAAAGCCTGTTCGGCCTGCAGCCGCAGCACCACCGCGCCCGCAGCAGCCAGTTCGTCAGGCAGCGGCGGCGCGTCAAACAAGGCCGCGTGTTCGCGGGTGATCAGCGCCGTGTCCAGGTCCGCCGTGGCAAAAGCGTGGCTGCCCACCACACGGCGCAAAAAAGCCACGTTGGTGTGCAGACCCATGATGTGCGTCTGGCGCAATGCCGCATCCAGCCGGGCCAGCGCCATGGCGCGGTCTTCGCCCCAGACGATGAGCTTGGCAATCATCGAGTCGTAAAACGGGCTGATGGCGTCACCTTCGCCAACGCCGCTGTCCACCCGCGGCAGCGTATCGCTGCGCTCGAAGCTGACATGCGCCGGCCAGCGCGCCACCTGCAGGGTGCCGGTGGCGGGCAGAAACTGGGCTTCGGGATTTTCGGCGCAGATGCGCGCTTCAATGGCATGGCCACGCTGCGGCACTTCGTGCTGCTGCAGCGGCAAGGGCTGGCCGGCAGCGATGCGCAGTTGCCATTCCACCAGGTCCAGCCCGGTCACGGCTTCGGTCACCGGATGTTCAACCTGCAGCCGCGTGTTCATCTCCATGAAGTAGGCCTTGATGTCGCCGTCGTTCAGCTCTTCGGCCACAAACTCGACCGTGCCGGCACCGACGTATCCCACCGCCTTGGCCGCCGCCACCGCCGCTGCGCCCATCTCGGCGCGGCGCGATTCACTCAAGCCAGGCGCGGGGGACTCTTCCAGCACCTTCTGGTGGCGGCGCTGCACCGAACAGTCACGCTCGTGCAGGTGGATGACGTTACCCTGGCTGTCGCCAAACACCTGGATCTCGATGTGCCGGGGCCGCGTGACGTAACGCTCCACCAGCACATGCTGATCGCCGAAGCTGGCCTGCGCCTCACGCTGGCACGACAACAAATTGGCCACAAAGTCTTCGGCCCGGTCGACCCGGCGCATGCCCTTGCCCCCACCACCCGCGCTGGCCTTGATGAGCACCGGGTAGCCGATTTTTTGGGCCTGCTCGGCCAGGAAGTCGGGGTCGTTGTTGGCGCCGTGATACCCCGGCACCAGCGGCACCCCGGCCTTTTCCATCAGCGCCTTGGCCGCACTCTTGCTGCCCATGGCGGCGATGGCGCTGGCGGGCGGGCCGATGAAGACCAGGCCGTTGTCAGCGCAGGCTTTGGCAAAGGCCTGGTTCTCGCTGAGGAAACCGTAGCCCGGGTGGATGGCCTGCGCGCCGGTGGCCAGCGCCGCGTCGATGATGCGCTGCCATTGCAGGTAACTGTCGGCCGGCGCGGAGCCGCCCACGTGCACGGCCTCGTCGCAGGCCTGCACATGGCGGGCCTTGGCGTCGGCATCGCTGAACACGGCCACCGTGCCCACACCCAGACGCCGCGCCGTAGCGGCCACGCGGCAGGCGATTTCTCCGCGGTTGGCAATCAGGATCTTCTTGAACATCAGGGGCTTTCGCGGGATTCAACGTCAGGAACAGCATGACACGCGTGTCATGCGCAGAGTCTGCGCCACCTCAGGCGGGTGTGGGCTGCCGCCCGCCACGAAGCCGCCTGAAGATGCCGCGCAGAAACTTGAACAGCACCACCAGCAGCACCAGGGCCAGCAACACCATCACGCCCAGCACCGGCCAGAACCACAGCGGGTGTTCGTAGGCCAGCCATAGCGTGGCCGGCACCGCGGCATCACCCATCAGCGACAAGGCCACGTTGGAAAACGGCTCGGGACTGGTGTTGGCCGCAGCGCGTGTGGTGGCCTTGGCGGCGTGCGACGTGGCGGCCAACGTACCGCCGGCCAATGCAGCGATCAAGGCCCACGACTGGCCGTCAACGCCGGTGGCGCCACTGAGCGCGCCAAAGGCCAGCGCCGCACCGGCCGGCACACGGATGAAGGTGTGGATGCTGTCCCACAAGGTGTCGACGCCGGGTATCTTGTCGGCAAAAAATTCCACGGCCAGCATGAGAAAACTGGCGCCCAGCACCACCGGGTTCTGGAGCACGCTCAGGCCCGGCGGCAAGGGAATCCAGCCCATGTAACCCGCAGCGCCGGTCAGGAACACCACCAGGTACAGGCGCATGCCGCTGGCCCAGCCCAACGCGGCCGCCATAGCCGCCAGGTGCGACAGGTCCCACTGCGCCACGGCACCCAGGCTGCCGGCCTGTTCGGCGGCCTGAAGGGCAGATGAACCCAGTGTGCTGGCCATGTCGTTCAACGCCATGACGGGTCCCGTTTGTTCAGGAAGGCCTGCACCCCTTCGCGGCCTTCGCCGCTGGTGCGGATGTCGGCAATGCGCTGCGCGGTGTCGCGGCGCAGCGGTTCGGTGATGGGCTGGCCCGCCACATCCTGCACCAGGCGCTTGCAGGCACGCAAAGCCTGCGGGCCGTTGGCCCCCAGGGCGGTCACGATGGCCTCCACCTGCGCATCCAGCTGATCGGCGTCGGCCACTTCATGCACCAGGCCCAAGCGTTGCGCCTGGGTGGCGCTGAAGCGTTCGGCGGTGACGAAATAGCGGCGACTGGCCTGCTCGCCCAGCGCGCGCACCACATACGGGCCTATGGTGGCGGGCAGCAGCCCCAGCCGCGCTTCGCTGAGGCAGAAGTTGGCGCTGGCGCCCGCCACCACCACGTCACACACCGCCGCCAGGCCCACTCCGCCGGCATAACAGTCGCCATGGATGCGCCCCACGATGGGCACTGGGCACTGGTACATCACCCACAGCATCTGCGCCAGCTGGGCGGCGTCGGCCTCGTTTTCTGCACGGCTGTACTGGGCCATGCTGCGCATCCAGGACAGGTCGGCGCCGGCGCAGAACGCCTTGCCATGGCCGCCCAGCACGATCGCCCGCAGCTGGCTGTCGGCGCCCAGTTCGGTGAAAGCGGCTGTGAGTTCGGCCACAACACCGTCATTGAAAGCGTTGCGCACTTCGGGCCGATTCAGCCAGACCTGTGCAACCCGTTGGCCGTGCGGGCCACTGGCGCTGCCACGGCGAATGTCCAGCGTCGTGTTCATGTCAATTTGTCCGGTTGGGTGGCGGCATGTTCACGCCGCACCATGATCATCAGGTCCAGCTCCGGGGCCGGCCTGCCCAGCTGGGTGAGTGCGGCACTGAGCTGGCCGCGGTGGTGGGTGCCGTGGTTGAACACATGCGCCAAGGTGGCGGCAAAAGGGGCCGTGACCGTTTCACCCTGGGTGCTCACATAAACGATGGCGCCCGACAAGGTCTGCGCCGACAGGTTCTGCACCCAGGGCAGCCAGGCCGCCGCACCATCCAGCAACCGGCGCCGCAACTGCACCCGGTCGGTTTCGGCCTCGGCATCCAGCGACTGGACCGCCACGGGTTGCCCTGTGAAGCGCCTGAACCAGAGCTGGCGTTCAGCCACCAACAGGTGGTTCAGCGTACCGTGAATGCTTTTGAAAAACAGGCCGCTGTCACGTCGGTAATCTGCTTCGTCCAAGGCGTCCACCTGTTCCAGCAGGGTTTGGGTGGCCCACAGGTTGTAGCGCGACAAGGTGTGCAGATGCTCGCGCAAGGGGTTGTCCTGCAGCGGCTTGCGCAAGACAACGGAGCGGTAGGTTTTGCCCGGCCACTGGGCGCTGCCGACTTCGACATAGCCCATGCGCTGGTACATCTGACGCAGCTCGGTGGCGACAGCCGCGGTGTCCACGGTCACGCCGTGAAAGCCCATCTCTTGCGCCCACTGCTCGCAGGCCGCCACCAATTGGCGGCCCACGCCGCGGCGCTGGTGGTCCGGGTGCACGGCAAACTGGAAGAATCGGGCTGATTCATTGATACCAAACAACGAGGTGTCCACAGCCGCGACGGCCCTGTCGTGGTAAGGGCCGACGGTGACGGTACCGACGACGGCGCCATCGTGCACGGCCACAAAACACTGCCCCAGCGCCGCCCGACTGCGGGTGGTGTTCACGTCCTGCGTGGCCGCCAAGAAATTCAAGCCTCTTGCAGCCAGGGGCGCGTAGGCCTGGTGCAGCATTTCGGTCAACGCAGCCAGCGAATCGCGCGCTGCCAGGCTGCGCACCGAATAGGCACTGGCGTTGTCGACCTGCATGGGCGGGGTTTGACCAAGGGGCGGCATGAGTCGGTTCCGGTCAGTAGCGTTTGGCCGCTTCGTTCAGCATGACCTCGGTGGCGCCGCCACCAATGGCCAACACACGTGCATCGCGCCACAGGCGTTCGATCGGGGTGCCGGTCATGTAGCCCATGCCGCCATGCAACTGCTGACAACCATAAGTGACTTCGTTGACCAGTTCACCGGTCAGGGCTTTCAGCATGGACACGTCTTGCACCACGTCATGACCCTGCGACACCCGCCACGCGCAGTGGTAGAGGTACTGGCGCGCGGCGCGGGTCTTGGCGTCCAGCATGGCTATCTTCTGCCGCACGGTGGGCTGTGACCACAGGCTGCCACCAAAGGCCTGGCGCGACTGCACATGCTGCAAGGTCAGCGCCAGCGCCTGCATGCAGGTGGCCACGGCCATCGCACCCAGCGCGATGCGCTCGGTTTGAAAGTTTTTCATCACAGCCTGAAAACCGCGGTCCTCCTGGCCCAGCAGATGGGCGGCCGGTATCACGCAGTCGTCAAAAAACAGTTCAGCGGTGTCGCTGGCACGCCAGCCGGTCTTGTCCAGCGTGCGGCCCACACGGAAACCCGGCGTGCCCTTTTCAACGGCGAAGATGCTGATGTCGTGCCGCGCCGTGCCGGTGCGCGCGGCAACAAAAACCAGATCGGCGTGTACGCCGTTGGTGATGAACAGCTTGCTGCCATTGAGCACCCACTGCTCGCCCTGGCGTTTTGCATGGGTGCGCAGTCCGGCCACGTCAGAACCCGCACCGGGCTCGGTGATGGCCACGGCCGTGATGGTTTGGCCTGCAGTGATGCCGGGCATCCAGCGCGCCTTCTGCGCCGCCGAGCCGGCGTGGTGCAGGTGCGGGCTGGCCATGTCGGTGTGCACCAGCACCGTGATGACAAATCCGGCACAGCTGCTCATGGACAGCGCTTCGGCAAACACCAGGTTGGTCAGCGGATCGGCACCGCCGCCGCCGTATTCGGGCTGGTACATCAAGCCCAGCAGGCCGGCCTGGCCCAGGCGCTGCAACACATCACGCGGCACCATGCCGTCTCGCTCCCAGGCCTCAACGTGCGGCTCCACCTCACGTGCCAGAAAGCGCGCAATCTGATCGCGCAGCAGTTCGTGATCAGGGGTGGTGTAGATCAACGGCATGGACACGTACGGTTCGCTCATCACACTTTCACGACTCATTGCAGCGTGCCGGGCAGACGGCATGCGTGACCCCATTCAACACTACATGCGGAAGACGCCAAACTTCGGAGTCTCGGGAATAGGCGCGTTGAGGCTGGCGCTGAGGCCCAGCGCCAGCACGCGGCGGGTGTCTGCCGGGTCGATGACACCGTCATCCCAAAGCCGGGCACTGGCGAAATACGGGTGTGACTGGTGTGCAAACTGGTCCAGGATGGGCTGCTTGAAGGCCAGCTCCTCGCCGGCACTCCAGGCGCCGCCCTTGCCCTCGATGCCGTCACGCTTGACGGTGGCCAGCACGGCAGCTGCCTGTTCGCCGCCCATCACGCCGATGCGCGCGTTGGGCCACATCCACAAGAAGCGCGGGCTGTAGGCACGGCCACACATGCCGTAATTGCCGGCGCCAAAGCTGCCGCCGATGATGAGCGTGAACTTGGGCACTGTGGCGGTGGCCACCGCGGTCACCAGCTTGGCGCCATGTTTGGCAATGCCTTCGGCTTCGTATTTGCGGCCCACCATGAAGCCGGTGATGTTCTGCAAGAACACCAGCGGCACACGGCGCTGGCAGCACAGTTCGATGAAGTGCGCGCCCTTCATGGCGCTTTCTGAAAACAGCACGCCGTTGTTGGCGATGATGCCCACCGGCATGCCTTCGATGTGCGCAAAACCGGTGACTAACGTGGCGCCGTAACGTGCCTTGAACTCGTCGAAATCACTGCCGTCCACCACACGCGCGATGATTTCGCGAACGTCATAGGGCTTGCGGCTGCTGAAGGCACCGTCTTCCACCGGTAGGATGCCACGCAGTTCGGCGGCATCGAACAGCGGCGGGCGCGGCGGAACCAGCGCCAGTTGCTGGGGCTTGCGCCAGTTCAGGTTGGCCACGCTGGCGCGGGCCAGCGTCAGCGCATGCCGGTCGTTTTCAGCCAGGTGATCGGCCACGCCCGACAGGCGGGTGTGCACGTCGCCACCGCCCAGGTCTTCGGCGCTCACGATTTCACCGATGGCCGCTTTCACCAGCGGCGGCCCGCCCAGAAAGATGGTGCCCTGGTTCTTGACGATGATGGTTTCGTCGCTCATGGCCGGCACGTAGGCACCGCCGGCCGTGCACGAACCCATCACCACGGCAATCTGCGGAATGCCCTGCGCCGACAGATTGGCCTGGTTGAAGAAGATGCGGCCGAAATGGTCGCGGTCGGGGAAGACCTCGTCCTGGTTGGGCAGATTGGCACCGCCGCTGTCGACCAGGTAGATGCACGGCAGACGGTTCTGCATCGCCACCTCTTGCGCGCGCAGGTGCTTTTTCACCGTCATCGGGTAATAGGTGCCGCCCTTGACCGTGGCGTCGTTGCACACGATCAGGCACTCCACACCACTGACACGGCCGATGCCCGCGATCATGCCGGCGCCAGGCGCAGCGTTATCGTACATGTCCAGTGCCGCCAGCGGCGCCAGTTCCAGAAACGGCGTACCCGGGTCCAGCAGCCTCTCCACGCGCTGGCGCGGCAGCAGCTTGCCACGGGCTTCATGGCGCGCCCGCGCTGTGGCGCCGCCGCCTTCGGCAATCTGCGCCAATCGTTGGCCCAGATCGGCCAGCAGCAACTGCATGGCCGCCTCGCTGTCCTTGAACGCCTGCGAACGCGGGTTGAGCTGCGATACCAACACGGGCATGGGGTCTCCTGGATGCGACAGTCCGGCATGGCCGGGCCATTGACGCTGCACGTCAATGGCATTCTAGGAGCGTGGGCCTGCGGAAAGCCGCGCCCGGTTCAGGCAAGCGTCAGACGTGACGTGAAAGCACCCAGCACACCCTGGACCTCCTGCCCAAACGGGTACCCGCTGAAGCGCAGACCCAGCAGCCAACACGCCGCGTCAGCGGGCACGGCGCTCAAGGTGCACGCCCGTCGACGGGTGAATGCAGCGCCCCGCCCAAGGCGCTGCGGCATTCATCTCACGGTGTCTTGCGCGGTGCCCGGTCAGCAACGGGCGCACCGGCAGCCTTCCAGGCCTTGAAACCGCCGTCGACGTGGCTGACCTCGGGAACGCCCATGTCCTGCAAGGTCTTCGCGGCCAGGGCCGATCGCCAGCCCGCAGCGCAGAAGAGCACCAGCGGCTTGCTTTCGCCAAAGACCTTGTTGAAATACGGCGACGCGGGGTCTACCCAGAACTCCAACATGCCGCGAGGCGCATGCACCGCCCCAGGCATGACACCTTCGCGTTCCAGTTCACGAACGTCGCGAAGATCAACAAACAGCACCTGCCCGGCGCTGTGAGCGGCACGCGCCTCGTCCAGGCTCAGCGTGCGCACACAGGCCAGCGCCTCGTCAACCAACATCTGGGCAGACTTTTTCAACGGCTGATTCATGTCGCGGAAACCTCAGGGCGCTGGTGGAGACTTGACAGCGTATCACCGCTGGCAAATCGGCAGAACGTACAGCTTCAGGATGGCTCCAGGCCTGGGCCCACAACTTGGCGGCCGTCAGCGGCGCCAGAACTGCGGCGTCAGCAGCACCAGGGCGCTGAGCAGTTCCAGGCGGCCCAGCATCATGGCAAGACTCAGCACCCAGGTCTGGAAATCGGTGAGTGCGCCGTAGTTCACCGAGGGCCCCACTTCGCCCAGCCCCGGACCGATGTTGTTGACGCAGGCCAGCACCGCCGTGAAGCCGGTCACCACATCCATGCCGCTGAACAGCAGCACCATGGTCAGGCCCACCAGCGTGGCGCCGTACAGCATCATGTAGGCGATGACACTCTGCATCACCCGGTCAGGCACGGCACTGCCGCCCAGCACCACGGGGTTGACGGCACTGGGGTGCACGATGCGCACCAGTTCACGCTGAGCCTGCTTGACCAGCAGCAGCAGTCGCACCATCTTGATGCCACCCCCCGTGCTGCCAGCCGCCGTGGCAAAACAGCCCAGCAGGATCATCAGCAGCGGCGCAAACAAGGGCCACTGTGCGTAGTCGTGTGACGCGTAGCCGGTGGTGGTGGCCACGGAGATGACGTGAAAGGCCGTGTGGCGCAGCGCCACGGCAACACTGCTGTAGGTGCCATGCACCAGCAAGTAGCCGGTGATCAGCGCAATCGTGCCCAGCACCACGGCGTAAAAAGCACGCACCTCGGCATTGCGCCACAGCACACCCAGGCTGCGACCGCGCCAGGACACGTAATACAACAACAGGTTGATGCCCGACAACATCATGAACACCATGGCCACGGCCTCGATGCGAGGCGAATTCCAGTAACCGAAGCTGGCATCGTGGTTTGAAAAGCCACCCAGGCTGACGGTGGTGCACATGTGCAGAAAAGCGTCGATCCAGGTCATGCCCGCCCAGTGGTAAGCGGCAAAACAGCACACCGACAGCAGCGCATAGGTGCCCCAGATCACACGCGCCGTGTCGGCAATGCGGGGGGTCAGCTTCTGGTCTTTCATGGGGCCGGCTGCTTCGGTCTTGAACAACTGCGTACCACCCACCCCCAGCAGCGGCAGGATGGCCACGGCCAGCACGATGATGCCCAGTCCGCCGACCCACATCATGAAACAGCGCCAGACATTCACCGACAGCGGCAGATCGTCCAGCCCCGACAGCGCCGTGGCGCCCGTGGCCGTGAACGCTGACATGGCTTCGAAGTAGGCATTGGTCACGCTCAGGCCAGGCACCGCCAACAGCAGCGGCACGGCACCGAATGCCGGCAACACCAACCAGGTCATGCCCACCAGCACAAAACCGTCGCGGGGCTGCAGTTCGCGCCGAAAGCGGCGTGTCAGTGCGCTCATCAGCAGCCCACTGATCACCGTGCCGGCGGTGGCCCAGATGAAGGGTTTTTGCGCCGCATCGTACTCAAGCAGCGAAAACAGCAGCGGCACCAGCATCAACAGTGCAAACAGCACCACCATGCGGCCCATCAATGCAACAACGGCTAAAACGCCCATGGTCTGTAGTGCCCCGTCCGCTCAGAACAGGAACGTGGCGCTGACCTGGAACAGCTTTTCCACCTCGCGCACCATGCGCTTGCGCGGCACAAAGATGATGACGTGGTCGTTGGGCTCGACCATCGTGTCGTGGTGCGCGATGATGACTTCGGCCTTGGCGTCCACCGACGCAGCGCTGCCGTCCACGTTGTGCAGCCCACGCACGATGGCGCCCACCTGTGCGCCCTTGGGCAGGTTGATCTCCTCGATGCGTCGGCCCGCCATCTTGCAGGTCTTGCGGTCGCCACGCACGATGCCTTCCAGCGCCTCGGCAGAGCCGCGCCGCAGGCTGTGCACGGCCTCGACATCGCCGCGCCGCACATAGGCCAGCAACTCGCCGATGACGGCCTGGCTGGGCGAGATGGCAATGTCGATGGTGGTGCCCTGCACCAGGTCGGCATAGGCCTTGCGGTTGATGACCGCCAGCACCCGCCGCGCGCCCAGCCGCTTGGCCAGCAGGCAGCTCATGATGTTGTCTTCGTCGTGGCTGGTCAGCGCCAGGAACAGGTCCATGTCCTGCACGTTTTCGTCCGACAGCAGGTCTTCGTCGGTGCTGTCGCCCTTGAGCACCAGCACGCTGTCGTGCAGCGCTTCAGCCAGGTATTCGCAGCGCGCCTGCTGCGGTTCGATGATCTTGACCTGGCATTCGTCCTGAATCTGGCGCGCCAGGCGCAGGCCGACCTTGCCGCCGCCAGCAATCATCACGCGCTTGACCGGTCGGTCGGCGGCGCGCAGCGTGCCCAGCACGTTGCGGATATGCGCCGTGGCGGCCAGCACAAAAACTTCGTCACCTGCTTCAATGCGCGTGGCGCCATCCAGCACCGGTACCACCTGGTCCTGCCGGTAGATGGCCACGATGCGCATGTCCACGCCGGGCACCAGTTGCGGAATTTCGGCCAGGCTGTGCTGCACCAGCGGCCCGCCGGCCACCGCACGCACCGCGATCAGGCTGACCAGTCCATGCCCAAATTCCAGCACCCGCAGCGCTTCGGGGTATTCGATCAGCTTGCCGATGTAGGAGGTGATGCTTTCCTCAGGGCAGATGACCTGGCTGACGGCAAACCCGGTCTTGCCCATCAACGGGCTGGCGTTGGCAAATTCAGGGCTGCGCACGCGTGCAATGGTCGTTGGCACGCTGAACAGGTCGTGCGCCACCTTGCAGGCCACCAGATTGGTTTCGTCCAGCGGTGCGCAGGCGATCAGCATGTCGCAGTCTTCAATGCCCGCATCGCGCTGCACGCTGGGTTGGATGCCGTTGCCCACCACACCGCGCAGGTCCATGCGATCCTGCAGCACCCGCAGACGGTGCGGGTCGCTGTCGATGACGGTGATGTCGTTTTTTTCGGAAACCAGGCTTTCCGCCACGCTCTCGCCGACGCGACCCGCGCCCAGGATGATGATCTTCATAGGGGCGCGAAGTTTACGGTCAATGCGGCGTCGCCGGGGGCGGGGCGTTGTCGGGCGCACCCAGGGTCAATGTGTCGTTCACGGATTTGTTGCCTGCATTCGGGGCGGGCAGCAATACGGGCTGCGGCGGAATTGTCACTTCAGAAAAGCCCGGCGTCGGTCCACCCAGGGCCTTGTGCACCACGGTGGCCAGCACCGGCTGCAACTGCACAGCCAGGGCCTGCACGGCTGTAGGGTCGGCGCTGGCAGCGCCACGAGTGCGGGCCCGCCAACGCTCATTCAAGGCCAGCTGGCTACCGGCCAATGCCGGCTTCAGCCGCGCCAGGGCGGCGTCCCCATGCAGGCCATGCACCAGGCCCAGATACTGCTGCAGCAGCGCTTCCGTGACGTCGTTCAACGCCTTGTCGTCCAGCGCCGCGTAGCTGCTGTCAGCGCCACGCACCACGTTCAGCCCACGTGCCACACCGGCGCCGCCCAAGGCACCCAGGACACCGCCGGTGACCGCACCCATGCCCATGGTCATGCCGCCGGTCAACAAGTCGGCCTTCAGACCCGCCAGCGCGCCCGTCAACACGCCGCCGACCATGGCGGCGCGGCCTTCGCCCATGCGCTTGTGCATGGCCACGCCTGGCGCAGCAGCCTGCGCCACCACCAGGGCCGTGCTGCTGCTGGCGTTGGGCGCTGCCCATGCGGCCAGCTTGGACACCGCGTCCTGCCAGCGCTGCGTCACCGCATCGGCCAGTGCGCCGCGCGCCGCGTCGGCGTCGGAACGTCGCGACATCAGCCCGTTGTCGTCCAAGGGCACACGCTGGCTGCCGATGTCGGCCAGCCCGGCCGCCAACAGCGCCACCCCCTGGTCAAAGCGCGTCTGCTGTCGCCACTGCCAGCTCAGCTGCAAGCGGCGCAGCCGGGGGTCCTCGGGCAGCGCCTGCGCCAGGGCCAGCAGCAGGCGGCCCTGGGGCAACCAGCCGTCACCCATGGCTTGCAGGCTGACCTTGTGAGGCGCGGATTCGTCGGGCCCCTCATGCAGGATCACCACCGGACGCGCCACCGCCGCCAGCCAGGCCGGCGGCTCGCTGCCATGGCCTTGCAGCAGCAGCACCACATCGGTGTTGGCCTGCAATTGCGTGAACAGCTGGCGTACCGGATCGCTCAACAAGCGCCAGGGTTGCCACCAGGGCACGGCCGGGCGCGGCTCAGTGCTGGCCTGCAAGGCATCCAGCGGTGCAGGATGCAGCACCAGTTCGTCGCCTTCGTCGCTCTTCAACACCGTCAGGGGCTGCGACAGCGGTGCAGGCACCGCGGTTTCAAACAGCCGCAGTCCAGCCGCGGAAACCACCGACTCAGGCGCCGCCCACAGCAGGCGTACCGCTCGCGGCAAGCGGGGCTGCATCAACGGCGCCAGGGACTCGAAATAAGGCGTGTCCAGCGGCAGCGCAAAGCGCTGCGACAAACCGTGTGCGCGGCCGGCCGACCACAGCGCCAGCAGGATGCGCGGCACCACCACAGCCAAAGCCAGGGTTGCGGCGTACAGGTGAATCCAGGGCGCTGCGCTGGCCTGGGCCGCCGCGCCGGGCACCAGCTGCAAGGGTGCCAGGTCGGGAATGGACACGCGGGTGAAACCGCTGGCGGGTGCCAGCAAGGTGCCCAGCACGGCCTGCACTGTGGGCGCGTCCAGAAAGGTGCTTTCCCAGCCCGCGCGGTAGTCCAGCACCAGGCCACGCAGGTACAACCCGGCCATCAGGCCCAAGCCCAGGCCCGCAGCCATCATGTGCAGCACCACGGCCCAGCGCTTGATGGACAGGTTCAGCGCATGCTGGGCCCACAGGCCGGCAGCGCCCGCATGGCTGCGCAGGCTCCAGGCGGCCATCCATTGCCGCAGGTTGCCGGTGTTGCCGGGCAGCAGCAGCATCAGGTAGACCGTCAGGTTCCAGGCCACCACCGCCCACACGGCCGGCGCCAGCAGGTTGACACGCTGCGGCGTGCCCAACTGGTCCACACCCAGGCCCAGCACCAGGCCCAGCACCAGGGCCACGGCCACCCAGGCCGGGTGCCACAGGCGGCGCTTCAGCCAGCGCTGTGCCGATGCGTCACGGGGCAGCAGGCGCTGCATGGCCAGCGCCGCGCGAGACGTGACAAAGGCCTCGGCCGAGGCGCGCTCGCCCACGGTGGTCAAGGCTTGCCGCGTCGCCCAGGCGCGGTCGGCCAGGCTCCAGTGGGGGTTGCTCAGCGCTGTTTCCTGCGCTTGGAGCAGCAGAACCTGGCGCGCTTGGTCTTCAGTCATGGTGCCTCACTGTAGCTTGCACGCCCGGCGCCCCTGGACCGTCCCAAAGGCGGTGGTCCGCACGGCCACTTCGCAGATGGCCCGCAAGGGCGCGCCAACATCCAGAGACCTTCGGCTTTCAACCCAGTGCGCGACCAATGAGAATCTTCTGCACCTCACTGGTGCCTTCGTAGATCTGGCACACGCGCACATCGCGGTAGATGCGTTCCACCGGAAAGTCACTGACGTAACCATAGCCGCCAAACACCTGGATGGCGTCGGAACAGACCCGCTCGGCCATTTCGCTGGCAAACAGCTTGGCCATGGCGGCTTCTTTCAGACAGGGGCGGCCAGCGTCCTTCAGCACCGCTGCGTGGTGAATCATCTGTCGGGCCACTTCAACTTGTGTGGCCATGTCCGCCAGCTTGAACTGCACCGCCTGGTGCTGGAAGATGGGCTGGCCAAAACTGCTGCGGTCCTTGCTGTAGGCCAGTGCCGCTTCAAAGGCCGCACGCGCCATGCCCAGCGCCTGGCTGGCGATGCCGATGCGGCCACCTTCCAGGCCCGATAGCGCAATCTTCAGGCCCTGGCCTTCTTCACCCAGCAGGTTGTCGGCCGGCACCCGGCAGTTGTCGAACAGGATCTGTGCCGTGTCACTGGCGTGCTGGCCCAGTTTGTCTTCGATGCGCGCCACGTGGTAACCCGTGGACGTGGTGGGCACGATGAACGCGCTGATGCCTTTTTTGCCCGCAGCCTTGTCGGTGACGGCCATGACGATGGCCACGTCGCCGTTTTTGCCGCTGGTGATGAACTGCTTGACGCCGTTGATAACGTAATGGCTGCCCTCTTTCACCGCGGTGGTCTTGAGCCCGCCGGCTTCGCTGCCCACATGCGGCTCGGTCAGGCAGAAGGCGCCCAGCATGTCGCCACGCGCCAGCGGTTTCAGGAAACGTTCTTTCTGGTCGGCATTGCCATAGGCCATCAGGATCGAGCAGACAGGGCAGTTGTTGACGCTGACCACGGTGCTGGTGGCGCCATCGGCGGCGGCGATTTCTTCCAGGATGACAGCCAGCGCCAGATAGTCCAGACCGGCGCCGTCGAATTCGGTGGGCACGGCCACGCCGTAACAGCCCAGCGCGGCCAGGCCCCGCAGCTGCGCCTTGGGGAACTGGTGGTTCTTGTCCCAGGCCGCGGCATGGGGCGCGACTTCGGCCTGCACAAAGCTGCGCACGGCGTCTTGAACGGCGAGGTGGTCTTCGGATAGCAGCATGGCGAGAGGTTCCTGTTGTTGCTGGGACGGCCAACGGGCAGTCAACCCGCCTTGGCGCGCTCCAGCACGATGGTGATGAGGTCGCGGGCCGATTGTTGTGGGGCCGGACCGTGCAGGTCCGCCGACCAGGTGCGCACGGTCAGCGTGTCGCCGCCAGCCGACCAGGCCAGGCGCTCTCGCAGCGGCGCGGACAGGGTTTGTTGCTGCGCCCACGATGCACGCTCGGCCGGTGCCACGGCTTGCTGCATGGCGTTCAAGGCCAGCCGTGCCGCTTCGCGATGAAGCTCCAGGTCCAGCGCGCGGGCCATGCAGGGTACGTAAGCCGCCTTTGCAGTCTCCGCGTAGAAGCGGCCAAACGGGTTGCGCCACCAGCGCAAGAGATGGCGCCAAGCGTCGGCCGTGCCGACGGCGGCGTCCGCCTGGCGTGCCGCCGCCAAGGCCTGCGGCAGCCCTTGGTCGATGTCGGTCAACATGGCCAAGGCCTGCGCGTCCATCAGTTGCACCGTGCGTTGTGGGTGCCAACCCAGGTGGTAGCGCTGCGCCCAATAGGCAGCCCGCTGAAGTGGCTGCAGCCACTGGGGCTGCGCGTCGTTGAAGGGCTCGACAGGGGCTTCAGCCGGGTCGCGTGCAACGCCCAGGACAGCACCCTGTGCATGAGCAGACTCCGCCACAACCCAGCGGCGCGCGACGGCTTCAGGGCTGTCCCATGGCGCCAGCAGCGGAAGCAGCGATACAGCCAGCGTCCGGTCCTGCAGGACCATGCCGCTCACCACGGCCATGTGGAGCCGCAGCAGGCTTTGCGACACCTGCGTCGCGATCAGCGTGTGGCTGCCTGCCAACAGGCCGC
The DNA here is from genome assembly GCA_024641925.1 of Betaproteobacteria bacterium. Taxonomy (GTDB): domain Bacteria; phylum Pseudomonadota; class Gammaproteobacteria; order Burkholderiales; family Burkholderiaceae_C; genus Rubrivivax. The sequence goes on from JAHECB010000002.1 coordinate 42,145, forward strand.
GCAGCAACTGGTTGTCACGGGACAGCTGGCGAATTGCCTCTTCCTTGCGGCCCTGGCGCAGGGCCAGCACGGCGGCGGTTCGAAACCAGCGGCCGCACAACGCCGCGTTGTCGATGTGTCCGGCCAGATGCACCGCGGGGTACCAAACGGTGGGCAGCACTTCTTCAAAAGCAAAGGCGCTGACGGGGGCCGTGTTGCCCATCAGCGCGTCACACCGCGCGCCCACAACCGCGACGGACTGCCGCTGCTGAACCAGGGCATCCGCCTGCGCCAAGACCTGCGAAACACAGTCGTTTTCCAATTCATCGCAACGCCAGGGCTCGTCCCGGGGCTGCGGCAAGCTGGTGCCCCGCAAGGCGTCGATTTCAGCGTTGGCGGCTGTCATCAGGGCCGACCGGTCCGCTGGGCTCAGGGCATCGGACCACTGCTGACCCAGGCGCGTCTGCACCGCCTGCGTTTCGCGCCCCAATTGGGCGGCGTCGCGGTCGGCTGCTGCGTTCAACCCCATCAAGGCATAAGCCGCATTGCGTTCAGGGGACAACTTCGGCGCAGGCAACAACAAGGCAGCGGGCCGAGGCGCTGGGTCGGCATCCTGCAGATTGGACAGCACCCAGGCCGCCGCCACCAACAGCGCCAGCAACACCGCGGTCAACAACAGACGCCACAACCAGCGCAAGGGGCCTGCACCACGGACCGCCTGCTGGCGCACTTCTCGCGGCGGCCTTTTGTCCAGCCCGTCGGGGTAGCTGTAGGTGGGGTGGATGTCCACGGTGGCGGGTAGCCTACTGCGCTGCGCCGGCGCGCAGGCGGCCGATGTTTTCCGCGTGCGCCACCGCCAGCAACACACGCGTCCCCTGCGCGGTTTTCATCAACTGGTAACCCGTGTGGAACTGCTGCAGCAGGCTGCCGTCACGGCGCTTCAGCGTCCAGTGCACCTTGGCAAAAGCATGCTGCGGCCCCAGCCGCACATGGTCTTCGAGGTCAAATTCGGCACCGCCATAGTCAGCGTTGCGGTAGACCTCACACAAGGCCCGGTGGTTGGCGCGCATGGGCGCGTCGTCGGGCCACCACGTCAAGCGCGCGGTACCGTTGTCGCCGTGGCTGTCGGTGATGCCGCTCTGGCTGTGCCACAGGTCGGCCACGGCGTCACCGTCCAGGCGGCTGAAGGCGTCGCGGTAGGTTTCAAAAAACGCCTGGGTTTCGGTGCGGCTCATCGCGGGCGGTTGTCCGTTCACCAGGCCAGCGGCTGGCCGTCGTGGTTGACAAAACGGCCGTTGTCAGCCGGTTTCAGCGCCGCCAGCGTGCGCCGCATGTCGGACACGCTTTTGGACACCGGCAAGTCGGCAGCGGCACCGCCCATGTCAGTCTGCACCCAGCCCGGGTGGAAGGCCACGCAGATCGCCTTGCCCTTCAATTCCAGCGACGCGTCTTTCAGCACCGAGTTCAAGGCCGCCTTCGAAGCCCGGTACAGCCAGCCACCCGTGACCTCGCGCAAGCCCATCGAACCCATGCGCGACGACAGCACCGCCAGTCGCGCACCCGGCGCCAGCACCTCGGCCACCTGCGGCAACAGGCGCATGGCGCCCAACACGTTGGTGTGCATCACGGCGTCGAACTCGTCTTGTGTCGGCGTCTGCAAGCCGGTGCTGCGCGGACCGTAGACGCCGGCATTCAGCACCACCACGTCAAAAGCCTCGCCGTCCACGGGCCAGGCCAATGCCGCAGCGCCAGCCGCACTGGCTACATCCAGCCGCAGTGCGGTGGCACCCAAAGCGCGGATGCGCGCCAGCCCCTCGTCGGCGCGCGCCGTGGCCGTGACGGCACAGCCCGCTTCGCGATACTGGCGCACAAATTCAAGTCCGATGCCGCGCGAGGCACCCACGATCAGTACTTTCTGGATACTCATGACAAAGCCGGTCTTTCTTTCAACAAACGCAAGGCCAAGGCCACAAACAGCAGTCCGCCGACAGCGTGCAATGCCCGAGCCACAACAGGCGAGCGGCCCAGCCCCGACAAACGCGAAGCCAAGACCACCACCACGATCAGAAACAGCACACTCTGCAGCAGCATCCAGGCACTCAACAGCAAAAAAGACAAGGTCTTGTGCGCTGAAGCGACGGGTACAAACTGCGGCAGAAAGGCCAGGAAAAACAGCGCCACCTTCGGGTTCAGCACATTGGTCAGCAAACCCGCGCGAAAGTCTGCTGCAAATGATCGGGTGATCGAGCCACTGCGTACGTCGCCCTGCCGGCCCAAGCCATCACTGCGCCAGGCCTGCAGCAACAGGTTCACGCCCAGCCAGACCAAATAGGCTGCGCCGCACCACTGCACCACCCTGAACGCTGCTGGCACCACCACCAGCAGCGCCGCCAGGCCAAAAGCCGCCGCCAGCGCGTGCACCACGCAACCCGCATTGATGCCCAGGGCCGCTGCCATGCCGGCACGCGCGCCGCCTTGCAGCGTGCGGCTGACGGTGAGCACAAAGTCCACCCCCGGCGTGGCATTGAGCACCAGCACGGCCATGGCAAAAACCGCCATTTCCGCCGGGCCGGGCAGCAGACCCTGCAGCGCCATCACATCATTTCAAGCGCCAGCGCGGTGGCCTCGCCGCCGCCGATGCACAGTGCCGCCAGACCGCGCTGTTTGCCGTGTTTGCGCAAGGCCCCCAGCAGCGTGACGATGATGCGTGCGCCGCTGGCGCCGATGGGGTGGCCCAGCGCGCAGGCACCGCCATGCACGTTGACGATGTCGTGCGGCAGCTTGAACTCCGTCATGGCCGCCATGGTGACGGCAGCAAAGGCTTCGTTGACTTCCCACAGGTCCACCTGCTCCGGCTGCCAACCCGCCTTGTCCAAAGCCTTGCGGATGGCGCCGGCCGGCGCGGTGGCAAACCACTCGGGCGCCTGCGCATGCACGGCATGGCTGACGATGCGGGCGATCGGCTGGACCCCCATCTGCCGCGCCGTGCTGTCGCGCATCAGCACCAGCGCTGCTGCGCCGTCGGAAATGCTGGACGCGTTGGCGGCAGTGATGGTGCCGTCTTTCTTGAACGCCGGTTTCAGCGACGGAATCTTGTCCAGCTTGGCCTTGAAGGGCTGCTCGTCGAACTTCACCACCCTGTCGCCCGCCTTGCCGGCCAGCGTGACCGGCGCCATCTCCCAGTCGAAGCTGCCGTCTTCGTTGGCGGCCTTGCTGCGGGTGGTGGACGCAATGGCAAAGTTGTCCTGCGCTTCGCGGCTGAACTTGAACTTGTCCACGCACTGTTCGGCAAACACACCCATGGCCTTGCCGCGTTCATAGGCGTCTTCCAGACCGTCCATGGCCATGTGGTCAAACAGCTGTGCCGCGCCGTACTTCACACCCTTGCGGGCAAACATCAGGTGCGGCGCACCGGTCATGCTTTCCATGCCACCGGCCACCACCACCCGCGCGCTGCCGGCGGCCAGCATGTCGTGCCCGAACATGGCCGCGCGCATGCCGCTGCCGCACATCTTAGACAGCGTCACCGCCCCCGCCGTCATGGGCAGTCCCGCTTTCAACGTCGCCTGCCGGGCCGGCGCCTGGCCCTGTCCGGCCATCAGGCAGTTGCCCATCAGCACTTCGTCAACGGCGTCACCCGGCACACCCGCACGCTGCACCGCGGCCCTGATGGCCACGGCACCCAGTTCCCAGGCCGCCAGGCTGGCGAAGTCGCCCAGCAGACCACCAATGGGCGTGCGGGCGGCGGAAACGATCACGATGGGGTCGGACATGAGGGGCTCCTTGTGAGATGCAAAAAATCCGGAATGAGGCGCGGCGCGATGGCCAGCCGTTCAGCCAAGCGCTCAGCGCGCCACACCCAGCCTGAACCGCTTGGCCGGCTCGTAGGGAAACACGTCGTGCACATGGCCGGCCAGGATGCGTTCCTTGTGGCCTTGCCAGAAGGCCGCATCCAGCAAGTCGGCATGGTGCGCCATGAACACTTCACGAACGCTGGCATTGCCCAGCAAAAAAGGCGCAAAGGTTTCCGGAAACACGTCGCCCTTGTTGACGGTGTACCAGATCTCGCCGCTCATTTCTTCTTCTTCGTTGCGCGGCTCGGGCACACGGCGGAAGTTGCAGTCGGTCAGGTATTCAATTTCGTCGTAGTCGTAGAACACGACCTTGCCGTGGCGTGTGACGCCGAAGTTTTTCCACAGCATGTCGCCCGGAAAGATGTTGGCCGCCACCAGGTCCTTGATGGCATTGCCGTACTCCACCACCGCATGCGCCATCTGCTCCGGCCCGGCTTCTTGCAGGTGGATGTTCAGCGGGATCATGCGGCGCTCGATGTACAGGTGTTTCAGCAGCAAGGTGTCGCCGTCTTCTTCCAGCATGCTAGGGCAGAAGTGCTTGATCTCGTCGATCAGTTCCTGCTCGAAACGGTGGCGCGGAAAGGCCACGTTGCTGTACTCCAGCGTGTCGGCCATGCGGCCCACGCGGTCGTGCTGCTTGACCAGCAGGTACTTGCCCTTGATCTGCTCGCGCGAGGTGTCCTTCTGCGGCGGGTAGAAGTCCTTGATCACCTTGAACACGTAGGGAAACGACGGCAGGTCAAACACCAGCATCACCATGCCCTTGATGCCGGGCGCGATGCGGAAGCTGTCACTGGAATGCCGCAGGTGGGCCAGAAAGTCGCGGTAGAAGATGTTCTTGCCGTGTTTTTGCAGGCCCAGGCTGTTGTACAGCTCGGCGCGCGGCTTGCGCGGCATCATGCTGCGCAGAAACTGCACGTAAGCGCTGGGGATCTCCATGTCGGTCATGAAGTAGGCGCGTGCGTAGCTGAAGATCAGCAGCAGGTCGTTTTCACCAAACAACGCCGCGTCGATGACCAGCTGGCCCTTGGCGTTGTGCACGATGGGCACCGCCAGCGGCGTTTCGTTGAAGCCGTTGATGATCTTGCCGACCAGGTAGGCGCCCTTGTTGCGGTAGAACAAGCTGGATAACACCTGGATCTGGAAGTTGGTGCGCGGCCGAAAGCCACCCAGTTCCGAGGTCATGGCCTGCACCACATGGTCAACATCACGCTGCAGGTCCTCGAACGGGCTTCCCAGATCGAAGTGTTCGATGATGGTGCGCCAGGTCTCGTGCAGGTTGGCTCTGGTCGGGTAGTAGGCGCGGTAGGTGGGGCGGGTTTCCGGCTCGTCGTTTTCGATGTACTCGGTGCTGATGGCCGGCCGCAGGAAGATGAAGTCGTTGTTGAAGTAGCTCCGTGTCAGCAGCTTGGCCGTGACGGAATTGAAAAACGTCTCGGCCAGTTCCGGCTGGTGGTGGTCGGTCAGCAGGCCGATGTAGTGCAGTTTGGCCTGTTGCCAGGTGTCCTGCGGCAGGTCGGTGGCACCAAAGTCGGTGCGCAGCCGGTTGACGGCTTCGTCGACACGGATGTCGTAGAACTCGATGCGCTCACGCTGAGCCAGTTGCTGGCCATGCCAATCTGCCACCTCAAAGCGGCGCTTGGCCTGGGCCGTGGTCTCTCGAAACAGGCGGTAATGGCGGTTGAAACCCTCAACCAGTGCCTGGGCGATTTCAAAAGCGCGACTGTCGGTGAGTCGGTGGGGAAACATGGGCACGGCCTTGCGATCAGGGACTGCCGGCGCCCGGGCTGCCCAGGCTGATGTCGTCGTTTTCGTCGTCGGCGAAGTCCGCAGAGACAGCGGCGGGGCCGCGCGGGTAGCGCTTGATCGCCTCACCAAAAACGTTGACCACACTTTCCGGGCGGTCCATGCTGACTTTCAGATCTTTCAACAAGCCGTCACTCAGGCCGTAGACCCAGCCGTGCACGGAGACCGCCTGGCCGCGTGCCCACGCGTCTTGCAGCACGGTGGACAGCGCCACATTGCCCACTTGCTCGATGACGTTCATCTCGCACAGGATGTCTTCCTGCTGGTCGGGCGGCAAATGGTCCAGGCGGCGGCGGTGACGCAAACGCACGTCCTGCACATGTCGCAGCCAGTTGTCGGCCAGACCCACCCGGATGCCGCGCATGGCGGCACGCACGCCGGCACAGCCATAGTGGCCGACCACGATGATGTGCTTGACCTTGATGTGCTCCACCGCAAACTGGATGGTCGACAGCGCGTTCAGGTCCGAATGCACCACCACGTTGGCCACATTGCGGTGGACAAACACTTCGCCCGGATCGAGACCGGTGATTTCGTTGGCCGGCACGCGGCTGTCGGCGCAGCCGATCCACATGTAGCGCGGGCTTTGCTGTTGCGCCAAGCGGGTGAAAAACCCGGGCTCGCGCTGTTTGGTGGTTTCAGCCCATTGGCGGTTGTTGGCCAGCAGGTCTTGCAGGTGATCGTTCATCACGCCAGTGTAGGCAAGGCGGGCTCACCACTCACGGCACCTGGGCGCAACAGGACCATCATCACCCGGTCGATGGGTGTGCCAGCCTTCAACACACTCAACCGCATCAGGGCTTCACGCTGAAAACCGCTCTTTTCCAACACCCGCATCGAGGCCGGGTTGTCGGCATGCACGGGCGCAAACACCCGCATCACGGCCGGGTTGTGCAATGCCCGCTGCGACAGCAACCGCGCCACGGCGGTGCCTACGCCATGCCCCCAATACGGCTGTGCCAGCCAGTAGCCGATCTCGGCGGTGCAAGCCTGGGGGCCCCGGCCCCGGTGCATACCACAACCGCCCACGGCCTGGCCGTTGAAACTGATGGCCCAGTTGTCGCCACCAAAGTCGATATGGCCTTGCGTGACCCAGTGCTGCGCGATCTGCAGTGTGTAGGGGTGCGGGAAGCCGTCGCTCATGTTGCGCCAGACGGCGGGGTTGTTGGCATGTTCGGCCAACGCAGGCGCGTCAAGCGCCTGCCACGCGCGCAGCGTCCAACCGGGCTTGTCCAGGCTCAAGGTGGGCAGCCCGGGCACGGCAGCGGACTTCACATCGTTTCCGAAAACAGCTCACGGCCGATCAGCATCCGGCGGATCTCGGACGTTCCTGCCCCGATCTCGTACAGCTTGGCGTCGCGCCACAGGCGGCCCAGCGGATAGTCGTTGATGTAGCCGTTGCCCCCGAAGATCTGGACGCCCTCGCCGGCCATCCAGGTGGCCTTTTCGGCACACCACAGGATGACGCTGGCGCAGTCCTTGCGCACCTGGCGCACGTGTTCGCTGCCCAGCAGGTCCAGGTTCTTGCCCACGGTGTAGCAAAAGGCGCGGCCGGCCTGCAGCACGGTGTACATGTCGGCCACCTTGCCCTGGATGAGCTGGAACTCGCCGATCGATTGCCCGAATTGTTTGCGGTCGTGGGTGTACGGCACCACGTTGTCCATCACCGACTGCATGATGCCGATGGGGCCCGCGGCCAGCACGGCACGTTCGTAGTCCAGCCCACTCATCAACACCCGGGCGCCACCGTTGAGTTCGCCCAGGATGTTGGCTGCCGGCACCTCGACGTTGTGGAACACCATCTCGCCGGTGTGGCTGCCGCGCATGCCCAGCTTGTCCAGCTTTTGCGCGGTTGAAAAGCCCTTCATGCCCTTTTCAACGATGAACGCGGTCACACCGCGAGCATTCAGCTCGGGCTCGGTCTTGGCGTAAACCACCATGGTGTCGGCGTCGGGGCCGTTGGTGATCCACATCTTGGTGCCATTGAGCAGATAGTGGCCGTCCTTTTCTTCGGCCTTCAGCTTCATACTGATGACGTCGCTGCCGGCGCCGGGCTCGCTCATGGCCAGCGCACCCACGTGTTCGCCGCTGATCAGCTTGGGCAGGTATTTCGCCTTCTGCGCGTCACTGCCGTTGCGCTTGAGCTGGTTCACACACAGATTGCTGTGCGCACCGTAACTCAGGCCCACACTGGCGCTGGCACGGCTGATCTCTTCCATGGCGATCATGTGCGCCAGGTAGCCCATGTTGGCGCCGCCGTAGGCCTCGGGCACGGTGATGCCCAGCACGCCCAGGCTGCCCATCTTGGCCCACAGGTCCATGGGGAACTGGTCGCTGCGGTCGATCTCGGCCGCACGCGGGGCAATTTCAGCCTGCGCAAAGTCGCGTACCGCGTCGCGCAGGGCATCGATGTCTTCACCGAGCTGGAAGTTCAAACCGGGCAGGTTCATGGTGCGGCAACCCTTCAATTGACGTTCACGTCAATCATACGAGAGCACCTTGCGGCGGCCAGTTCCTCAAGTGCCGCGTTGGCGGCACCCGGCCGCCGCCTTATCCAGCAGCTGAATGCAACGTGCCTCGTGCTGCTCAATCTCTTGCAGGGTGATATCGATGTCCTCACGCTGCTGCTCCAGCAAGCGCCGGTGCTGGCCCAGGACCTGCAAAAAGGCCTTGAGCTGGGGGGCGGTATCGGCCGGGCTGTCGTACATGTCGACCAGCGGCTTGACCTCCAGCAAGCTCAGCCCCAGGCGCTTGCTGCGGAGCGTCAATTTCAGCCGCGTGCGGTCACGCTGCGTATACACCCGGTTACGACCGACGCGGGCCGGATGGAGCAGCCCCATGCCTTCGTAGAAGCGGATGGCCCGTGTGGTGATGTCGAATTCCGCCGCCAGTTCGGTGATGGTGTGGGTGCGCGGGGTGGCGACGGCGGCGGCCGGCGATTCGGTAGGCATGGGGTCTGGCAATCCGGATCAGAACATCACAACACAGCAACTGTCCGGGAATCTACAAACCGCCGCACGCCCGCTGCAGCAGGGCAAAAACCGAAAGACCCAAAAAAACGGCAGGCTGGATCAAACCAGACCTGCCGCAATTGCTTGGCATCTGAACGTGCCTGAAACATACCCCTGAAACCGCAGTAGGGACTGCGTACTGTTGATGCCTTTGCCCGTCGGTCTCTTGTGAAGACTTCGCGCTTGTTGACAGCGGACCGGCCACAGTGTCCGGGGCGCCGCGCTATTGCGCATCCCCCATAGGTTGGAGCACAAAACCCCCCCATCCGGGGGATGCAACGCAGCCAGCGCTACTGCTAATCGAGCACCGGCAAGACTTCGCGCCGCAGCACCACGCGGGCCTGTTCGTAGCCCGGCAAGGCGGCACGCACCACGTCCCAGAAAGCGGCGCTGTGGTTCATCTCGCGCAGGTGCGCCAGTTCGTGGGTGACCACGTAGTCGATCACCGGCAGGCCGAAGTGGATCAGGCGCCAGTTCAGCCGGATGCTGCCATCGGCACTGGCACTGCCCCAGCGTGTGTTGGCCGAGCTCAGGCTCAGCCGCTTCATCTTCACGCCCAGGCGCTGTGCAAACAGCTGGCAGCGCTCTTCGAAGACGCGTCTGGCCTGGCGCTGCAACCAGCTTTGCACCAGGTCGCGTATCTGCTCGGCGCTGGCCGTTTGCGGCAGCCCCAGGTGCAGCGTCAGGCTGGGCACACCCGGCAAAGCCTGGGCATCGCTGTGCAACACGGCGCCGGTGGCGCGCGCGTCCAGCACCATGATCACCGTGTCACCCAGAAAAGGCACGCTGCCGCCTTCGCACCACTGCACACGTGCCGCCTCGAGTCGGGCGGTGCGTTCACGCTGGTCTTGCAGCTTGCGCAGGATCCAGGCTGCTTTTTCACGAAGTGCCGCTTC
>JAHECB010000386.1 GCA_024641925.1 Betaproteobacteria bacterium
CCCACGCGGCAGCGCTGAACCAACTGGGGTTCGTGCAAATGCGGCGGCGGGAATCCGCTGCGGCGGTGACCTCGCTGCAGGCGTCGCTGGCGGCCTTCCGCAGCATCGACGATCTGCAGGCCGACAGCAGCGCCGCGGCCGGCTTCGGCATCGCGACGGGCTGGTTGATGGAAGCCTACGTCAACTTGGGCCTGCTGGCCGAAGCCGCCGGCGCCGGCGACGAGGGCCTGCGCGTGACCTCCCGACTGATCGAACGGCAGCCGACCAACATGCAGGCCTTGATCGCGCGCGGCGTGATCCTGGCGGGCCTGGCGGACGTGGCCCGGAACGAACTGCAGCCGGGGCGCCGTCAGGCGCTGGCGAACGACAGTGCGCGCGACAACGCCATGCTGTCGCGCATCGACCCGAGCAACATGATCCCCAGGAACAACCTGATTGTTGGACGCCACAACGCGGCCTCGGCCTTGTGGGACCTGGGCCGGCCGCGCGACAGTCTGGCCAAGCTCCTGGAAAGCCGCGACCTGGCGCCCGCTGCCGAGGCGTCGAACATGGTCGCGGGGGCACTGGAGAGGGCCCTCGGGGGGGCCGCCGATGTCGCTGCTGACCTTGGGCAGAGCGCGGCGGCGGACAAGTACCGCGCCGAGTCGGACCGCTATCTTCAATTCTTCGCGCGCTCGGTCCCGCCGGCGTCGTTCGAACGCGCCCGTCTCCGCATATGGCCCAGCATCGCCCGGGTGCGGTTGGCCGCCTTCCAGGGCGACCCGGATCGCGCCCGCGCCGCCGCGACGGGACTGCGGGAACAGCTGCTGCAGTTGCAGCCCGCCGATGCCCTTGGCCGCCAGCGTGTCGCCGACATGTTGCGCGTGTTGCACCATGCGCTGGGGCGGGCCGCATTGCAGGCCCGGGACTTCGCCGCCGCCCAGGAACAGTTCAGCCTGGTGGCCGAGGTGCGCAAGTCTCTGCCCGTGCAGACGCTCGACGATCGCCGGGATGCGGCTGTCGAGGCGGCTTTGCTGGCCATCGCACTGGCGAACAACGGACGCCCCGACGAGGCGAAGGCGCTGGCGGAGCCAGCGCTGGCCTTCCAGCGCGAGCTGCACGCCCGGCAAACCGACGATCAGTGGCACAAGTTCCACCTGGCGCTGACGCTGCTGGCCGTGGCGCAGGCGACGCCGGCCCAGGCCGACGCACTGCTGGCCGAAGCGCAGACCACGCTCGACAGCCTGCCGGCCGAAGCGCGCGGCCTGCGCAGCGTCGGGCGTCTGCAGGGACTGATCACCGACGCGCGCCGCACCGGGCGCTGACGGGCGCATGGCCGCCGGCGCCCGTGGATGGCGTTGTCGACAACCCGTTCAGCGGCGTCGACCCGGCGGGTCGTCAAACCGCAATGGGTTGACCTTGCCTCAGTGCGATTCTGGTTCGGATCTCAGCCCCACGTCCGTCAGACCCGCATGGCCTGCTGTGGCGCACGCCCCGGACGCCGGTTGGCGGCCAGGCTGCCGCGGGCCAGCCAGAGCAGGCATTGCGCTTTCAGGTCGTCACGCAGGGTTTGCACGCGGTCTTCGTTCCACAGGTTGTGCACCTCGGCGGCATCAGCCTCCAGGTCGTACAGCTCACCGTAGCTGTCATCCAGGTACAGCACGATCTTCCAGCGGCGGTCGCGTCGCATCAGGATGAACTCGCTGCCGGTCTGTATGTGGTCACGCGCCAGTTCAGCGTAGACCGCCTCGCGCGGTTCATGGTCAGCGCGTTCCGACAGCGCGCCCCACAAGGATTTGGCCTCGAAGTCCGACGGTATCGGCAGGCCGGCGGTTTCCAGCACCGTGGGTGCGATGTCGAACATCTGCACCAGTTCGTCGCGTTTGCCAGCGTGCAGCGGCAGGTTCTTGGACCAGAACAGCAGCGGCACCCGCACCACGGTGTCGTACATGGTCCATTTCTGGATGTGGCCATGGTCGCCCAGCGCGTCGGCATGGTCGGACGTGAAGATCACCAGGGCGTTGTCCAGGTAGCCGCGTGCATCCAGCGTACTCAGGATGCGGCCCACCTGGTGGTCGATCATGGACACGTTGGCCGCATAGTGGCGGCGCAGCCGCTGCAGGTCTTCGGCGCTGACGTTGCGGCGCCAGGCAATCGAATCGAAGTTGAAGTCGATCATGTTGTCGCGCAGCGTTTGTTGCGCGGGCGGCTGGGCCTTCAGCTCTTCAGCGCTGACTGGCGGTACCGGGAAATCCACGTCGGCGTAAGCGGCCAGCGCTTCGGGCAAGGGGTCATACGGTGGGTGCGGGCCGGGGAAGCCGATCTGCAGAAACAGCGGGTCGGTGTTCTTGCGATCGTTGATCCACCAGCATGCGGTGTCACCGATGAAGTTGTCCGGGTGCATGTCGGCGTCCATGTCCCACTCAAACGCCCCCAGCGCCTGCTTGTAACCCTCGGGGTCCGCGGCGTGGCGGTTGTAACGAGACGGCTTGACCAGCTTGCGCGCGTGCAGGGCCTTGTCCCACTCGTCGTAGATCGCGCGGTCGCGCTCTTCCAGGAACAGCGGCCGGTCCTTGTTTTCCATGATCAGGCGTTGATGAAAACCACCCGGCGCGTCGTACGGGTTGATGTGCATCTTGCCGATGTTCACGCAGTGGTAACCGGCATCGGCCAGCGAACCCACCCAAGTCGGCTGCCAGGGCTGGAAGTTGCTGAAGACCTGGCAACCGTGCGGGTACTTGCCGGTGAAGAGGCTGGCGCGTGCACCCACGCACACGGGTGAGGTCACAAAACACTCGGTGAAGGCTGCACCCTCGTTGGCCAGGCGGTCCAGGTGCGGGGTCTGCATCCAGGGCGCGCCCAGCGCGCCGATGGTGTCGGCACGCTGCTGGTCGGTCATGATCAGGATGATGTTGGGGCGTGTCATGGTGTCACTTCAGTTTGAAGTCAGAGGCGGCGATGACGCCTTTCCACTTGGCCAGTTCCGCTTGTTGGAAGGTCTGGAATTTGGCCGGCCCTTCCACCACGATTTCGTCGCCCTGCGCCGCCAGGCGCTCTTTCAGCTGCGGCGACTTGGCGGCGGCGGCCGTGGCCTGGTAGATCTTGTCGACGATGGCCTGCGGGGTGCCGGGTGGCACAAACAAACCAAACCAGGCCGAGGCCACCACGTCGATACCCGCTTCTTTCAAGGTGGGGACGTCCGGGAAGGTGACGGAGCGCGACGTGCCGGTGGTGGCCAGCACGCGCAGCCGCCCCGACTTCACGTGGGGCAGCACCACCGGGATGTGGTTTTGCGAAAAGTGCACCTCGTTGGCGATCAGCGCCGTCACGGCCTGGCCACCGCCCTGGTACGGGATGTGCGTCGCCTTGGCGCCCATCACCTGGCTGAGCAAAGCCACCGACAGGTGCGGGTAGGTGCCGTTGCCGTTGGACGCGTAATTGATGGTCGAGCCCTTGGCCTTCAGGTCGGCCAGGAATTCCGTCAGGTTGGTGATGGACGAACTGGCGTTGACACACAGCGCCAGCGGGCCTTCCGTGAACATGGTCACCGGCACAAAGTCCTTCACCGGGTCGTAGGGCAGTTGTTTGTACATCCAGGGTGCAAATGCGTGTGTGGC
>JAHECB010000123.1 GCA_024641925.1 Betaproteobacteria bacterium
GCAGATGCCCAGGTGGCGTTCTGCCACCACCGTGATGCCTTCGCGGGCGTAATTGTCGACGATGCGCTGCTGCACATCCGCGGTGTAGGGTGTCACCAGTGCCAAACGGCTGACCTGGCCGATGGCCAGCAGCTCGTTCAACGCCAGCACGGCCGTGGTGGCCGTGATGCCGGTGCGCTGGTGGATGCGTTCACACAGCCGGCGGTCGGCGTCAAAACCCAGCCAACCGGCGGCTGTGCCGCTCCAGGCAATGACGTCCACCTTGGCGTCGGCCAGCAGTTCGGCGGCAGCCAGGATCTTGCTGTCATCAAACTGGCCCAGTGCCCGTTCGCTGAGCGCGATTTCGGTCACCGTGAAGCGCGAGAAGTGCGCGCTGCAGCCGGGTACGCAGGCTGCCAGGGCGCTGGTCAAGGGTTCCAGGGCGGTGTTGGACGACGGCGTGAGCACGCCAATGCGAAGGGGTCTGGTCATCGGTGTGCTTCAGCGGTGGTGGATCGGGTTTCAGACAAAGGCCTGCAGATGGCGCTGCGCCGCCGGGCATGCTTCATGCAAGGCACTGCATCATGCCCATCAAGCAGATTACAGGCCAATTGGAGGCCGCGCACAACGCGTGGTGTGCACCAGATGCGCGCGCAACCATTTTTCGGATGTATCCTGGTGCGCCCAAAAAAGGTGCGAATCAAAATCGATGATGGCGGATGCTGTTTTTGACGTGGTGGTGCGCCGTGCCCGAGTGGCCACGGCCAGTGATGTCTTCGATGCCGATATCGGCATCCAAGGCGGTGTGGTCACCGTGCTCGGTCAGGGCCTGGCGCCAGGCCGGCACGAAATCGATGCGGCCGGCCGCGTGGTCACACCCGGGGGTGTGGATGCACACTGCCACCTGGACCAACCCATGGACCCGCCGGCGCGCATGGCTGACGGTTTTGACAGCGGCACCCGGTCGGCGGCCTGCGGGGGTACCACCACGGTGATCCCGTTTGCCGCGCAGCAAAAGGGCCATTCCCTGCGCGCCGCGGTGGACGACTACCACCGGCGGGCTGACGGCCAGGCGCATGTCGACTACGCCTTTCACCTGATCGTCAGCGACCCCACACCCGCGGTGCTGAACGAAGAACTGCCAGCGCTGATTGCCGAGGGCTACACCTCGTTCAAGATCTACATGACCTACGACGACCTGAAGCTGGACGACGGTCAGGTGCTGGACGTGCTGGCCGTGGCGCGCGAACACGGCGCCATGGCCATGGTGCACGCCGAAAACGCCGACGCCATCGAATGGCTGACGCGCCGGCTCGAGGCCGCCGGTCGCACGGCGCCGCGCTGGCACGCCCATGCGCGGCCCATGCTGGTGGAGCGCGAAGCCACACACCGTGCCATCGCCTTGTCGCAGCTGGTGGACGTGCCCATCCTCATCGTGCACGTGTCGGGGCGCGAAGCGGTGGAGCAGATCCGCTGGGCGCGCGGCCATGGCCTGCAGGTTTTTGCCGAGACCTGCCCGCAGTACCTGTTCCTGACGGCTGAAGACCTGGGCATCGACGACAGCTATCAGGGCGCACGCTGCGTGTGCAGCCCGCCGCCGCGCGACAAGGGCAACCAGCAGGTGATCTGGGACGGCCTGGTCGACGGCCTGTTCACGGTGCTGTCTTCAGACCACGCGCCGTTCCGGTTTGACGCGCCCGAAGGCAAACACCCGGGCGGACAGGAAGTGCCGTTCCGCCATATCCCCAACGGCATTCCGGGGCTGGAAACACGCTTGCCGCTGCTGTATTCCGAAGGGGTGCTGGGCGGGCGCATCAGCCTGGAAAAGTTTGTGGAATTGACCGCCACCAACCCGGCCAAGGCCTACGGCCTGCACCCGCGCAAGGGCACGATTGCACCGGGCGCTGATGCCGACCTGGTGATCTGGGACGAAGGCGAATTTGTGCTGGACAACCAGCGCCTGCACCACAACGTGGACTACACGCCCTACGCCGGCATGACGCTGCGCGCCTGGCCAGCCATGACGTTGGCGGCCGGCCAGGTGGTCTGGGACGGCCAGCAATTCCATCCGCGCAAAGGGCAGGGCCGTTTCCTGCGCTGCGGCCCCCCCACGCTGCGGCCCCGGCCGCGCTGAACGTTCACCCACCATCCATACGAGGAGAAAGCCATGACCCACCCCACCCGCTGGACACGCACGCTCGCCGCACTGTCTGCCGCCATCGGCCTGGCCCTGCCCGCCATGGCGCAGGACCGCATCACCTACAAGGTCATCGGCCAGCCGGCTGCCACCGGCAAGATCCAGGCGAACAAGGAAAAACCCTTTTTCGAGGAGTTCTCCAAGCGCACCGGTCTGCCGATCGATGCCGACTACAAGCCCAACGACCAGCTCGGCCTGAAAGACACCGAGCAGCTGCGCATCATGAAGGCCGGCCTGTTCGACGTCGTGTCGCTTCGGGTGTCACAGAACTCGCGCGACGAACCCACCCTGCTGGGCATGGATCTCGTGGGCGCCGCGCCTGACTACCGCACCGCACGCAAGGTGTACGAAGCTTGGTTCGACACCCTGGACAAGCGCCTCCAACAGCAGTTCCAGGTCAAGCTGCTGGGCGTCTGGCCCTTCGGCCCGCAGGTGCTGTTCTGCAAGAAGCCCATCACGCAACTGGCCGACCTGAAAGGCATGAAGGTGCGTGTGTACGACCAGAACCTGGCCAAGTTCATCGAGTCGGTGGGCGGCACGCCCGTGCCCTTGAGTTTTGTGGACGTGCACCAGTCGCTGTCGCTGGGCGTGGTGGACTGCGCCATCACCGGCCCCAGCTCGGCCAACTCGTCGAACTGGCCTGAAGTGACCACCCACCAGTACCCGCTGGGCTTCCAGATGGCGTTGAACGGGTATGCCATATCGATGCGCGCCTGGTCCAAGCTGACGCCCGACCAGCAGGGCAAGATGGCTGCGGCCTTCAAGACCCTGACCGATGACATCTGGGTCTACAGCGAGCAACTGACGCAGGACGCGCTGAATTGCAACACCGGCAAGGAGCCTTGCACCACGGGCAAAAAGTTCAACCTCGTCAATGTGCCGGTGACGCCCGCCGACATCGAGCTGGTGCGGGGTGCAGTGGAAAAGGTGTCCCTGCCCACCTGGGCCGAGATCTGCGACAAGGCCAACCCGGGCTGTTCAGCCACCTGGAAGGCCACGGTGGGCAAGGCCATCGGGGTGAAGTGATCACCTCATGAAGCAGCGCATTGAACAGTGGCTGGGCACGGTCTTCGGGCTGATCTTCCTGGGCCTGGCGGCGGTGGTCACGGTCGAGACCGTGATGCGCAAGCTGTTCAACGTGTCGCTGCAGGGCGCCGACGAGCTGGGCGGCTACGCGCTGGCCGTTGGCGCCACGCTGGGCTTCAGCCTGGCCTTGCTGGGGCGGGCCCACATCCGGGTGGATGTCTTCCACGACCGCCTGCCGCGCAGCCTGCAACTGGCGCTGAACTGGTTGTCGGTGGTCAGCCTGGCAGCGATGGCCTTGCTGCTGGCCTGGCTGGCCTGGTTCGTGATCCAGGATTCCAGCGCCTACAAGAGCGTGTCGCAAACCCCCTGGGCCACGCCGCTGGTCATTCCGCAAACCGCCTGGCTGATCGGGCTGATGGTGTTTGCCGCCGTGGCCCTGGCCAGTGCGGTGCGCGCCACCTGGTTGCTGCTGCGCGGCCAGACCGAGGCGGTCATCCGTGACTACGGACCGCGTTCGACCAGGGAAGAGGTTGACGAGGAATTGCAGGACCTGAAAGTGCGAAGCACTGCGCAGACCGCCCGCGTGGAGACTGCATGAACGTCAGCTATGTGCTCATCGGCTTCGGGCTGATGCTGGCCCTGATGCTGCTGGGCCTGCCCATCGCCGTGGCGATGGCGGCGGTGGGCATTGGCGGCGGCATGCTGGCCTATGGCTTGCCGTTCATGAACTCGATCGCACCCGTGATCTGGGGTGTGCACAACGACAACCTGCTGACCTCGATTCCAATGTTTGTGCTGATGGGCGAACTGCTGCTGCGCAGCGGTATCGCCGACCGCATGTTCGGTGCGCTGGCGGCCTGGCTGGGCCGGCTGCCAGGCGGGCTGCTGCACACCGGCGTGGGCTGCAGTGCGGTGTTTGCGGCCACCTCGGGTTCGTCGGTGGCCACGGCTGCCACCATCGGCACGGTGGCCCTGCCGTCGCTGCACAAGCGCGGCTACCCCATGCACCTGTCGCTGGGGTCGATTGCGGCCGGCGGCACGCTGGGCATCCTGATCCCGCCGTCGGTGAACATGATCGTCTACGGCTCGATCACCGACACCTCGATCGGCCAGTTGTTCATCGCTGGCATCGTGCCCGGGCTGCTGCTGACCGGCTGTTTCATGCTGTTCATCATGGCTTACGCGCTGCTCACGGGCGCCGAGTGGCGCGAAGACGCCGTGCCACTGGCGCGGCGCCTGCGGCTGCTGAAAGACCTGCTGCCACCTGCGGTGGTGTTTTTTGTGGTCATGGGCAGCCTGTACGGCGGTGTGGCCACCACCACCGAGTCCGCCGCGCTGGGCGTGATGGTGTCGCTGTTTTTCGCCTGGCGCAGCGGCCGCTTGCGCTGGGCGTTGCTGCAGCAGTGTTTTGTGCAGACCGCCAAGACCAGCGGCATGATTCTGCTGATCATCACCACGGCCTTTGTGCTGAACCTGACCATCAGCCTGACCGGTGTGGCCGATGTGATGACGAAGTGGGTTACGTCGTTTGGCCTGTCGCCCGTGCAGATGCTGCTGGCCTTGATGGTGTTCTATTTCATCCTGGGCATGTTCATGGACGTGCTGTCCATGATGGTGGCCACCATCCCCATCACCTTTCCCATCGTCAGCCACCTGGGGGTGGACCCGGTGTGGTTCGGCATCTTCATCGTGCTGATGTGTGAACTGGGCATGATCACGCCGCCGGTGGGCATGAACCTGTTTGTGGTGCACGGCATCCGGCCTGACAGCGGCGGCATCCGCGACGCCATGTGGGGCGCTGTGCCTTATGTGGTGATCATGGTGGCCTTCACCTTGCTGCTGATTGCCGTGCCGGGCATCGCCACCTGGCTGCCGGCACAGATGCGCGCGGGATGAGCACAACATGAATACCATCTGGCAGTGGGGTGCGGCAGAACTGGCCGTCGAATTTCGCGCCCGCAGGCTGACGCCGCTGCAGGTGCTGGAAGCGAGCCTGGCGCGCATCGACAAGCTGAACCCCACGCTGAACGCCTTCGTGGCCTTGCGTGCCGATGCCGCCGGCGCCGATGCCCAGGCCAGCACCCATCGCCATGCACGCGGTGAACCGCTGTCGCCGCTGGACGGCGTACCCATCGCCATCAAGGACAACCTGCCGACCGCCGACCTGCCCACCACCTGGGGCAGCGAGTCCGGCCGCCACCACGTGCCGCAGCGCGACGAGTTGGCGGTGGCCCGTGCGCGCGCCGCCGGCCTGGTGATCGTGGGCAAGACCAACGTGCCGGAATTCACCCTGGAGGGTTACACCCACAACACGCTGTTTGGCACCACGCGCAACCCCTGGGACCGGCGTTTGACACCGGGTGGCAGCAGCGGCGGCTCGGTGGCCGCGGTGGCATCGGGCATGGTGCCGTTGGCGCTGGGCACCGATGGTGGCGGCAGCACGCGGCGGCCTGCGGGTTACACCGGCCTGGTGGGCTTCAAACCGTCCATTGGCGCCATCGCGCGTGAACACGCCTTGCCACCGCTGCTGCTGGACTTTGAAGTGGTGGGCCCCATCGCACGCCGCATGGCGGATCTGCAGTTGCTGTTTGATGTACTGGCCGGGCCCCATGCGGCCGACCCGGATTCGTTTGCCGCCGTCGGCGCTCAGCGCCCACTGTCGCAGACCCTGCGCGTGCTGTACGTGCCCACGCTGGACAACGCGCCCGTCGACCCGGCCATTGCCGCTGCTTGTGCAGGCGGTGCCCAACGGCTGCAGGCCATGGGGCACCAGGTCACCACGGGTTCGCTGCCGCTGGACCTGTCGGCGCTGACCGCGGCCTGGCCGCAAGTGGGGCAGATCGGCCTGGCGTGGCTGTTCAACCGGGTGCCCCACTGGCGCGAAGGTGCCGGCCCGCGATATCGCGACATGGCCGACCAGGGCGCGGCGCTGCCGGCCACCACCTTGTGGCAGGTGCTGGAAACCGCTGCCCAACTGCGGCGCGACGCCGCGCGTTTGTTCGAGCGGTTCGACCTGATTGCCATGCCCAGCTCAGCGGCCATGCCCTGGCCGGCCGATGTGACGCACCCGCCCACCATTGCTGGCCAGCCCGTCGGCCCGCGGGGCCATGCCATCTTCACGGGCTGGGTCAACGCTGCGGGCTTGCCAGGGCTGAATGTGCCAGTGGAAACTGCTGATCGTCTGCCGGCCCCTCTACCGGACCGTTTACCCATCGGTCTGCAGTTGATAACGCCCTATGGCAGCGACGCTGCCTTGCTGGCCCTGGGCCAAGCCTTTGAGGCCCAGGGCAACAGACCCTGGTGCTGGCCGCCCCTGGTTTTGGCTGATGCCGCACATTGATGCCGCCCACCGCCGTGCCCACCCGCTACCTGCTGATCAACCCCAACAGTTCGGCCCACATCACGGCGCGCTTGACGGCCTCTGCGCGGGCCGTGCTGGAACCCGGCGAAACCATCGAGTCGGTCAACGCCCGCGGTGAACCTGCCGTGGTGCGCGACGTGGCCACCCTGGCCCTGGCCGACCGCCATGCCGAAGCCCTGTTTGACGCCCACGCCGCACAGGCCGATGCGGTGCTGCTGGGCATTTCGCTGGACGGCGCGGCCGATGCCTTGCGTCAGCGCAGCCCCAACCGCCCGGTGGTCGGCATGACCGAAGCGGCCTTGATGTCCGCCTGCCTGCGTGTGCGCCGTGTGGGCCTGCTGACACTGGGCCCGGCGCTGGCACCGCTGTACCTGCAGCGCGTGGCGCAGATCGGTCTGGCCAGCCGTGTGGTGGGTGTTGACGCACCCGAGGCGCCCACGGCTTTTTTGCCCACCACCGCCGACGTCGACAGCGCGGTGCTGGCCGTGCTGGTAGCCGCCGGCGCCCGGCTGCAGGTCGCGGGCGCCGAAGCCCTGGTGCTGGCCGGTGCGGTGCTGTGCGGATACGCCCCGGCGCTGGCGGCACGCTGCGGTGTGCCGGTGTTTGACGGCATGGCCTGCGCCGTGATGCAGGCCCGCACCTTGATACGCTGCAACGCATGATGAACACACGCAACTTCCTGGGCTACGGCCAGAACCCGCCGCAGGTGCGCTGGCCCGGCGGCGCCGGTTTGGCGGTGTCGCTGGTGCTGAACGTGGAAGAGGGCGCGGAGCTGTCGCTGGCCGACGGTGACGAGGCCAACGAGGCGGTGCACGAGGTGACGCAGCCGGTGCTGGGCGCGCCCGACCTGTGCCTGGCGTCGCACTTCGAATACGGCACCCGTGTGGGCTACCACCGCATTGCCGGCGTGGTGGACGAGGCCGGTGTGCCGATGACGTTGAACGCCTGCGCGCGGTCGCTGATCGGTGTGCCCTGGCTGGCGCAGCATGCCGTGGCGCAGGGCCACGAAATCTGTTCACACGGCTGGCGCTGGGAAGCCCACGCGGGCATGGACGAAACGCACGAGCGCGCGCTGATCGCGCGGGCCCATTCGGAAATTGCCCGCGTGGCTGGCGTCGCACCCGTGGGCTGGCACACCAAGAGCAGCCCTTCGGTGAACACCCGCCGCCTGCTGGTGGAGCATGGCGGGTTTCTGTACGACAGCGACGCCTACAACGACGACCTGCCGTACTACCTGCTCGTGGCCGGCAAGCCGCACCTGGTGCTGCCATATGCCTTCGACACCAATGACATGCGATTTTTCGGCACCCAGGGTTTTGTGCGCGGCCAGGACTTTGCCGACTACGTGATCGACGCGTTTGACTGGCTGTTGCGCGAGTCGGCCCACGGCGCCAAGATGCTGTCCATCGGTCTGCACCTGCGCATCATCGGCCGTGCGGCGCGGGTGGGTGGGCTGCAGACGGCGCTGTCGCACATGCAGCAGGCAGGGGCGGGGCGGGTCTGGTTTGCGCGGCGCGATGCGGTGGCACGGCACTGGTTGGCCAACGTGCCGCCGGGGGCCAGTCTTTGAACGCCTGGAATGGCTGTGTCGACAAGGAACCAGGAAAAGGCGCCTCGCGACAGGGGTTGGTTTCCATGCGGACAAGCACAGCCTCAACGGGTGGCGAGCAAGGGCTTTCGCGCTACATGCGTTGCCAGCTGAAGCCGAATTCGAGTCCCACGGTAAAGGGGCGCAGGCCGACCGCTTGAGGCGGTCGGCAACCCTGTTCAAGCCGTCATTGCGGGAGGAAGGGGCGCACAAAGTCGAGCGCGTTTTTGGTGTCCATGCGAAACACGCCGCCCGTGCCCGCGCAATTGCCGTTGATGCCAAACGACGTGACGCCGCCGACCACCAGCGAATCGCCGATGAAGTTCGGACCGCCCGAGTCGCCGAAGCAGGTACCGCCCGTCGAGCGGTTGTTGGACAGCAGGATGGAAAAGTCGCCGGTGAAGCCCGGTGTGTTGATCTGCAGGAGTTTTGGCGAAGCCCGCATGCGCACACGTGCGGCCTCAACGAAAACCGGGTTGATCCACTGCAAGCCATAGCCGACGGCGGTGAAGGTGCGGTCCTGAAGGCCACGTCGGCTCTCCAGAGCATTCAATTGGCCTTCCGCCGGCAGTGTGGCGTAGGGGCCAGGCCCGATTTGATCCTGGTCCAACACGACCACGCCGACGTCGTTGACCACAAACGACGCCGTCAGGAACAGCGGATGGGTGTGGGGCGTGCCGCTGACTTGGCCGGTGTATGGGTACTTGTTGGCCGGGATGCCCGATTCAACATCACTGTCGAACCAGATCGTCACACGCGCGGCGCCTGAGGTGCAGTGCCCTGCAGTCAGATAGACGGTAGACGAGATCATCGTGCCGCTGCAGCGCCACATCGGGTTGTTGTCCTGGTCAAGCGCCACCATCAGGCCGACCTGCGGATGGGCTTGCTGGTCCAGTTCGCCGTACTTGATGGCGTGGGCCGGTGTGGCCGCTACGGCGGCGACCAAGGCGGTGGCCAGGGTGATTTGTCGAGGCAGCATGGGTTTCCTTCCGGTTGATACGTGGATGAGAACATGCACACCGACCGGCGCACATGAAAACGCCAATTGCACGGCCGTATCGTCACCGTACAGCCGGTACAGTGTGGGCTCCAGAATCACACATTGTCAATTGCGAGCAGTTGACCATCACCCCTCAATCGAGGGGGCCAACTGGCCTTCAACGGTCGCGGCCTCTGGTTTCCGCAACGGCCCTCTTGCGCTCCATTGACCGGTCAAATCTTCCAGATGCCGCTGACGGTCGGCACCCTCGGGTGCAGCGTCCAAACATCGGAACTTCGAAGTCAAAGGCCCCAACCCCGATCTGACCCGCGAAGGCTCAGGTGTCTGTGTGGTCCAGACGAGCTGCCAGCGCCGCTGGCAAGCCCGTGCAGGCCTTGGCTGGCGGCCGTGCAAACGACCCGGCATGGGCGCCGCGCGGCGCGAGGCGCACCAGGGCCTCGGCCTGTGTGACTGCAGCGCTGATGGGGTCCACCAGCACGGCCGGCGCGTCGGTGTAGCGCTGCGCCAGACCGGCCAGCGGCGCGCCGGCCAGGATCACGACATCGGCGCCGTCCTGGTCCACCGCCTGCTGCACCAGTTCGCGCAGCTCATCAAACAGTTCGTCCTGCACGCTGGCCACCGATCGAAACCCGGTGTCAGGCGTGCGCACACCGGCAAAGCGGCTTTGCAGGCCGGCTTGCTGCACCGACTGCTCGTACCATGGCCGCATGTGCCGCGTGAACGTGACAAAGGCAAAACGCTGACCCAGCAGCAGTGCGCTGAGCATTGCGGCCTCGGCCATGCCGACCACCGGCAGGTCAAACAGTTCGCGTGCCGCCAGCAAGCCGGGGTCACCGAACGCGGCGATCACCACGGCGTCCACTTCGTGCCGGTGCTGCGCAATCATGTCGAGTGCAATGGCGCCAGCCACTTGCGCCTCGGCGCGCGACGAGATGTAGGGGAAGCCCGTCTCGGCGGTCACGGGCAACAGTGTGGTGCCCGGCCCCAAGGCGCCCGTGGCCACGCGTGTCATGGCTTCGGTCATGCCCACCGTCATGTTGGGGTTCAGCAGCAGGATGTTCATGGCTTGTGCCTCAGTGCACCATGCGGTTCAGGCCCACGGCGCGTGAGCCCACGGCCAGCGCAATCAGTGCCAGCACGATCAGCCCGGTGGAGATGGCGGCCAGTGTGGGGTCGGGCTGTTCTTCCAGGTACTGCAGCATCTTGATGGGCAGTGTCTTGTTGCGCGCGTCGGTCAGGAAAATCGAGATCGGGTAGTTGTCCATCGACGCCAGAAAGGCAAACAGACCTGAGGTCAGAAAGGCTGGCGCCAGCCCCGGCGCCAGCACCTTCAGCACGGCCTGCGGGTAGCTCAGCCCCAGGGTGCGCGCAGCGTCGATCAGCGTGAAGTCGAAGCGCTCCAGCGCGGCCAGCAGCGTGCGCATCACAAAGGGCAGGGTGACCACCACGTGCGCCAGGATCAGGCTGATCCAGGCATCGCGCAGCCCCGCGCCCCGAAAGGCCTGCAGCAGCGCCACACCCACCACCAGCCCCGGCATCATCAGCGGGCTGACGGCAAACGTGGCAATGGCCTCGCGCCCGGCAAAGCGCCCACGCACCACCGCTATGGCGGCCATGGTGCCCAGCACCAGCGCCAGCACCGTGGACAACACCGCAATCTGCACCGACAGCCCCACCGCTTCGGCCAGCCCCTGCTTGCGCGCCAGCGCCGCATACCAGCGCAGCGACCATTCCGGCGGCGGCAGGGTGTAGATCGATGACGAGGTGAAGGACACCACCACCGTCACCACCAGGGGGCCCAGCAGGAACAGCACCACCACTGCGGCGACGGCCCAGCTGGCGGCGCGGGCGATTCTTTCGGTGCCGTTCATCTGCGGCCCCCGCCCAGCCGGCGCACCAGGGCACTGCTGCCCATCACTACCGCAACCGCAATCGCCAGCAGGATGGCTGACATCGACGAGCCCAGTTGTTCGTCGCGCAGGAACAGGTAGGACCGTGCAATCAGCATGGCCAGCGTCTGGCTGCGTTCGCCGACGATCAGGCTGGGTATCACGTACATCGACACGGCCATCGAAAACACGAAAGCGGCACCGGCCACCACACCGGGCAGCGTCAGCGGCAACACCACACGCAGGAAGCCGTGCAGCGGCGTGGCACCCAGCGTGGCGGCGGCCTCGACCAGCCGCGGGTCGAGCTGGCGCACGACGGCGTAGATGGGCAGGACCATGAAGGGCAGAAACACATTGGCCGCGGCGAGCACCAGCGCCGGCTCGGTGAACAGCATGCGGACCGGTGAATCGGTCAGACCGATGCCCATCAGCGTCTTGTTGAGCAGGCCGTCGCTGCGGAACAGGATGGACCAGGCAAAGGTCTTCACCACCACACCCACGGCCAGCGGCAGCACCATGGCGATCAGGATGATGGTCTGCGCCGCGCCGCGCGCACGCGCCAGCACAAAGGCCGTGGGGTAGGCCAGCAGCAGCGACAGTGCGGTGACCAGCAGCGCCACGCGCAGCGTGCGCCACAGGATGTTCAGGTGAAAGCTGTCGCCAAAAAATTCGGCGTAACCGGCAAAGGACGGAAAGCTGCCGCCGGCGCTGAAGCTCTTGAACAGCAGCAGGGCCAGCGGCAGCGCGTACAGCACGCCCAGGTATGCCAGCGCTGGCGCGGCCAGCCAGGCGAAGCCGTCGATGCGCCGCGCCGACGTCATGATGGTGCCGGGTAGACCAGCGTGTCCGCGACCGGCCAGTTCAGCATGATCTTGTCACCCGGGCGCACACCGGCCATCGAGGTGGCGCCAGGCAGTTCGCACAGCAGGCGGTCGCCCTCGTCGGCCTGGGCGTATACGTGGGTGCGTGCGCCCAGCGGCACGACATCGCTGACCGAGGCCTGCAGCGTGTTGTCATCAGCACCGCCCGCACCCAGCTGGATGCGTTCGGGACGCACGCCCACCACCACCTGCGCGCCGATGGCAAAGTCGGCATCGGCGAGCACGGCGCCGGCTGCGGTTTCCAGGGTCAGCCGCCGGCCGGCGGCCTGCGTCACGCGCCCGGCCAGTCGGGTGGACAGGCCCACGAAGTCCAGTGCAAAGGCCGTGGCCGGGCGCGCGTACAGGGTGCCGGGGTCGGCGAACTGTTCGATGCGCCCTTCGTTCATCACCGCGATGCGGTCCGAAACGGTCAACGCTTCGTCCTGGTCATGGGTGACAAACACGGTGGTCATGCCGCGGGCTCTCAGCAGCGACTTCAGCTCGATCTGCATCGTCTCGCGCAGCTTGCGGTCGAGCGCCGAAAAGGGTTCGTCCAGCAGCAGCAGGTCGGGCTGCACCACCAGGGCACGCGCCACCGCCACGCGCTGCTGCTGGCCGCCGGACAGTTGTGTCACCGCGCGGTCGGCAAAGCTCTGCATGCGCACCAGCGCCAGCGCTTCTTCGACGCGCGGCGCGGCTTCGGCGGCGGCCACCTTGCGCGCGCGCAGACCGAAGGCCACGTTTTCGCGCACGCTCAGGTGCGGGAACAAGGCATAGCTCTGGAACACCACCGACACATTGCGTCGGTGTGCCGGCACCTTGGACAGCTCGCGGCCGGCCAGCAGGATCTGCCCGCTGTCGGCAGCAACCAGACCCGCGACCAAACGCAGCAGTGTCGTCTTGCCGCAGCCCGATGGCCCCAGCAGCGACACCAGCTCGCCGCGCTCGACGGCAAAGTCCAGCTGGTCGACCACGGTATGCGCCCCGAAGCGCTTGACCGCGCCGCTGACCTGCAGGTGTGGCATGGCCTGCCTCAGGCTGCCATCAGCTTGTCGAAGCGTGTGATCCATTCCTTTCGGTTCTTGGCCACGAAGGCCCAATCGGGCGAAAAGATCTCGACCCCCTTGGGCGTGGCTGCCGTGGGCGGCACCTCGGTATTGGCCGGCAGCGAGGCCGAGAATTCTGCGATCTTGGCTTGCAGTTCGGCGCCCAGCATCTCGTTGACGTAGGCCTTGGCCAGCGCCGGGTTGGGACCACCCTTGACCAGGCAGATGCCACTGGGCATGGCAAAGATGCCTTCTTTCGGCGCGGCCAGGTCCACCGGCGCGCCTTCTGCCTTGCGTGGCAGCGTGTAGCTGCTGAAGTTGCCGGCCAACATGGTGATTTCGCCCTGTTCCAGCAGATTGAAGGCCTGCGACATCACCGAGTACACATTCAGCACTTGCGGCTTCAGGCTCTTGAGCTTGTCAAAGGCCGCGTCGATGTCGTATTGCGCCTTGTCCATGGGCTTGCCACTGCCCAGGTGTGCGGCCATGAACAGCGTCCA
>JAHECB010000124.1 GCA_024641925.1 Betaproteobacteria bacterium
CCTTCCAGCAGCGCCACCACCGACGAGGCATGGCACAGGCGTGTGCAATGGTCGACGTTGTTGCTGCCAAAGCCGGTGCGCACCAGTTTCTGGAACAGGTAGGCCTCTTCGTTGCTGCCTTTGGCTGATCCAAAGCCGGCCAGCGATTTCTTGCCGTGCGTGTCGCGAAGGGTCTTGAGCTTGCCGCCGGCCAGCGCCAGCGCTTCTTCCCAGCTGGCTTCGCGGAACACGTCCAGCACCCGGGTGGGGTCCATCGTGAAGTTGCCGGTCTTGGGCGCGTCGGCGCGGCGGATCAGCGGTTTGGTCAAGCGGTGCGGGTGGTGGGCGTAGTCGAAGCCGTAGCGGCCTTTCACGCACAGGCGCTCGCGGTTGGCCGGGCCGTCGCGGCCCTGCACAAACAGGATCTTGTTGTCCTTGACGTTGTAGGTCAGCTGGCAGCCCACGCCGCAATATGGGCAAACGGAGGGCACCTGCTTGTCGGGCACGGTCAGCGCCGCTTCGCGCGCCGGCATCAGCGCACCCGTGGGGCAGGCCTGCACACATTCGCCGCAGGCCACGCAGGTGGACGCGCCCATGGCGTCGTCCATGTCAAACACGATCTTGGCGTGGTCGCCGCGGAAAGCCAGGCCGATGACGTCGTTGACCTGCTCGTCGCGACAGGCACGCACGCAGCGGGTGCACTGGATGCAGGCGTCCAGGTTCACGGCGATGGCCGGGTGCGACAGGTCGGCCGGTGTCTGTTCACGCGCCTTGAAGCGCGGCGCGCTCACTTCAAGCTTTTGCGCCCACTGGTCCAGTTCGCTGTGGCGCGTGTAGGTGCTTTCGGCCACGTCGGCCAGCAGCAGTTCCAGCACCAGCTTCTGCGACTTCACGGCGCGTTCGCTGTTGGTGGTGACCACCATGCCGGTGGTGGGCGCGCGGCAGCACGACGGCGCGAGCACACGTTCGCCGGCCACTTCTACCATGCAGGCGCGGCAGTTGCCCGCCGTTTCCATGCCCGGCTTGTAGCAGAGGTGAGGCACCTCGATGCCTTCGCGCTGCGCCACCTGGATGATGGTTTCGCCGCCGCGGGCCTGCACGTCGCGGCCGTTGAGCTTGAAGTCGACGCTGGGGTCCTGCAGTTGCTGGGCTTCGGCTTTGGTGATTGCGTTCATGTGCTGTGCTCCGACTACTTCAACTCGTGGGGGAAGTACTTCACCACGCAGTCGATGGGGTTGGGTGCGGCCTGGCCCAGGCCGCAGATGGACGCGTCACGCATGACGGTGGACAAGTCGCTCAACAAATCCAGGTCCCAATGGTCTTGTTCGATCAGCGCCGAGGCCTTGGCCGTGCCGTTGCGGCAGGGCGTGCACTGGCCGCAGGACTCGTGCTTGAAGAAGCGCATCATGTTGCGCGCGGCTGCTGTGGCCGTATCGTGCTGCGACAGCACGATGACAGCAGCCGAACCGATGAAACACCCGTAGGGCTGCAGGGTGTCAAAGTCCAGCGGCACCTGGTTCAGGCTGGCTGGCAGGATGCCGCCCGAAGCACCGCCGGGCAGGTAGCCGTACAGCGTGTGGCCAACCAGCATGCCGCCGCAGTGTTCATCGATCAGTTCCTGGATGGTGATGCCCGCGGGGGCCAGTTTGACGCCGGGATTCTTGACGCGGCCCGACACTGAGAAGGACCGCAGGCCCTTGCGGTCGTGCCGGCCATGCTGCGCAAACCAGGCGCCGCCTTTTTCCACCAGTTCACGCACCCAGTACAGGGTTTCGAAGTTGTGCTCCAGCGTCGGCCGGCCAAACAGGCCCACCTGCGCCACGTAAGGCGGCCGCAACCGCGGCATGCCGCGTTTGCCTTCGATGCTTTCGATCATGGCCGACTCTTCACCGCAGATGTAGGCCCCCGCACCACGGCGCAGATGCAGCTGCGGCAGCTTGGCGTCGGGCCCCGCCGCTTTCAGCATCGGCGCCAACAACGCCGGCAGTGCGGCCAGCTCGGCTTCCAGCATGGTGCGGCAGGCGTGGTATTCGTCGCGCAGGTAGATGTAGGCGTCTTCTATGCCCACAGCCCAGGCCGCAATCAGCATGCCTTCAATGAAACGGTGCGGGTCGCGTTCCAGCAACACACGATCCTTGAAGGTGCCGGGCTCGCCTTCGTCGATGTTGACGGCCATCAGGCGCGGACCGGCCTCGGCACGCACGATGCGCCATTTGCGCCCGGCCGGGAATCCGGCACCGCCCAGGCCACGCAGGCCGGCGTCCTCCAAACTCTTGATGACCGATTCCACGTCGCGCTGGCCACTCAGGCAGGCCTGCAGCAACTGATAGCCGCCGCCCGCCACATAAGCCTGTGCGCTGACCTGCGCCGGCACCGGCTTCACCGCATGCGCAGCCCGTCCAGGTGCCGCTGCCGCAACCACCGCAGCCACGTCGGCGTGCGGCACGGCGTTCTGCCCCACGGCCACGGCAGGTGCCTGGTTGCAGCGTCCGATGCAGGGCGCCGCGATCACACGCACCTCTTGGCCCAGCAGCGCCGGCAGGCGCTTCAGCAGATCGCCAGCACCCGCCATTTCGCACGACAGGCCGTCACACACCCGCACCGTCAGGCCCGCGGGTGCATCCTGACCTTCGCGCACGATGTCGAAGTGGTGGTAGAAGCTGGCCACTTCAAACACCTCCGCCTGCGGCAGCCGCATTTCTTGCGCCAATGCCGCCATGTGTGCGGTGGACAGGTGTCCAAACTGGTCCTGCAGCTTGTGCAGGTGTTCGATCAGAAGGTCGCGCCGGCGCGGTTCGGTGCCCAGCAATTCCTGAACTTCCAGCAGCGCTTCTGGCAATACCCGCCGACCTTTGGGCGCCTGGCGCTTGCGCTGCCGGAGGCTGCTTTCGTCGACGATGGGGATGGTGACGGTGTTCATGTCTCGGATGTCCTGGATGGTCGTCGCAAAGGCCCGATCAGGCCGCGCCCTTGTGCTGGGCCAGTTCGGCCTGCAACTCGGTGACTTGTTTTTTCAGCGCACGTTCTTCGCCGAATCTTGCCGTCTCGTCGCGGATCACCGAGGCGATGGCGATGACCTTGCCATCAGCGTCGTGCAGCATCGCCACGGTAAAGGCAATCGACATGGCGCGGCCGGCCTTGTCCACCGCGGGCACCCGCAGCAAGTCGGTACCGTATTTGGTGATGCCGGTGGCCATGGTGTGGTGGTAACCGTCCCAGTGCCGCTTGCGCAGTCGTTCGGGAATGATCATGTCCATGGACTGACCCAGGGCTTCGGCCTCGGTGAAGCCGAACATGCGTTCACAAGCCGGGTTCCACAGGATCACGGCACCACTGGCATCACAAACCATGATGGCGTCGCCGATGGCGGTCACCAGGTCGTTCAGGTCAGGATTCTGGGCCAACGGAACCTCCACGGGCAATCACTTCAAGCGACGACGGCGCCCACGAGGGGCGCCGCCGACAGAATCAGAACGGGGCCAGCTGTCGCGATGAGCGCAACGGCTGGCTGGACGTTCTTACACAGCCTTGGCTGCGTGCGCTTCGGCGATCTGCGCAGCGCTGTAACCCAGTTCGGCCAGCACCTCATCGGTGTGCTCGCCCAGCAGCGGCGATGCCGTGACGTTGGGCTTCATGCCCGAGAACTTGATGGGGCTGCCCACCGTGAAGTAGCTGCCACGCACCTTGTGCGGCACTTCGACGATGGATCCGCTGGCACGCAAGCTCTTGTCATGCAGCAGTTCTTTCATCGACAGCACGGGCGCGCACGGGATGTCGAACTTGCGGAAGATGTCCACGGCTTCGTACTTGGTCTTGTCCGAGATGAACTTCTCGATGGTGCCGAAGATGTCCATGATGTGCGGCTGGCGGCCGGCCGGCGTGTTGTACGCCGGGTCGTCCTTCCACTCCGGCCGGCCCAGCGCGTCACAGATGGGGCCCCAGGCATGACCCTGGATGGTGAAATAGATGTAGGCGTTGGGGTCGGTCTCCCAGCCCTTGCATTTCAGGATCCAGCCCGGCTGGCCGCCACCGCCGGCATTGGCGCCGCGCGGCACCACGCCGTCCTTGAAGGCGTCCATTTCGTGCGGGTATTGCGGGTACTCTTCCAGGTAGCCCACCTTGTCCAGACGCAGCTGGTCGCGCATCTTCACGCGGCACAGGTTCAGCACGGCGTCCTGCATCGACACGGCCACCTTTTGGCCCTTGCCGGTTTTCTGCTTGCCGATGTAGGCCGTCAGGATGCCGATGGCCAGGTGCATGCCGGTATTGGAGTCACCCAGCGCTGCCGAAGAAATGGTGGGGCCTGAGTTTTCGCCCTTCCAGTAGCCGGTGGTGGAAGCGGCGCCGCCAGCGCACTGGGCCACGTTTTCGTAGACCTTCAGGTCTTCGTAATGGTGGCCGTCACTGAAGCCCTTGACAGACGCCAGGATCATGCCGGGGTTCAGCTTCTGGATGTGCTCCCAGGTGAAGCCCATGCGGTCCAGCGCGCCGGGGCCGAAGTTCTCGACCATGACGTCGGATTCCTGGATCATCTTTTCCAGGATGGCCTTGCCTTCGGGCTTCTTGGTGTCCAGCGTCAGCGAGCGCTTGTTGCTGTTGAGCATGGTGAAGTACAGCGCGTCGGCGCCGGGCACGTCGCGCAGCTGGCTGCGGGTGACGTCGCCGGAACCGGGGCGCTCGACCTTGATCACGTCAGCGCCAAACCAGGCCAGCATCTGGGTACAGGCCGGGCCGGCTTGCACGTGCGTGAAGTCGATGATCTTGATGCCTTTGAGGGGGAGATTGTCTGACATGGTTCTTGACTCCTAGGGTGGTGCAGGTACTGATGGAAAAGTTCGGGTCGGCGATTATTTCTTGGCCGTCGACGGGTTCAGGCTGGTGATGCGGCCGCTTTCGGTGCCGGCCGTTTCGTCGATGATGGCATTGATCAAGGTGGGCTTGCCCGAAGCCACGGCCTCGCGCATGGCCTTGTCCAGC
This sequence comes from Betaproteobacteria bacterium, assembly GCA_024641925.1. Taxonomy (GTDB): domain Bacteria; phylum Pseudomonadota; class Gammaproteobacteria; order Burkholderiales; family Burkholderiaceae_C; genus Rubrivivax. The sequence continues at coordinate 4,957 of JAHECB010000124.1, forward strand.
TCGGCCGGCGTGCTGGCCATGACGCCCACCCCACCAAAGGCCTGCATCATCATTTCGTAGCGGGCGTTCTTGACAAAAACGGTGGGCGCCACGTCGGCGGTGCCCGACGGGTTGACGTCGGTGCCGCGGTACACGCCGTTGTTGTTGAAGACCACCACACACACTGGCAGGTTGTAGCGGCAAATGGTTTCCACTTCCATGCCGGAGAAGCCAAAGGCGCTGTCACCTTCGATGGCAATCACTGGCTTGCCTGTGGTCACGGCCGCGGCCACAGCAAAGCCCATGCCGATGCCCATGATGCCCCAGGTGCCCACGTCCAGACGCTTGCGCGGCAGGTACATGTCCACGATGCTGCGGGTGAAGTCCAGCGTGTTGGCGCCTTCGTTGACCAGCATGGCCTCCGGGTTGTCCTTGACGATGTTGCGCACCACGTTCAGCGCGCTGTGGAAGTTCATGGGCGACGGGTTCTTGGCCAGGGTTTCGGCCATCTTGGACAGGTTCTTGTCCTTGCGGTCCGCAATGGCACCGGTCCAATCGGCGGGCGGCTTGGCCCAGTTCTTGTCAACGCCGCCCAGCAGCGCCGATACGCAGGAGCCGATGTCGCCGATCAGCGGTGCTGCGATGGCCACATTGCTGTCGATTTCGGTTGGCGCGATGTCGATCTGGATGAACTGGCGCGCCATCGCCTTTTCATTGCCCCAGGTCTTGCCCTTGCCGTGCGACAGCAGCCAGTTCAGGCGCGCGCCGACCAGCATCACCACGTCGGCTTCGGCCAGCACGTAAGAGCGCGCCGCGGATGCAGACTGTTCGTGGGTGTCAGGCAGCAGGCCCTTGGCCATGGACATGGGCAGATACGGGATGCCGGTGCGCTCGACCAGTTCGCGAATCTCGGCGTCCGCTTGCGCGTAAGCAGCGCCCTTACCCAAAAGGATCAGCGGCTTCTTGGCGCCTTTCAGCAGGGCCAGTGCGCGCTGCACGCTGTCGGGCGCCGGGATCTGGCGGGGTGCCGGGTCAACCACCTCGATCAGCGACCGCTTGCCAGCGGCAGCGTCCATGGTCTGTGCAAACAGCTTGGCCGGCAAGTCGAGGTAGACACCCCCCGGGCGACCCGACAATGCAGAGCGTATGGCACGCGCAATGCCCACCCCGATGTCTTCGGCGTGCAGCACGCGGAAAGCGGCCTTGCACAAGGGCTTGGCGATGGCCAACTGGTCCATCTCTTCGTAGTCGCCCTGCTGCAGGTCCACGATCTCGCGCTCGCTGGAGCCGCTGATCAGGATCATCGGGAAGCAGTTGGTGGTGGCGTTGGTCAGCGCCGTCAGGCCGTTCAGGAATCCCGGCGCCGACACGGTCAGGCAAATGCCCGGCTTTTGCGTCAGGAAACCCGCAGCGGCGGCAGCGTTGCCAGCGTGCTGTTCATGGCGGAAGGAAATGACACGCATGCCTTCGGCCTGCGCCATGCGGGTCAGGTCGGTGATGGGAATGCCGGGCAGTCCAAAAATCGTGTCGATGCCATTGAGCTTGAGCGCATCAATGACCAGGTGGAATCCGTCGATGGTTTCTGAGGCAGCAGTGCTGGCTTGCGAGGACATGTTGTGTCTCCTGCGGGGTAGCGGGTCTGTGTAAAGGTCAGGCTCGTCAAAGGTGCGAACCGCAGCTGACGACCGGACTTATCATAGGAAATTGACTTGATCTTTGCCGTTGACCGCGGTCAAGAATCGAGATTTGCCTCTGGCCGGGCAGTGATTCGCCGTGCCGTCGGCCGCTTTTTTGCAAGCTTGAGATGATCACAACGCCGATTGAAGGGCACCCGCAGCGCAACGTCATCCGCGTTGAACTAGGGCATAACGTTGTCCTGCGCGACATGAGCGATGACGAACGCCACGAACTGCTCAGCCACCTGGTGGTGGTGGACGCGGCCAAGGGCGACCAGTTGCTGTTTCAAGGTGTTCACGAGATGGAGCAGTACTTTGTGCTCAGCGGCGTGCTCAAGCGCGTGGTGGCCAATGCCGATGCCAAGGAAATGATCCTGCGGTTTGCTGCCGAACGCGACATCGAAACCAGCTATGCCGCCTGGCGCTTGAACCAACCGACGCCGTACAGCATCGTTTGCCTGACCAAAGCGCGTGTGGCCAAGTTGCCGATGCAGATCTGGACCGAGTTCATGGACCGGCATCCGCGTTTCAAGGGCGTGTTCGAGTACGAGGTGATGCGCCTGATGAGCGAGGTGATGGCGCACACCATTACGCTGCACTTGCTGGATGCGCCGGGCCGCGTGCACCGGTTCGAGCGCAAGTACCCCGAACTGGCAGAACGCATCCCCAAGAAGGAACTGGCTGCATTTCTGAACTTGTCCGCTGAGACGCTGAGCAGGCTGAAGCAGCGCGGCAAGATCTGACAACGAGCCTGTGCAATTCTTGCAGGACCGGAACTAGCGCCCTTTGGCCATCGTGCGCAACTGGTTGACCACGGCCTTCACGCCAGGCACAGCGGCGGCAACCTGCTCGGCGGCAGCCTTCTCGGGTGCGTTGAGCACAATGCCCGTGAGCTTGACTGACCCCGAAACGCTCTCGATGGTGACGTTCACGCCATGGGTCTCGTCGTGCGAGCGCAAGGCAGCGCGCACATGCGCGCTCAAGGCCAGCCCCTGAAGCTGCGCACGCGACTCGGGCGTTTCAGCAAATTCTGGCCGCCCCAACAACGACTTGATCTGTTGTACACAGGTCTCCACCGACAGTCTGTCGGTGTTGAGCACCATGTCGAACAGCACCGGGGCATTCCACTTCACACCGAATTGCTGGTGCATGCGGGTGGCATTGGCGTCGTCGCTGCGCTTGATCTCCTGTTCAGCGAGTTCGATGTCGTCTGTATCGAGCTCCTTCATCAGCCACTGCACCCGCTTTTCGAAGGGACGCATGATGCGAATGCAGGGCACGTGTGAAACGGGATGCAGCAACGCGGTGGCTCCCCAGCCACGCAGGACCACATTGCCGATTGCGGCTGCGTCCAGCAGGGCACGTGCGGTGTAGACGGCGATGCTGTCGCCGTCCGTCCGCATGCGCTCGATCGCCCCGGCCTTGCCGGAGCGAATCCGGTTGATCAGGCTCCTGGACACATGCATCTGGTCAGCCACATGCTGGGCCACCTCATGCTCGAGTGTCGAGAGCTTCAATTCCTTGGCCAAGAGCTCGGCCACGTCTTGGGCCAGAGAACCCATACCCTGGGTCAGTGCGATCACAGGCATTTTGTCGACTCCTCGTTTTGCCGGGTCAATCCACAGGCCGATCGGCGGCGAATTCGTCCACCTTCGGCGGGCGCACCAAGCCGATGAGCTTGGAGATCAGCGGCCAGAACAGCATCAGCAGCGCCAGCGTGGTGATGGTCCCTACCAGCCCGTTTTCGTACATGATGCCCAGGTCGCCCTGCGACACCAGCATGGCCTGTCGGAACGAGTCTTCGGCCTTGTCGCCCAGCACCAGCGCCAGCACCAGCGGCGCCAGGGGGTAGTCCAGCTTCTTGAAGACGTAGCCGATGACGCCGAATCCCAGCATGAACCAGATGTCCAGCATGGCGTTGTGAACCGTGTAGGCGCCGATGGCGCAGATCACGATGATCACGGGCGCGATGATGGAAAACGGAATGCGCAGGATGGACGCAAACAGCGGCACCGTGGTCAGCACCACCAGCAAGCCCACGATGTTGCCCAGGTACATGCTGGCGATCAGGCCCCAGACAAATTCCTTCTGCTCGACAAACAGCAGCGGTCCGGGTTGCAGGCCCCAGATCAGCAAGCCACCCAACAGGACGGCGGCCGTCGGTGAACCGGGAATGCCCAGTGCCAGCATGGGCAGCAAGGCGGCGGTGCCGGCGGCGTGTGCCGCCGTTTCGGGCGCCACCACACCTTCGATCTCGCCGTTGCCAAAGTTCTTGCCAGTGCGCGACATCTTCTTGGCCAGGCCGTAGCTCATGAAAGAAGCCGGTGTGGCACCCCCAGGGGTGATGCCCATCCAGATGCCGACCATGGCGCTGCGCAAGGAGGTCACCCAGTACTTGGGCAACTCTTTCCAGGTCTCCCACACGACCTTGGGGTTGATCTTGGCGGTCTTGCCCTGGAATTCCAAGCCCTCTTCCATGGACAGCAGAATCTCGCCGATACCAAACAGGCCGATCACCGCGATCAGGAAGTCGAATCCACGCATCAGTTCGGTCTGCCCGAAGGTCAGTCGCAATTGGCCGGTCACGGTATCCAGACCCACGGCCGCCAGCGCAAAACCCAGGGCCATGGCCAACAGAATCTTGAAGGGCGAGCCCTTGCCCATGCCCACAAAGCTGCAGAAGGTCAGCAGGTAGACCGCGAAGAACTCGGGCGCCCCGAACTTCAATGCAAATTTGGCGACCAGGGGCGCCAGGAAGGTGATCATCACCACCGCGATGAAGGCGCCCACAAATGACGACGTGAACGCCGCCGTCAGCGCCCGCCCGGCATGGCCCTTCTGCGCCATGGGGTAGCCGTCAAAGGTGGTGGCCACCGACCAGGGCTCACCCGGTATGTTGAACAGGATGGAGGTGATGGCGCCGCCAAACAGCGCGCCCCAGTAGATGCACGACAGCATCACGATGGCCGACGTCGGCGACATCGTGAACGTCAGCGGCAACAGGATGGCCACGCCGTTGGCGCCACCCAGACCGGGCAACACGCCGATCAGAACCCCCAGGATGATGCCGATCAGCATCAATCCGAAGTTCATCGGCGTCAGTATCACGGCAAAGCCGTGCATCAATGAGTTGAACTCTTCCATCCTGAAATCTCCGCAGCGTGCTGACAGTCAACCGCTTAGTAACCGAGGAAAGCCAAGGGCTCCAGCGTGCCCTTGTAGAGCGGCACCTTGAACCAGACTTCGAACATCATGAAAAAGAAGGCCATGACCAACACGCCCAGTACCACCGCCTTCCCGCGGGAGTACTTGCCCAGGATGATCATGAACAGGGCGATGTAGATGGCGGACGCCACATACAGGCCGATGAACACCACTGCAAAGACATAAACAAGGGCGGGCACCAGCACGGACACAACCCGGTTGAGCTGGACGCGGTCAACAAAGGTGCCCGTGTCCTTGCTCTTGCTGAACACGGCCTGGTAGAAGACGCCAAGACTGCCGATGCAGATGATCACGCCGATGTAGAACGGAAAGTAACCCGAGCCCGGCCCATCGCTGGTCCAACCGGCACCCAGGCGGCGGGCCTCCCAGATCACGACCGCGCCGAGAATGAACATCAACACGGCAACCACGGCATCCACCGTATTGTTTTTGGCAACGGCAGGACTATCAGCTTCTTCGCTGAGATTCGGATGAGACATCAGGGGCTCCAACGAGAGCAGACAAGAAAAAGCGGCCGGAGGACCCGGCCGCTGCGGGCGATATTTACTTCTTCGCCATGAACCCGGCTTCGGTCATCAGCTCACGGTGATTGGCCTCAGCCTTCTCCAGCCAGCCCTTGAATTCAGCACCCGACATGGACGTGGTGTTGAATGCGCCCTTCTGCATGAAGTCCTTCCAGTCCGGGGTCTCGCGCACTTTTTTCATCAAGTCCACGTAGTACGCCAGCTCGTCGGCGGACACGCCCGGGCCCATGAAGATGCCGCGCAACATCACGTAGTCGGTGGGCACGCCGGACTCGGTGCAGGTGGGGATGTCGGCCCAGGACATGGTGTCCGTGACCTTTTCCTTGTAGGGCATGCGCGCGTTGTCGAACACACACAGGGGGCGCAGCTTGCCAGCACGCCATTGCGCCACGGCCTCAATCGGATTGTTCACGGTCGAGTCGATGTGGCCACCCACCAGCTGCACTGCCACCTCACCACCCCCCTTGTAAGGGATGTAGATGAACTTGGTGCCGGTGGCCTTTTGCAGACCTACGGTGATGATCTGGTCTTCCTGCTTGGAGCCGGTTCCACCCATCTTCATCTTGTTCGGGCCAGCGGCCTTCACAGCGTCGATGTAGTCCTTGGCGGTCTTGTAGGGCTTGTCGGCATTGACCCACAGTACAAACTGGTCCAGCGCCATCATCGAAACCGGTGTCATGTCCTTCCAGTTGAAGGGCACGCCAGTGGCCATGGGCGTGGTGAACATGTTCGACAGGGTGATGATGATCTTGTTCGGGTCGCCCTTGGCTTCCTTGACATCCATGAAGCCCTCGGCACCTGCGCCACCGGACTTGTTGACAACAATCATCGACTCTTTCATCAGCTTGTGCTTGACGATGATGCCCTGGATCAGGCGGGCCATCTGGTCGGCACCGCCGCCGGTACCGGCCGGCACCACGAACTCGACGGGTTTGCTGGGCTCCCAGGCCAGGGCCGGCGTGGCCGCGCCCAAGGCCAGCAGCGCGGCGGCGCAAAGGCTTGCAACGGTCTTCAAAGGTGCTTTCAGGATTCGCTTTTTCATCGTAGGTCTCCAGGTGGTTTGCCGCAAGGACTCAAGTGGTCCTTGCGATGTTCCTAACGTTGGCTATCGTGCAGCGGAAGACAGGGTCAACCCATTGACCGCGGTCAACTTTGCCGAATCGACGCATCGGGGTTTGCCCTTCACTCCGCAGGGACTCAAGCCGCCATCAAGGTCTTGACATGAACGGCGGTTGCGGTGGCCAAGGCGTCCAAGCTGTAGCCGCCTTCCAGCACAGACACCACCCGCGACAGCGCAGTTTCCCGGGCTATGGCCAGCAATTCCGCGGTCACCCAACGGTAGTCGTCATCGGTGAAATCCAGACCACCCAGGGGGTCTAGTTCATGGGCGTCGAAGCCCGCCGAGATGATGATCAAGCCGGCACCGAAATTCCGCAGTGCCGGCAGCAGCTCGGCGCTGAATCGCTGGCGGAACACCGCAGAACCACATTGCCTGGGCAACGGTACGTTGACGATGTTGTTGGCAATGCCGGTTTCATGGCGCGCCCCGGTGCCGGGGTAAAAGTTGGACTGGTGGCAGGAGCCGTAAAACAGATCAGGATCGCGATAGAAGCTGTTCTGGGTGCCATTGCCATGGTGCACGTCAAAGTCGACCACGGCGACCCGCTGGATGCCATGCACCGCTCGCGCGTGCAGCGCCGCGATGGCGGCCTGGTTGAAGACGCAAAAGCCCATGGCCCGATCGGCCTCGGCGTGGTGGCCACATGGTCGTGTGGCCACAAACGCGTTGTGCGCCTCGCCGGCCATCACGGCGTCGACGGCGGCACAAGCCGCTCCCACACCGCGCATCACGGCCTCCAGCGTGCCGGGCGACATGACCGTATCACCACCATCCAGCAGTTGAAGCCCGTGGCTGGGCGAGAGCGACTGCACCAGCTCGACATAGTCGGCGGTGTGCACACGCAGCACCTGTTCTGATGTGCCCAGGGGCGCTTCACGCCATTCGGCTTCAGCAAAGTCCGGGGTGCGCAGGGCCTTCAACACCGCGACCAATCGGCTGGGTGATTCCGGGTGGCCATCTCCCGGGCGGTGGTTCAGGCAGGCATCGTGGCTGTAGATGAGTGTGGGCATGGGCGTCTTGCAAACGTTGTGTGAAGCCTTGAGGGGGTGAGTACCGGACGGCGATGGGCTGAAGCTGGCAAACCGCACTCAAGCTGAGGGTTTACGAGATGCGGGTAAACCCGATACCATCGGGTCATCACATTTCAGTCGTCCACGAAGAATCCGTCATGAACACCATCACCCGCTCGATCGGCCAGACTTTAGCGCCCTCCACTGCCAACACAGCCCCGGTGCAAACCAGCGCCTGGAGCAGCTTCACCACCGAAGCCGCAGCGCTGCTGCGCGCGGTCTTCAGTCCACGCAGCATGCTGGACGAGGTCCAGGCTATGCGCGCCGCTCAATTGAAAGCTCAGGGCCTCACTGCCGGCCACACGCGCCACGAACGGCGCCTGAGTTCCTGGGTTGGCATGGACTGAGCAAGGGTGCCAGTTGCTGGCGCGCCCGTGCAGTACAAGCATGCCGTGCGATTTGTGGGTTGAAGACGCTGCGCTTCAATGTTCAAGCTGGCGGTAGACCTCGGCCGACAGTCGCTGCAGTTCTTCCCGGCCAACCGTGCTGGACAAGGCGTACCCAAACGACTTGTCCACCCAATAAAACACCTGGGTCGGGCCGTCCTGTCCAAACTTGAAAGCTGTTTCAGGTTGGCCAGGGATCACCGGCACCTCACGCGTCACGTACAGCGTCAGTCGCTTGCCGGCATCGTCCTGGTACATGAACTGGGCTACCGCATTTTTTTCCCCCGGTAGCAGGCGCCCGCCAACGAGTTGGTAGCCCA